>JANYLA010000117.1 GCA_025361485.1 Bacteroidales bacterium
ATAAAATAAAAAGAAAATATCTACAGCAATACCTTGATGAGTTCGTTTACAAACTAAACAGAAGGTATTTTGGTGATAAAATCTTCGATAGGCTCGTGGTAGCAAATATTACAGGATTATGACAGATTACGGATATACAAAAAGAATTTTTTATGAAAATGAAATTATTTCGATTCACATTGCTATTTGTTTTGATTTTTAACATTTCAACCTATTCCTATGGTTGGGGAAAGGTTGGTCATCATATTATTGTTGATGTTGCAAAAACCTATGTGAGTAAAAGTGTACAGGATTCTGTTACAAAATATCTTGGCGACATGTCATGGGAATCGGCTTCGACATGGATGGATGAGCTGAGGGGAGATTCGAAGTATGACTATATGAAGAAATGGCACTACATCAATATCGAGAAGGGAAACCAGTATGATACAACCATTGAGAATGGTAGTAATGTTGTTAAGCAATTGGAAATAGCCATTCACAATTTAAAGAACAAATCGAAATTAACAAAAGAGGAAATCGCTCTAAATATTAAGGTTTTATTCCATCTAATGGGTGATTTACACCAACCATTGCATGTCGGTTATGGAAATGATAGGGGTGGAAACGATGTTAAGGTTACCTACAATGGAAAACCATTTAACCTACACCGTATATGGGACACCGATATTATTGAGAGCAAAAAAAATACAACTGAAAATGTACTGGGTTTACTTTCAAAAACATCTCATCGAAAAATAAAAAAGATAGTAAAGGGCAATATTGTTCAATGGTTCAATCAAAGCCGAGAATCATTAGACCTTGCTTACGCATATCCTGAAGTAATTAGCGATGATTACATTAATAAATGCTATCCTGTAATCGAGAATCAGCTTTTGATGGGAGGCGTAAGGCTTGGTAATGTATTGAATGAGGTTTTTAAGAAGTAGGATAAGAATAATGTTTTACTTTTTATAAGGACGAGGCTAACCTCGTCCTTTGTTTGTTATATGGATTTTGAAAGTATAGAGAATTATCGAAAAATAAAATTATATTATTTCAAAACTTCTGTTTTTTAAGTGTTCTTATTTCTTTTTACTCATTGCCTTTTCGTACTTCTTCATATCCTTGCCAATAAACTCAGTAGTTTTTGCAGTAAGTTCAGTTTTGAAAGGTTCAAGTAATGAATTGACTGGGAATTTTTCTACGAAATACGCATAATCATCACATTTTTGAGTCTTAATTGGCTCTGTTCTATTGTACGCCAGCTGTTCTTGGCCTGTAACTTTTACCTTACCATCTTTAACATAGTATACATTAAGGTATGCCTGAATGGCCATTGAGTTCATTTTGCCGGTTTGTGACATATTAACTACATATTCACCCCAAACCTGCACATAAAACATCAATGGTTCATTCAATGCTATCCAATCGGGTTCGCCCTTCATTATCCCTGATGTTTTAAGCGGAACTGCAGCAAAGTCGCCGGCAACAAAGGAGGTAGTATTAAACCCTTTATTCAACATATCTACAAACCCATTTACAACATCAACATACTCTGCTGGCAATGGTGTGGTTTCACCAAAAGCCTCACATCCTGTCCCGGGCATGTTACTACCAACTGGAGGAGTTGTGTGTGGCACATGGGCAAATGGGGAAATCTTGAAATAGACTTTAACTGTTTTAGCCTCATCAATCCTTTCTTTCAAGGTTTGACCAGTTACATTCAAAATAATGCTCGATAAAATTATCAAAGCAAATGAAAATTTTAATAAATTTTTCATACACAATAGGGATTAGTTAGTATTTAAAGGCAAAAAATAAAATAGAAAAAGAGCAATGACTTATAGAAAGGCGGATGAGAAAAAATGAGTGTGAGAATTTGATTAGACACAATTTCCAAAGAAATTGTTCATTATTCATTTATTATGTGGTGATTTATGTCAACAATAAAATTGATAAAAATCAATTTTTGTTTGAAGTGGAATATTAAAAGATAGATTTAGATAATTTTTTATTCTATCCCAATAATTTTTGGTTTTGATTTAACCTGTTAAAGTTATAGCCTAGATATATAAACCATACCGACCAACCAATATGAAAGAATCGTTGCTTTAATCCAAGGTAATCTCCTAGAAAATTAGGCCAATACGTTGAGAAACCAAATGACATAATTAGAAAGCAAATAATCGACATTAATTTGATACTTGGTAGCCCTTTCTTCCAAAGGATTAAACTTAATAATGGAGATAAAAACAATAGAATAGATGGCATTCCCATTAGTAGATGTAACCGCTGTGGATATGGGAACAATCCTGCACCAGCAATTGAAAAAGAATATGATAGAATTAATAAAACAGGGATGGTATTCAAGCCAATCTTTTTGCACTCTTTGTATAATTCAATAACAAATAAAACACTAAGGATTGAGCATAAAACTAATCCAACTGTAAATATATATTGAGTGCTTGTTCCCAATTCCCCCAATTCGCTAACCATTCGCGTAAGGTGGTTATAGTCACCCATTATAAAACCGCAAATAATAGTAGTAATAAAGAAAACGAGCGGAATGCTAATTCCAATAATTAGCAGATATTTTTTATTCATTATTTTACAACGACTTAAATTCTTTCAATACAAGTTCAAGGTCATGAATAGGTTTTAATGAAATCTCGGTTCCACTTTCGCCATTATGATTATAATCAAATGGATTATCGAGGTCTTTTATTAAGAAGACCATATAAGTTATTAGGAATGTAACGAGCAGAGTAAGAAATAGTGATGCGTAAAATGGTTCAATTCTTATCATTATCAAACCTAAGCCAGTTAAAAATCCCATGGCCTCAACAATGGCATAGGCAGAGCCTATAAAATCTGTATCCCGAATAGTGTCAATTCTTAATATTATTTTACGGATATTGTTCTGCTCATTCTTCATTCTTATAATGTAGGCCGCTTGAATTCCCTCTTTGTCGAGTTCAACAAAAAAGTCATTCATCAAACTAATTTTATTTAGTAGCGAATGGGTTCGTTCTTTCTTATAAAACCAGTCCATCAATGAGTTTAAGAATGATTTTTGAAACTCAATAAATTTAAGCGCAGTATCAGAATTTTTACTTTTGTATATTGTGTAAGCATCATCGAATAATGTTTTCAGAGAGGCGGTTATCTCGCTTGGAATTTTCTCGCTCTCCTTGTAATCTGAAAGAACCCCAGTAATAAGAAAACCGATAAGGAATATTGTACCAGCCACTAAGCTTGTGAAAAGGGCATTTAACTCCATGTATTCTAATTCATATCTATGAGCAATAAATTTTAAGAGTGCTATTGCTAATACTAATGGCAAAACTTTGAAAGCGATTGACCACTTCTTCCAAATGCTTTGTTTTGATTTTACGAATATCTCCTGTGGATTCATAAATTAGTAAATTTAAACGAGTTATCTCAATTACACAATTCTAATTTTGTTTATCGAGTTTAAAGAATTTTATCAGCAAGAATAAAGCGCTAAGCGCTCCAATCATAATTGCAATACCAATCATTTCAGGTGTGGTTAAATTCGAAAGGAACCACAATATAGTGATAATGGAAAGAATTGGAACAGTATATCCACCAGGGATTTTAAATGTTGAGGAATCATCATCTTTTCGCTGCCTTAATTTGATTACTGATAGGGCTACACCCATATAAACTAGCAGAACTGATGATGATGAGAAAATGGCTAGCTGTTTAAACTCACCTGTTATGGAAAAAAAACACGACAAAGCAATATAGATAATTACAGCTATATAGGGTGTTGCAAATTTGGAATGAACGACTGATAAGGGTTTAATAGGAATTACACGGTCTTTTGCCGAACGGAATAAAACTCTTGGCATGTTTAGCGTATCGCTGCTTAAATATCCGAACATCGAAATGGCAGCACCCGCAATCATAATGGTTATTCCTACGGGACCCATAATTCGCTTGGCCACTTCGGCTAATGGAGCTGATTTATAGCTCGAGAATGAATCACCTAGTATACCTTGTGAAACAAGTTGTACTGCGATGTAGACCAACAGAATGATTAGAAAGCTCAGCATAATCCCTTTTGGTACCGTTTTTTTTGGGTTTTTAACCTCGCCACCAACACTTAAACTACTTTCTGCACCTTGAAATGCAAAGAATAGAATAAGTGAAATCTTCCCGATATCGTTTAAAGCGGGTGCCTGCTTCCAAAGCAAATTCTCAAATGCAATTTGTGTTGAGCCCCAAATTATTAATAGCAGTAATGGTGCTAGTTTGGCTATGGTTGTAAATTTAATAAGCGCAATTCCCTTTTTTACGCCAATTACGTTAATGGTAGCGAGTCCGCCGAACAGCGCAATAAAGAAGCCTGCCCTAAATAGAGGCTCAGTAAATATCGGGAATAGATAGGCTAAAGTATTGGCAAGTGCATTGGCAACTGCAGCAGTAGCCATTAATGATGTGCCAAAAATTAGCATGTTGGTTGCCAGAAAACCAAAATACTTACCAAATGACACTTCGATGTAAGCGTATGCGCCACCTGTAGTTGTTACTTTGCTTCCTGCTTCAGCAAAACAAAGCATAATGATTGTAATAAGAAATCCGCAAAAAAGGTAGGCTAGAATCCCTGCTGAACCCAAACCCTCACTAACAAGAGCAGGTAAAACAAAAATTCCAGAACCGATTACAATATTGATAATATTTGATGTAAAACCCCAAAGGCCAATATCACGTTTTAACCCTTCTTCAGTGCTCATAATAATAAATATGTTTTATTGCTATTTTATTATTTATTTAAACCATGAATTACTCTTCTTTCGTCGATTTCGAATCTTTCTTGAAGCATATGAACAATTTCATTGGCAGTTGATTCTATAGGCTTATCGGTTACGTCAATAACTGTAAACCGACCACGCCTGAAAATTTTTTCAGCCATTTCAAGCTCATCATTGATAGTATTAATATTTAAATATGATTCTGAGTTGAAACTACCCATTTGGGTAACCCGTCTTTTCCTTTGTGCGATTAAACTTGAGGGGTCGATGGTTAGACCGAAAACACGTTTTTCATCAATATTAAATAGCTCCTCGGGTGGAGGAATATCCTTAACTAAAGAGACATTTGCAACTTTCCATCCGAACATGGCAAGATAGACGCTTAGAGGAGTTTTTCCTGTTCGCGATATTCCTGTAAGAATTATATCAGCTTGTGAAAGTTTTCGAACATTCATGCCATCGTCTGTTGATAGTGAAAATTCTATAGCAGAGACTCTATCAAAGTAATCCTGATTTATCTTTCGATAAAGGCCTGGAACCTGAATTGGTTCTGCACCTAAAGCTTCGGTTAGGTAATCGGAGATTTGACCCATGAGGTCAAACTGCACCACATTGTGCATTAGGCAAAGTGAGGTTAGCGTTTCGCGCATGCGTTTATTAACCATGGTATGGACAATAACTCCATTGGTCTCCTTTACCTTTAGAACAATGCTCAGCGCTTTATCTTCGGTATGCAAATCCGATACGATGGTGGTAGGCACCTTGAAGTCGGGGAATTGTGCAAGTATCGATTTTACAACATTTTCACCTGCAAGCCCTTTTCCTCCCGAAACTATATAGATATGCGGAGTCCCCATATTTGATAATTTTTATCATCAAATATAGTTTTTAAATAGAATTAAGAGTTGGGTTGTTTTGTCTTTTTTGATGCTTGACTAAAGTAATGGTTTCGACCAATTCATTTTTTAAGCCAAGCAGGCTTATGATCAATTACTTTCTTTAGTATTGAGCAACTTTCAACATGCGCACCACCTAGATAACCGGCACTCATTAGAAACTCATTTACAATCTCACCTCCTGTAAATTTGAATGTTTTTTTAAATAGTTTAGTCCATTCCAATTTTGTTTTGGGATGATGATGGTCTAGCCATTTCTTAAATGAACCAAACTCCTTTTGGAGTTGTAAAACTACATTGGCATTATGGATTGCAGCATCAACCTTTAAACGATTACGAATAATTCCCGCATCATTTAATAAACGCTGTCTATCAGCATCTTTATATGATGCAACCTTTTTAACATCAAAGTTGTGAAATGCTTTCCTGAAGTTTTGCTGCTTGTTTAAAATGGTTGTCCAGTTGAGGCCTGCTTGGTTAATTTCGAGTATTAAGCGTTCAAATAGCCCATTATCATCATCAATAGGAAACCCGTATGCAATATCGTGATAAATACGATGAACATTCGACTTATCGAGATGCTCAACTGCTTCGCAGTATGATTTTGGTTTTTCCATATTTCATAAAACAGCTAATTATTTATACTCACTTAAAATCTCTTTAATCCCATCTTTCAATGATGTTACTTTAAAGTTAGGGAAACGGACATTGAATTTTGAGCAATCAAAGATATAATCCTGCTCCCATTGGTACATCAATTCGACAACTTCTTTTATAAATGGATTAAATAGCCCCGACATTCTTATCATCCACTTTTTGATTATGGTATAATTCAGCTCTTCACCTTTTATTGTAGAACAAAGAGTTACAAATTGTTTTGTTGTTAAACGATTTGTGTCGCAGGGCAAGTGCCATGTTTGATTGTACGCATCGGGTGTATTGCCAAGCAGTGCTGTTGCTCGTGCTGCATCGGGCGAATATATTAATGTTCGTAATGTAGAATCGTTCACGAGCACTTGCACCTTTTTACCCTTTTTGACATTATAAAAAATGGTAGAGTTTGTACCGCTTTTAGTATTACGAGGACCATAGAATTCAGGTGCTCGGCAAATCATGGCGTTAATTGTTTTGTTCTTTATTTCATCTAAAAGCATTTGAGTAATCTTTCCACGTACTTTCCCTTTTATGCTAATGGCATTAAATGGTGTTTCTTCGGTCATGGTGCCTTTTACCTGCCCATACATGTAAACATTATCGAAGAATACAAGTTTGGCATTGTGAGCCTTACAAGCATCAATTACATTTCGCATTATAATTGGCCATTGCTCTGCCCAAATCTTTGAATTGTATGGTAATCCAGCAGTAAAATAGACTATTTCAGAACCCTTAACGGCATTTAAGGTTTGCATATTATCTAATAAGTCTGCCGAAAATAGCTCATCGGTTTCATTTATCTTTTTAGGATTTCTGCTTACCAAACGAATTTCTTTGGTATAGTTCAGATATAACTCTTTTGCAAGTTCATTAGCAATTATGCCATTTGCACCTAAAATAGTTTGCATCTTTTTTTATTTAATAGTTATTAATATCAACACTTTTCATGGTATAAGGTTCTGTGGAAATGCAAAATATACTTAAAAAATGAATTGCATACCTCCAAGCTATTATCTAACTAAGATTTTTATTAATTACAGTATTTTTCTATTATTTTATTTGATTCAGAAATAAAAATATGTTGGAACTTTCTCTTAAACTGAATATTGTGTTTGATTGCTATTTGTTCGATTATCAATAAATATTATTTAATCTAACTTTTTAGCTGATTAATTCGTAAAGGAACTTAAATTGTAGGTCTAACTTAAATAAATAGCCTATGTCACGAGGTATAATGGAAGTTATTGCAATACTAATAGTTGCCTTACCAATAGGGTTAATTGCAGTTCGATACTATTTCAAAGGTTCAATCCTATATCTTATTGGTTCCCTATGGTTAACCTCATGGGTTATACTTGATGTAACGGTAAATTTGAAGTTTTTATATCCAAGTATTTTTCCTGCTTATATAACAACACCATCTATTATTATTATGGGCGTTTGGATGCTTTCATATGTTGCCAAAAAGGTCCGTAAACCTTTGGATGAATCTATTTCTGCTTTACAAAAGTTAAGCGAGGGTGACTTAAGAGTTTCCATTAAAGATGAACTTATTACGGGTAACGATGAGCTTGCCCGATTAAAACGGTCTTTGAAGGAACTGAATAGAAAGCTGAACGAAGTAATTGAGGAAATTACGAATGCCTCGCAAGAATTAGAAAGTTCGGGCTCTCAGGTTAGTTCGAGTTCAATTCATCTTTCACAGATGTCTTCGGAACAGGCAGCATCTCTCGAAGAAATCTCAAGTTCGATGGAAGAGATTGTATCAAGTATTCATCAAAATGCTGATAATGCAGTACAAACAGAAAAGATTGCAGTTGCAACAAGTAAGAATTTAGAGGAGGGTGTTACATCAACCAATATTGCGCTTGATTCATTGAATAGCATTGCACAGAAAATAACTATAATAAATGATATTGCTTTTCAAACCAATCTTTTGGCTTTAAATGCTGCGGTTGAAGCAGCAAGGGCAGGCGAGCATGGTCGTGGATTTGCTGTTGTGGCATCCGAAGTTCGTCGATTGGCTGAACGTAGCCGTGATGCTGCAAACGATATTATCTCAGTATCGAGCAATGGTGCGGCTATTTCGGGGAAAGCCAAAACGCTTATGAATAATAATCTTACGGAGATTGTTAAAACAACCGATTTAATTCGTGAAATATCTGCCGCTACAATTGAGCAGCGCTCAGGCACCGAGCAGGTAAACTCAGCTGTTCAACAGTTAAATACAATAACTCAGCAAAACGCATCCTCATCGGAGGAGCTAGCCGCAAGTGCCGAAGAGTTAAATGGTAAAGCGAAACAGCTTACTGAAATGATATCGTTCTTTAGAACATAGATTTTAGGGTGTAATAATCAGACCGAAGTCTAATTATTAGGTTTGTTCCAAAAGTCGATATCAAGTAAATAGCTTCCATTGGGCTGTTTTCGCCATACATTTATGTACTTTACAGTAACATTGTACAATGAGTCTTTATATATAATTTTAGATGAAGCTAATCCCGTTTCATAGATAATATCAATATTTCCATCGATAGTTATAACTTCAGTATTCATTTCAATAACCTTGGATGATTTAAAATCTTCAGCCCAAAAGGCTTTTATGCTATCGCGCCCGAAGACAAATTTAGCCCCATTCGGACTCAGCTTGGCCGAATCGGAATACATCAACGCTAATCGTTCTGCATCGCTCGATTTAAAGCAATCGGCAAGCTGAGCATTTCGGCTTTCGACAATATCCTTCATCGCCTCTTTCGATAGTTTTAGCTCTGAATTACTGCATGAACTAACCATAAATATGGCTATTGATGATAGTGCTACGATTATTGTTTTCATAAATGATTATTTTGCGATTCAAAATCAGCTTTGATGGTATTTATTGTAATGATTTATACTATGACCGTTAATGAAATACTTACCCTATCTTTATTTCTGGTATCAATATTGAGATGAAATTATTTGAATTTTCCTAAATTTGGAATCAGTTTAAAACAATCGATTATGAAGTATCTTATCTCTATTATTAGCATAATGTTAACTTGCCAAGGTTTTTCTCAAGGTCTTTATGCTGATTATACTCTAAAGGAGAAGAACGTGATCTTCCTCGATAATTTTGATAATAATGTAAATAGGTGGTGGCTAGGCGATAATGAACAAGCTTATGGTGCTGTTGAGAAAGGAAACTATATTCTTGAATGGAGAGGAAGCCTTCCGATTTGGTATAGTCTTTCTGGGATGAATTTCGATTTCTCGAAGGATTTTGAGATAGAAGCATCGATAAAACAAACCAGCGGAGCTGAAGGAAATCTATTCGGGTTAATATTCGATAAGTCCGATAATGGGGAGTATGGGTTTGTTGTAAATGGCCGAAGCGAATCGGTTGTTTACCAGGATATAAAGAACGAAGATCGTAGGTTTATTAAGGATGGAGGAGAAGTGATTCCTGATATTAAGGTCACTTATAATGAGTATAATAAACTAACAATAAGAAAGATAGGCAGGGAGATATATTTTTTTGTTAATGAAGTATTTTTAAAATCTGGGCAAAGTAACGATTTTGAATCGAACAGGATAGGTTTCGAGATTTGGTATAATTCAAGAATATATATAGACTACTTAAAGGTCTCGAATTTGAAAAGGGTTGAAAATATCATCTTACCTGAACCAATAATTAATAGTGTTGTCGCTGATAAAAATTTAAAATCAGATGTCGATATCTCTATCCCCGAAGGTTCAAAACAGAAACCCGATAGGTTTGCCTTGATTATTGGCAACGAGGATTACTCCTCGAAGCAAAAGGAGATAAAATCTGAGATTAACGTTGATTTTGCGCGTAATGATGCTGCAACGTTTAAGGAGTATGCAACTAAGGTGTTGGGAATTCCTGAACGGAATATTACCTACATGCTCGATGCTACCTTGGGAGAGATGAGCCAAGGGATTGATAAGATGAACAAAATAATCAAAGCAACCGATGGTACTGCTGATGTATTCTTTTACTATGCAGGACATGGGCTGCCAGATGAGAATACCAAGGAGGCATATCTTATCCCAGTTGATGTGAATGGAACAAACCTGAACTATGCTATAAACTTGAAAAGTTTATATTCCAAACTCACCGAATTTCCTAGTCAACGGGTCACCGTTTTTTTAGATGCCTGTTTCAGTGGCGGGGCACGGAATCAGGGCTTGCTATCGGCTCGTGGGGTTAAGGTAAAGCCAAAAGAAGAATCATTAAAAGGGAATTTAGTTGTTTTTACGGCAAGTTCAGGTGAGCAAAGCTCATTGCCATATAAGTCCAAGAACCATGGGCTATTCACCTACTTTTTATTAAAGAAGTTGCAGGAAACTAAAGGTGAAATAACATACAAGGAGCTTTCAGACTATTTGAACAAAACTATAAAATTAAATTCAATACTTGCCAATGATAAAGAGCAGCTACCACAAACAAATACTAGCGCCGAGATACAGAATGAATGGATGAATTGGAAGATAAAATAGAACCCAATGGCTGACGAAAATCCTTACTTAACCTCATTGGAGAATAGTTCTGATGATGCAATATTCGAAATCATCTCAAATTCCAACGAGACAGAGAATCCACTAAAATATACTGCCGCGTTAACCATTGCGTTAAAGCGCGAGATGATATCGGAATATCAAGCCGAAAACTTACTCGATGGAAATACCACTGTTTTGGATTATAATCCAAATATCATCGACAAGCAGGTTGAAGATTTTAAGAAAGAAAAGGCGATTCACCGAAAAGAGTCAAGGATGAAACTGACTAATATTCAGTATGGACTGGGGCTTATTGGTGGTGGAACTGTTATGCTTCTTTTCCTTTTATCTGGAGATATATGGTTTCCAACCAAGACCAAAATTGTAGGGATTTCATCAATTGTTGTAGGATTGTTACTTGTGATAACCGGATACATTGATAAATGGAAAAAGCGGAAATATGAAGAGGAGAATCCTCGATACATCCAATAATGTGCAAAACTACACGTTTAGTTATTGCTAACTTCTCTTCCGTGCATCAATAAAGCTTTTAACAAAGATAACCATAGCTAAAAGTGAGGTGGTCATCATTAATAGAACCCTTGATAAACCAAGGCTTTCACTCCGATGAATAACACCGATAAGAGGTTTTATCAATCCTATTAAAATTAAAAAAGTTAGAACTACAGCGATATGAGCGATTACTCGGTTTCCTTTCTTAAACCATGGCGTTATTGCAATAAGAATAATACCTGCAAAAACAGGTATTAATGCTGTTATCGAAGGTGTTGAAGATGCTATGTAAGCCCAGCTGCCGAGAATGACAAGTGTAAGAGCATTCAATAAATTTATCAAGTATGGTTTCATCTGATTCGTTTTACAATCAAACAGCAAATTTTAAATATGGTTCAAGAAAATTTTTCTTATCAAGTTTATTCGGAACGAAAAATTTGTGATTAACCTTTTGATAGTCTGTATTTGCGTAGAGAGAAATTTTGTAAATTTACTCTGTTGCATTATTAAGAGATTAGTCTATTATATTATCTTTAATTGTATGATAACATTTGACGATTTTCAGAAGTTGGATATTCGGGTCGGTAAAATTGTAGAGGTCGAAAATTTTCCTGAAGCCAGAAAACTTTCTTATAGGCTTAAAATTGATTTAGGAGACGAGATTGGCATAAAAGAGTCATGTGCCCAGTTAACTCAAAACTATAATATTGAAGATTTAGTTGGAAAGAATGTTTTGTGCGTTGCCAACTTTCCTTCAAGACAAATTGAACCAGTCCTTTCGGAGGTTTTAACATTGGGCGTACCGGATGAAAACAATCAGTGTATCTTAATTTCTCCCGACAAGGATGTTCCGCTTGGTGGACGGTTGTATTAGGTGGAATTATTTTGAAACCTTCTTCCACTCCATCATAGCCTGAGTCAGCTGCGAAGATATTTTAGAATATTCGCCACCCACTGCAATCATCTTTTCGGCTTCTGCTTTTTTGCCATTCACAGCCAATTCAGCCACTCTTGCAGCGGTTTTATGAAACTCAGCATGAAGTTGTTTAACTGTTTTGTAATGGTTCGATGCTTTATCTTGGGTTGATAGAGTTGAACCATAAAACCACTTTCCAAAAGCACATTGATTATCCACCCGGATAGTTTCTATTACCACATCAATTTTACTCGTTTCAATAGCTGTTCTTAGCTTGGTTTTCCATAACCCGTGAACACCAATTGCTTTATCTAGTTCCTCAATACTTGCCATTGTTTACCTCCCTTTTATGTTGTTTTTATTACTTCTAAAAGAATGCAAATCTGTTTTAATTAAACAGATTAATTGATGAAAAGTTCAAAAGAGAAGCACTTAATTTTTTGAGTCTGAACTGCAAAGAATTACAAAGAGAGGGCTGAAAGATTAGTAATTGCATAAAAGGTTATTCTCAAAATTATTAGAGATATTTATCTAATGTTGAGAATAATTTTTCCTGCGAAATCGGTTTGGAAATATAATCATTACAGCCAGCATCTTTACAAATGTTAGAGTCGTTTTGCATCGCAAAGGCTGTTAGGGCGATAATCGGAATAGCTTTATTCAGTTTTTTAATCTCTCGTGTTGCTTCAAGACCATCCATTACGGGCATTTTGATATCCATTAGAATCAGGTCAATTGTATTATTTTTAAAGATATTGATTGCCTCAAGCCCATTAACGGCTCTTAAAATATTAACATGCGTTTTCTTGAGTATAACCTCAAGAAATCTAAAATTGCTTTTTTCATCCTCCGCAATAAGTATGGTTTTACCCTTCCAGTTGAATTTGAATTCATTAGTCTGATTTGCAACCTTTGGATCCAGTTCGCCGAAGTAGGTATTATTCGGAATAGTGAAATAAACAGTTGAACCTTGATTAAGCTCAGATTCAACATATATTTGACCACCAAGTAGGTTGACAATATTTTTACTAATAACCAAACCTAGACCAGTTCCTCGATATAGTTTATTATTATCATTTTCAATTTTTGTAAACCGATTGAAGATGAGTTTTTGCTGTTCTTCTGTTAATCCTATTCCACTGTCTTTGACATAGAATTTAATCATTGGAAAACTTGGATTCTCGTCAATTACATATCCAAACTCCACAAATCCTTGATTTGTAAATTTTAGCCCATTGTCAACTAAATTGGATATAACCTGCTGTAATCGGAGTGGATCGGTATAAATGGTGAATGATGAACTTGCTATTTCTGGTTGCAATCTTAAATCGATTTCTTTACTATAAATGCTATTTTTTTTCTGTAAAAAAGTGATAAGTAAATCGCTTAGTAGTGAATTGATATTAAAATATTTTTTTTCAAAGATGAGCTGGCCGGCCTCAATCTTCGAAATATCAATGATATCATCGATTAGCTGCAGAAGGGTATTGCTGTTAAAGGTTATTTGCTGTGTGAACTCCTCTTTCTCAGCTTTTGAAATATCGGGGTCTTTCAGCAGGTTTGAGAAGCCTATTATTGCATTCATCGGAGTGCGGATCTCATGCGACATGTTGGACAAAAATGCAGATTTTAACTTGTCCGATTCCTCAGCATGCTCTTTGGCTATTTCCAGCTCGGAAGTGCGCTCGTGTACAAGTTGCTCTAATCGGGTCCGATGCTTTTCAAGCTCACGGTTTTGTTGTTCAATAAAAACTTTTTGTTGTTCTGTAAAGTCACGCTGGGCTTCAATTTCGCTTTTGTGTTGAATTATTTCCTGTTCGGCAAGTTTTAATTTTGTTATATCCGAATCTATCGCTATTAGCTTTACGATATCGTTATTTTCATCAAGGATAGGTGTTATTGTTGTTTGCGCCCAAATTTTATTATTTGAATCTCCCACATAAAAAAATTCATAGGAAACAGTTACTTTCTTTTGAATACATCTATTTAGTTCTCTCAATACTTCACGAGAACTTGAGCATTCAAAAATATTTCTCCCCCGCTTTGAAATAAACTCCTCAAAGGTTAATCCATACAAATTTGTAAACCCTTCGTTAACCCATTCAAAGTTACCCTGGCTATCCATAATAACTATAGCATTATCGGTTTTACTTGCTACGACAGATAACTTTTCGAGCTCTAAATTACTCCTTTCCAACTCTTCCGATTGGGCCAATAGCTCTTCCGATTGAGTTAAGAGCTCTTCTTTTTGCTGGCTAATTTCAGCTGTACGTATTTGAATCTGTTTCTCAAGTTCTATGTTTGAATCTTTCAGCTTGTGTATGCTAATCTTTACAATAATCAAAATTAAGAAAACAGTTAGAACAAAATACCATAAGTAAGCAATTGTAGTTCTATACCATGGAGGAAGTATGTAAAATTCAAATGAACTTTCTTCTCCTTTAATATCATAAATATTTTTTGAGATTACCCGAAACGTATATGAACCTTCATGCAAATTGGTGTACTCTTTACTTGAAGAGTTATTCCAATCTGACCATTTATCGTCGTAACCATCTAGTTTATATTGATATTTCAGTGCAAATTCGTTATTAAAATCAGGAGCAGAATAGCTGAATTTTATTGAATTAAGACGATAATTGATATTGTATTTTAGGGAATCGTTTTGAGTTGATGAGAAGTATTTTTTTCCATCTTTTTCAGCAAAGTAGTTGCCAAAAAAGATAGATGAATCGCCTTTAATTGTTACGTTCCTAATAATTGTATGAAAAGTATCATCATATTTTCTATGTATGGACTGATCAATCTTGAATAGACCTTCGGAACCCCCAATCCATAGATTCTCATGATCGTCTAAGTATATCATGTTTAATGTCATCCAAGGCAGTTTGTTATACTGGGTAGAATTCCATGTATAGCTTCCATTGGGTTCTTTTGTGGCAACGCCTACTGAACCTTGCTTAATAATTGATTGGGTAATATATACATTTCCAATTTTATCTTCGTAAAAGGCATAAATATCTTTTGATTTGCCCGGGAATATGGTTTTCAAAGAAGAGTCGGAATAAAATTTATTTGAATTTTTATCAAACCGAAATAATCCTTTTTCGGTAGCAAACACCAATTTACCATTAAGATGGTATAGCAACACATTTTTTAAGGATGGAAGTCCCGATTCTAATTTATAATTAATTATTTCTTTAGGTTTTAAGATGTTTTCCGAAGGAATCATACAAACAACCCCATTCCGGTAGGTTCCCATCCAAATTTCGCCACGCTCATTCTCCACAATCGACCTGACGCTTATACCAGAATTTGGAATAAATCCTTTGTATTCAAAACACCCGTTCTTATACTCTATTATGCCAACATTATTTAATAAACCAACATATATAATATTAGGATTTCGATGGGATTGATAAAGGGTATAGCCAACTGAAGCAATGGGAATTTGAGCTATTTTATTATTGTCAAATACAAAAACACCCTCAAGTGTTTCAATTAAGAGCATCTCTTTATCGCTGTTGGGAACTCTAAAATTAAGAAACGACCATGCTTGAGATATAATACCACTTTGAATTTTGTAAATTTTACTGTTCTGTAAATTGTACAATCCTTGAAGGGTGCCAATGAACAACCTTTCGTGATACTTAATCATTGAGGTAACAGATCCATCAAGACCATGCAACTTATTCCAGTAAGAAATGGATTCAACAATATCGCAGCGAGCAATACCGTTGTTTAAAGCTAACCAGAGGTTTTCATTTCTGTCGATGTATAAAGCTCGTATATTGTTGTCTTGAATCCCTATTTCTTTTGTAATCCTCGAGATAATTTCCCCCTTAATATTTACAATAATACAACCTCCACTATTGGTTCCTAGAATAATTTTATCGTCTTTAGTTATGATTCCTGAATAAACAAAATCATTAATAAGGGTTTGGTTTGCGCTCGAACTAATAAACTTCAGCCTGTCAGATTTATTTGATAATGGATCATATGTATAGAGACCTTTTATTCGGTTTGCAAGTACAACTTCATTTTTACACTGCTTAGCAAAATAAAACTTTTTGTTAATAAAATCTTTTCCAGATGGAGCCAGCTCAAGCGAATCATTTACGAGTTTGAAAAGCCCATACTCTTCATCCTCTATAAAAAGGGATTTATTATAAATAAATGAGAAAGAGTATGCGGAGTTTGCCTTCCAATATTTGAACCCATTTTGATTTAAACGAATAAGATATTCTTGTGATCGAAAATAGATACTAGAATCAACACATAAAATATCCCTAATCGTTCCAATATTACTAAACCCGAGGGAATCGATAAGGGAAATATACTCTAACTTACCGTATTTGTTTGGTTGCAGGTAACCAATTTCATTCGTGCCAGCCGTGTAAATGGTTCCGTACTGATCTTTACCCAATGCCCTGGCTGAAATTTTATTTGGTAGTTCGATGAGTTCCCATGAATTTCCATCGTAAACAAGAACTCCATCGCCATTGGCAAAATACATTATTCCCCGCTCATCCTGAATAATGTCCCAGTTCTGTGTGTAAGCATTATATTTCCCTGCAGTATAGTTAGTAACTAATGGAAATCCTATTTCTTTATCGGATGCTTTTGAATTTTGATTAATACAAAAAAACAGTAAATTAAAAACAGACGCTAAAAATATGATATTCAATATCTTCGGAGATGGCTGCATAATCCTGGTTTAAATAAACAAGGTAGAACTTGATTCGAACATCAACTATTTCGAATAGTTTATAACCATAATCATTGGTAAGTTAAACTAAAAAACTAAAACTAAATACTTGAATCTCCATTAAGTTTGAGATCATTGTGAATATTAAATTATATGTATATCCGCTAATGTACCAAAATAATTATCTTTACCAAAACACCTGAGATGAATTTTATCGATTTTGTAAAGAAATATCCGGATGAAGCCAGCTGCATAAGACACTTTCGAACCGTTAAGGAGCGAAAAGGAGTCGTCTGCAAGAAGTGTGGCAATACGCATCATTACTGGAACAAAACCTACAATTCGCACGATTGCAGCAGCTGTGGTTACCGAACAACCTTACGAAGCGGCACCGTTATGGAGTCATCGAAGCTACCTTTTCAGTACTGGTTGTACGCCATTTACCTGATGACCATGACCAAAAAAGGGATCTCTGCAGCGGAGGTTCAGCGGCAGCTTGGCCATAAGCGCTACGAGCCGATTTGGGCCATGATGCACAAAATCAGATCGGTCATGGGATTGCGCGATGAGCAGTATGAATTGGAGGGCGTAGTCGAGCTGGACGATGCCTTTTTCAGAGCCCATACAGAGGGCGAACATGACGAGTTGACCAAAAGAGGAAGAGGCAGTCAACGGCAAAGCAAAGTTCTCGTTATGGCCAAAGTTGATCCCAAGCGAGGACGACCTCGCAAGAACAAAAAGCCATCAGCATTCCGATACGTAAAGATGGTTGTCATTCCCGATTCTTCGTCGAAAACGATGAGCAAAACAGTCTCAGCGAGCACCAGCTCTTCATCGGTGATTAAGAGTGATGGTTGGCGTGGTTTTAACAAAATCAGAGAGATAAGCTCCAAGCATATCAAAAAGATAGTACCACCTGAGGAGGCTTCAAAAGCACTCCCTTGGGTGCATACCATGATTAGTAATGCAAAGAGAAACTTCTTGGGAGTCAATCATAAAATAAAAGACGTGTACCTGCAAAACTATCTGGACGAGTTTTGCTATAAAACCAATCGAAAATATTTTGGCAAAGAATTGTTTGAACGGCTTATTCTTGCTGCTGTAGAAGATACTTGGTATGGTAAAATAAGGTATAATTGCGGATAATCATAATTTTTTATATAGCGGAGTCACTAGCGTTGCGTCTTTCATAAAATGTTTGAATCGGGTACTATATATCAATGCATTAGAGGTCAAAAAGTGAGAATTTGAGTTCAAATCGTCGCCACTAACAAAACCTCTACATTGATGAAATATCAAGCCTTTCAAAGAACTTATAATGAATTCAACGCAACGCTAGTGTAGCTTATCAATGTAAAAACAGATCATGATTTAGCTCATCATTCGTTTTTTTGCCTGCTGTAATCACAATATCGAGGCGATTTTAGCGTTACAATTATTTTTGTAGTCTTGGGTGAACTATTCTCTTTCTCAGATGTTTAATACTCAAATAACCTAACTAAAGTCATGAAAAAGATATTTTTGTCGCAAAGCCGGTTAATGATGCAAGTTGTCCTGCTATTAGTTCTTTTTAGCATTACGAGCAGCTGCAATAAATCGTCAGAAACTACTAGTTCAAATAAAGTAAGCATCCATAACATGGCTTTTTCTCCAAGTGTGATTACGGTTCCTATTAATACAACCGTAACATGGACAAATAATGATGATACTCCCCATACAGTGACAAGTGCATTAGGGTTCTTCGAAAGCGGGTCATTAGATTCTGGTGAAATATTTAGCTTTACTTTTTCAGCGGCAGGTACATATAATTACAGCTGCTCTATACATTCTTCAATGCTAGGATCAGTGGTTGCGGAATAGTAGAATTTAGCAAATCTTAGTTTAACCAATCCAATAAGGACAAGGCAATGCCTCGTCTTTTTTTGTAATACTAAATGCTGACAAAAAGGTAATTTACTTTTACAATAAATCATTAACACGGTAATTTGTTACTTTTGTAATCATGGAAAATCAAGAGCCAAAACATGTCCGTCGTATTCGATATAAAGGAACGCACCCCAAAGCCTTTAAGGAGAAGTATAAAGAGCTGCAACCCGATCTTTATTCCGAGGATATTGCAAAGGTTATAGATCAGGGACGAACCCCTGCAGGAATGCATCGCTCCATTTGTGTTGACGAGATTCTAGCGATTCTATCCATTGAACCTGGACAGGTTGGGATGGATGCAACTCTAGGATATGGAGGCCATAGCCTCGAAATCCTTAAAAGGCTTCAGCCTGGAGGGCGATTATTTGCAACCGATATCGACCCCATTGAATTACCACGAACGGAGGAGCGATTAAGAGGCTTAGGCTATGGCGAGGATGTATTGACAATTCGAGAGCTAAATTTCTCCGAAATCGAACTGATTGTTGCCGAATCTGGTTTGCTCAACTTTGTACTAGCAGATTTAGGCGTTTCCTCGATGCAAATCGATAATCCCGATAGGGGTTTTACATTCAAAGTCGATGGACCTTTAGATTTAAGACTTAATCCTAATAAAGGCAAACCCGCATCATCGCTATTAAAAATTGTTTCACAGGATAGGCTTACAGAGATATTTACTGAGAATTCAGATGAGCCATATGCTCATGAAATTGCAGAAGCAATTATAATAAAAATCTCAAAGGGAATTACAATTGAAACCACCAAACAGCTGCGAGATATTATTATTGAGGTTTTAAAGATTGTTCCACAAGATCAACGAAAAGAGGAGGTCAAGAAAACATGCCAAAGGGTATTTCAGGCCTTAAGGATTGCGGTTAATAACGAATTTGGAGTGTTAGAAGGTTTTCTGAATGAATTGCCTTATTCCCTTGCTCTGGGTGGACGAGTTGCAATACTTACATTTCATTCAGGTGAGGATCGTCGGGTTAAAAAATCTTTCCAACACTTCTTTAATTTAGGTCTTTATAGCGAGGTAGCACCCGACCCAATTCGTCCCTCGGCAGAGGAGTGTAATGCCAATCCCCGTGCGCGGTCAGCTAAACTTCGTTGGGCAGAAAAAGCGTAGAAGTTTAAATCTACAGTTTATTTTTTTGATCAAATTGGAACAAAGGTTACCCAGTTCAGTTGAGGACATGCTTCAATTAGAATTTCTTAAGAAGTTCAATTCTTTTTTCAATTGGAGGATGGGTTGCAAAAATCGACATTATTGAGTTCGAAATTCTACTTTTCTCTTTTTCCTGAGGGTTATCAATAAAAAGTTGCGCAACATCTTTACGCTCAACGGCTTCATTCCTAGAATCTTTGGCTATTTTCTCTAATGCCGCTGCAAGTGCCCATGGTTTTTTTGTCATTTCTGAAGCACCTGCATCTGCCATGTATTCTCTACTTCTTGAGATAGCAAAGCGGAATAGACTTGAAAGTAAATAACCCACTGCAACCAAAATCAATGCGAGTATAATTATTTTCCCATCCTTTCTCCCTTTTCCGCCAAATCTGATGGAACGCAGAAGCATCTCGGTAAGAAAAGCGAATATTCCAACAAAAATAATTGAGACAATAAGTAGTCTTACATCTCGGTTTCTGATATGGGTAAGCTCGTGGGCAATTACCGCCTCAAGCTCCTCATCGTTGAGTTTGTTGATTATCCCCCTTGATAAGGAGACTGTGTAGGAGTTGGAATCGATTCCGCTGGCAAAAGCATTGAGGGAATCATCTTCAATCAGGTTTATCTTGGGCATTTGCATTCCGCATCCAATACATAGATTTTCCACAAGATTATAAACTCTTTTATTCTCGGTTCGTTCTAGAGTCTTGGATCCTGTTGCTTTTTTTATCATTGTGGAGTGAGAAAAATAGGCAATGATAAACCACAGGATTACCCCAACCGAAATCCAAGGAATAAAACGAAGGAAATTTTCATTGACGAAATCGATTTCTTGCTCGGTATTCTCATTGATAAAAAACAGAAAGAGCCATACCAGTACAAGGATTAAAGCAGGGAATAGTACCAACAATATCAACGATTTGATATTGTTCTTCCATATCTGAGTCTGAAGCCCTACATATACCATTGCAATCTAGAAATTAAGTTTTGGCGCATCGTCGGCCTTTGCACGTTGGTCGGTTCCCAAATCGAACATGGGCTCACGCTTGAAACCAAACATATCGGCCAATAGGTTGGATGGGAATGTTTCAACTGCATTATTAAGCTCTTTGGTAGCGGAGTTGAAAAATCTGCGGGCAGCAGCCAGCTTGTTCTCTATATCGGATATCTCTTCCTGAAGTTGAACGAAACTTTGATTTGCTTTCAAATCGGGATAAGCTTCAACAGCGACCTTAAGTCCTTGCAAAGCGCTTGACATCTGTGCCTCAGCAGCGATTTTATCGTTAATGGTATTGGCCTGCATAGCACTAGTGCGCGCATTAGTAACATTGGTAAGCACCGTGCTCTCGTGCTTCATATACGCTTTAACCGCCTCAACCAGCTGAGGGATAAGATCGAGTCGTTGTTTAAGCTGCACATCAATATCAGCGAAAGCATTTTCGCGGTTATTCCTTAATACTACCAGCCTGTTGTAAAGATTGATAGCGATTAATCCAAGAATAACAAGGATAACAATAATTATTAGTATCATAGTTTTTTTATTTATTGAATTAGACTGCTAATTTAGCATTAAATCAGTGAGACTTTGATTTTGTGAAGCAAAATTAATTAGTCGAACTGATCCTGAGCGAAGTCGAAGGATCTTCGGGTGATATTCCCCGCCGCTTGCGGCGATACCTTATTTGCCAAGCGCATTGGGCCTTTCATACCCCGTTCGCTTGCGGCGGGGTAGTTGATTTGATGCTCCGTTATATCTCATTCCAATGATAAGGATATCATCAACCTGGTCGTAATTTCCTTGCCAATCGTTTAATGTTTGCTCTAAAATTTGTTTTTGTTCTACAAGATTAAGCCCTTGAATTTTCATTATGATTTCCTGAAAACGTTTTCTTTTAAATGTTTCGAAGTTGGTTCCTCCTGTTTGTGAAACATAGCCATCGGTAAACAAATAAAGGGTATCTCCTTGTAGTAATTGTACTTCGTAGTTTGTAAAACTCTTTTCATCCTTTGGATGAACCCCAATTGGCATAAGGTCGGCTTTGAATTCGATTAATTCAAAACTGGTTTCATGTTTACGAATTACGTACAATGGTGAATGAGCACCAGCATATTGAATTACAGTCTTTTCTAAATCGATAGTGCAAAAAGCAATGTCTAAACCATCCTGTGTTTGACCCTTAATCCCTTTTTGGTGGAGCGATTTTTTAATTCGGATTCTAAGTTCGTTTAAAATTTCGTTGGGTTTACTTAAAACCCCTTTTGTTATTATTTCATTTAGGAGCGAAATTCCAAGCACACTCATAAAAGCGCCAGGTACTCCATGTCCAGTACAATCTGCAGCAGCAATGAATAAATTCTTACCCTTTAGCTTTGCATAATAAAAATCGCCACTGACAATGTCTTTAGGACGAAACAGAACAAAGTATTGTTCAAAATAGGCTTCTATTTTCTCTAATGATGGGAAGACAGCCCGTTGAATTATCTGTGCATATTGAATGCTTGATGTAATGTTAATATTCTTCTTTTCAATTACATTCATTTGGGTATTTATCTCCTCATTCATTGCTTGAAGCTCTTCGTTAGCCTGTTTTAGCTGCTCTGTGCGTAACTCTATTTTCTCTTCAAGTATTTCATTTTCTCCATGTAATTGTGCAATCCTCCACCGATAAACCAGAAAAAGTGCGCTAAATATGCCAATTGAATAAAGGCAATACATATACCATGACCGATACCAAGGGGAAAGAACTTTAAAAGTATAAAAAATGGGTTTGCTCCAAATACCATCGGGGCTGCAGGCCTTAAGTTTAAATGTGTAAGTTCCTTCATAAATATTACCGAAACTCGCCGATGTTTTGTTCGAGACCGGACTCCAATCTTGGTCGTAGCCTTCTAAAATGTATTGATATTTTACAAGATAAGGACGGGCGGGTTCAATTGCTGCAAATTCAAAGGTTATATTATTATGTTTATAAGGAAGCACTAATTTCTTGGGCAATGGATAAAATTTTGTGATGCTATCGAATTCTATATCTCCAAATTTCTTGTGCATGATAATACGCGAAGCCTTATCAAGTGTATTACCAAAGGATATATTTTCCTCATTAATTATTGCTAGGCTATCCTGAATTAGAGTTAGACTATCACAGGGATTCGATTTTTTAGATCTGTAACTTTTAAGGTTATACCAGCTAATATTCTCATTATTCACCTTTAGGTTTTGCAAGATTACCGTAGGTGTTTTTTCGCTTTTAAAAATTGTATTTAAATCAATACGAACAAGAGCGGTCTTATAGCTACCAGTGGCAGCCCATAGGATATTTTTGCTATCGAGGTTCATAGCCTTGAACCCAGTGTTCACATCTTTAACAGGAAAACCCGTTGCTGTGTTATATATCTTAAAAGTAGGAGTATAGCTTTGTAGGTCAGTATTTGATAAGCCGTTTTGTGGTAATATCTCGTTTTTCCCAACCACTTTTGAACCGTTAACCAAAACTTTTGGTTTAAAAGAAGTTAAAATGGCTAACCCAGCGTTACTCCCCAAAACAATACTGTTATTAAAAATGGCGACTTGCGTGATAACATTATCAGCCAAACCATCTTTGGTAGTAAAGTTCATAAACGATTCCCCATCATAACGGCTTATTCCTCCTCCCTCGGTACCAAGCCAAAGGTTTCCCTTGTTGTCCTCTATGATACTCCATACGGAGTTGCTTGCCAAACCATTTTTGGTAGTAAAATTCATAAAGGATTTCCCATTGTAACGGTAAATTCCACTGCCCTCAGTTCCAAACCAGATATTTCCTGATTTATCCTCCAAAATACACCAAACGGAGTTGACATCTAGACCCGGCACATCTGTAAAATTCGTAAACGATTTCCCATCAAAACGACTTACCCCACCTTCCTGATAACCGAACCAAAGGTTCCCTTTCTTATCTTTTTTGATACACAGGACAATATTATTAATTAGCCCTTGCTCTTTGGTATAATTCGTAAACGATTTCCCATCAAAACAGCTAACGCCTCCTAAATCTGTTCCAAGCCAAAGATTTCCCTTGTTGTCCTCCTCAATACTCCATACATTATTTTGCGATAACCCTTGAGCTGTTGTGAGATTTATAAACGATTTCCCATCGAAACGACTTATCCCACCGCCTTCTGTTCCAAACCAAAGGTTTCCGTTTTTATCCTCTATGATACTTTTAACATTGTTATTAACCAAACCTTGTGTTGTGGTGAAGTTAGTGAAGGATCTGCCATCGTAACGGCTAACCCCGCCACCATAAGTACCAAACCAAATATTTCCTGTATTATCCTCGGTGATACTGTAAACAATATCGTTTGTTAACCCCTGCGATGTAGTAAAATTCGTGAATGATTTCCCGTTGAAACGGCTAACCCCACCACCAAAGGTTCCGAACCAAAGATTTCCTGCGCTATCTTCTGTTATACTTTTTACATTATTATGAACTAACCCATTAGCTTTGGTAAAGGTTGAGAAATCTTTTCCATCGTAACGGGTAACTCCACCTCCTCCGGTACCAAACCAAAGGTTTCCCATTTTATCTTCCTTGATAACCCATATATTTCTGGTGAGTCCTTGCACTTTAGTAATTTTTGTAAATGATTTCCCATCGTAATAGCTAACTCCATTCCCTCCAGTGCCGAACCAAATTCTCCCTGTTTTATCCTGAAGAATACTTAAAACGATATCATCGGTAAACCCTTGTTCTTTGGTATAATTGGTAAACTTTTTCCCATCGTAGCAGCTAACTCCACCTCCTATAGTGCCAAACCAAAAATTTCCTGCATTATCCTCCATGATACAATGAACCTGATCGTTGGTCAAGCCTTGTTCTGTGGTAATATTTTTGAATAAACTTCCGTTATAGCAGCTAACCCCACCTCCAGCAGTAGCAAACCAAATATTTCCTTTTTTATCCTGATAAATACTATAAACTATATTATTTGCCAATCCCTGTTCAGTGGTAAAATTTGTAAATGATTTTCCATCATAACGACTAACCCCACCTCCTGACGTACCAAACCATAGGTTTCCAATATTATCTTTAAATCCACAGGTAACAGGATCGAGTGCAAGACCATTATCAGTGTTATATGTGGTGAAGAATCCAAACCCAGCAGCCGATTGGTCGGGTTGAATAGTCCCATTCACTAATCGGCTTACAACGGAAAGTGTTTTAGTAGTTGGAGGATATAGCTTAATGGTAGTTTTTTCATTATCTAACTTTTGAATATAACTATTACCGTTTGCTCGTGGAATAACAACTGTTTGAGGTTTTGGGCAAGTATCGAGAAGAATAACCTTGGGTGTTAGTAATTTTTGATCGGTGGTTTGAGAATTGGGAATCGATTGGCTCTGACCACAAAGAATAAAAGCTGAACATATAATTAGAATCGACAGAATAAAACTAGTTTTTTTCACAGATTCATTTTGAAAGGTTCATGAAAACCCAAGTCAGGTTCAAAGTTAATTTTTTTATGGATTTTAGATATTGGTTGAGCCATATTTATATCAATCTACCTCTAGGTTAAGGATTAGCTATGCAAAGTTCGACTAAAGTTGTTCGCTGATGGCTAATTCTCTTGTGCGGGTCTCATGTAATTATTAAGCCTTCAAAAATAATTTGATCGAGATACATTCTTAGATAATTTTAAAAAAGTGTATCTTGAATCATCATTTTTAATAATTAGACCATGAATGCAAATACAAATACTTCTGGCTCTGTTCAACAGAAATCGTTAAGGTTGTGGATCGGAGTGGTCATTGTTATCTTACAATGGTTTATGAGGTTTATTCTTCCAGTAATTATTCCCGACGCTTTGGCGATTGCAATATTTAGCGGAATTCTTTTTGGTTTGGCTATTGCAATTTGGTGGCTCTTTTTTAGTAGGGCACCAAAGTTCGAGCGTTGGTTTGCAATTGTTTTGATGATTGCAGCACTGGTTGCGACTTCGCAAATCATCCATAAGTCGATTGCAACGACAATGATGGGAATGATGTTCCCCGTTTACTCCATCCCCTTTCTTAGCCTTGCTTTTGTAGCATGGGTTGTAGTCAGCCGTCGTTTTTCCGATAGAATAAGAAGAGCAACCATGGTCGCTACCATTCTAATAGCATCTGGGTTCTGGGCATTGCTACGCACAAATGGAATGGATGGTGAGGTTCATCAGGATTTTTCGTGGCGGTGGGCGAAGACAGCCGAGGAGCGTTTGCTGTCTAAAATCGATAATAAGCCATTAGCAACTCCAGTTGATTCGTCAATAGTAACCAAAGGAGTCGAATGGCCAGGCTTTAGAGGGACAAATAGGGATGGCGCTGTTCACGGTGTTCGAATAGAGACCGATTGGTCGAAATCAAAACCGGTTGAAATGTGGCGTCGACCCGTTGGCCCAGGTTGCTCATCCTTTGCAGTGCAGGGCGTTTTATTATATACCCAGGAGCAGCGAGGCGAACTCGAAATGGTTACCTGTTACAATCTGAATACTGGCGAACCCGTTTGGATACATAGCGATTCAGCCCGTTTTTGGGATGCTCATGCTGGTGCAGGACCTCGATCGACACCAACGCTCAGCAACGGTTGTGTTTATACTTTGGGTGCAACAGGAATTCTTAACGTACTTAATGCCCTTAATGGTTCGGTTGTTTGGATGCGTAATGCTGCGAAAGATACCAAAGTAGAAATACCAGGTTGGGGTTATACTGGCTCTCCTTTAGTGGTTGATAGTACCGTTTTTGTTGCAATTGCCGGACAGCTTCTTGCCTATGATACTGCTACTGGTAAACTTCTCTGGTCGGGGGCTGATGGTGGGGAGAGTTACAGTTCACCCCATTTAGCGACAATCGATGGCATCAAGCAGATTCTATTTATGAACCAATCAGAGCTAATAAGTTATGCACTTACCAATGGAAAAGTGCTATGGAAATTAGCACAGATGGGAGTTCCAATTGTTCAACCAGCCATGATTTCAGATGGAGATATACTAATCGGTGAGACTGGAGGTGCTGCGGCAAAAGATATGCGTCGTATCATAGTTCAAAATGGTTCGAGCGGATGGACAATCAAAGATCGTTGGATATCGGAGGGGTTAAAACCTTACTTTAACGACTTTGTGGTTCACAAAGGCAATGTTTACGGCTTCGATGGCCCAAGCCTTACTTGTATCGATATAGAGAAAGGCAATCGCCAATGGAAGGCTGGACGTTATGCAGGCGAAATTTTATTGCTAGCCGATCAGGATATACTTCTGATCCTCTCAGAAAAAGGGGAGTTGGCACTTGTAAAGGCAACCCCAGATCAATACAAAGAACTTGCACGGGTCCCTGTAATTAATGGCAAAACATGGAACCATCCAGCGCTGGTTGGTAATATCCTCGTTGTTCGCAACGCTAATGAAATGGTTGCTTTTCGTCTTCATTGAAAGGCGAATCAGTGATTTGGTGAGTTCAGAGTCTGATTTATAGTTTCGCTGAGTTCAGTTGGTTTCGCCAATCCCTTCGGGATCTGTTGAGTTAAAAGGCACAACCAGAAAACAACGCTCAGCAAGAGAAGATCAAAAAATTGCAAAAATTGTTCAACCATTTCATCATCTTTATTGTTTATCTCTTTTTCGCTTTGATTTTGTATGTATTATTGCAGAAAATATCTTAAAAACAAATAACACTATAAGCATGAAACAGGTAATAATAGCACTAATGGCAATTCTGGCTATCTCGTGTAGCCAAAAAAACACCAAAACAGGCAATGGCAATAGCCATGAAATAATTGTTGATGAAGTAATTCAAAGTTCAGCGTATACTTATGTGAGTTTTATTGAGAATGATACTTTGAAGTGGCTCGCTACATCAACTATTGATGCTAAAGCTGGGGAGAAGTTATACTTCGAGAAGAGTATGAAAATGGAAAATTTTCATAGCAAGGAGCTGAATAAGGATTTCGAATCCATCCTGTTTGTGGATCGATTAACAACCGAACCCGTATTGGCTGGAAAGATGGCTAAATCTGCTCCTGGCTCAGCAAAAGCAAAAGCGGAAAGGGCGATTGTTACAATTGAAAAATCCAAGGATGAGCTTACTGTTGCCGATCTTTATTCGAATAAAGATAAATATGCGAACAAGCTTGTTCTAATCAAGGGTAAGGTTGTGAAGTATTCTCCTAGTATCATGAATAAAAATTGGTTGCATATTCAGGATGGAACTGAATCTGGCGAAAACTATGATTTAACGGTTACTACCCTCGTTGAACTTAAGGTTGGAGATATTGTTACGCTCGAAGGTAAATTGGCCTTAGGTAAAGATTTTGGATATGGATATGTGTACGATGTGCTATTGGAGGATGCAGTTGTTAAATAGTAATTAAGTTTATATGACTATCCGTTATTATGATTATTTCTTTGAATTTTGCGAAATTACTCTGACAGGTTCTTCGAACTCTGTTAGGGTAATTTCAAGGAAAAAATGACCTTTCAGAGTCTTTAGACCTGAAAGAGTCAATCGATTATTCTCGATTAGTCATCTTTGCGGATACACATAAATTTCTATTCGCAAATCGCACCTACCCATTTCTGATCGATTTTACCTATAGTATTGATATGAAACACTGCTCCAACTATACATTCATTCGCATCTACAGAATCAGTTAAATATCGATAATCAAAGCCCATGCTAATAGGTTCACCGAGAACTCTTTTTACAAATCCGGTATCAATATCAAATTCCATCTGCTCAACCACTTTGCTCAAGCTTTTATAATCTTTGAGCGTTTGATAATGTTTGCCATATTCCTCAAGCCCTAACTTTTGATTGCAACCAGTGGAGAGCAATAGAATGAACAGCATGAATTTTGCAATACGATACATAATTTATTTAATTTTAATCAATGCAAATGCACAAAAGGGCGCATAAATGCATACCGCCTATTGCTTTTAGTACCTTTTCAAAATACAAATTGGCCTTTTAATTTATGCTCCTAAATGCTTAAATGCCTCATATACAAGAATAGCAGGCCAAACAATAGATTTAAGGATTCCAAGAGCACCCATCCAAAAACCTATAGCATGGGATATAAAGTACACTGCAGCACCAATAAGTCCTAATCCGTAAACAGCGCCGGCAGGACCTGCGGATTGAATTTCATTTTATTGCTCATTATTTTAAATGATTTGCAGACTATTATTTATTACAAAAATATGATAATTTTTCTTTCGAAAATTCGTTGTATTAATTTGATGTGGTCAAGGATAACCTTGTTCGCACGAGTCAGATGTGCACACTTGCAGTGAATAGGTTTATTTTATACCCCAGCTGAAATTGGATTGGTTATTTTACAAACAGATTACATCTATGTCTCTTCTATTTAAAATATGTTTTATTAAAAAAGCGTAGTCAGCTAACTACGCTTAATAAATACAAACATAAAGCCTTTTATACTTATCTGCTTTTCTCGTTACGTTTAGCGGCTTTTGCAGCTCTCTTTTCCTTTAAACTCTTTGTTGGTTCTTTCTTAGTCATTTTCTCTTTATTCACTTTTTCTTTTGACATAGCAGTAAGTTTTTAGGTTAATACTACTTCAAAAATATGATTTTTTTCTTTTGGTTGACACCTTTTTTATCATTATACAAAGTTAAATTGTGTTAGGAGACTGCACTTAATTGGGGTGTTTGAAGTTTTTTAAAATATCATTTTACTGGTATCAAAACTTTGCTAAAAATAGCACGAAACTGTTTCTGCTGCGTTTTTATTCTATTTTCTCACCCTGCTGAAAATGAAGATTAACAAGACTACAACTATAAATCCGGATAGGATAAAAGCCCATTTATTAATTATTCTTGATTTGGCAACAAGTTGGTAATTCTTTGCAAAAAAGTATTTTTCGTTAATGTTCCAAAACGTTTGATTGCCTGAAATGCTATCGGCATTTGTTTGGATCAAAACTCCAGGCATAACCGTTGAGCACTTAATCTTGTCTTCAGAGAAAAGGCTATTGAACATTTTACTGGCTTTTTTATCGAAAATTTTATATAGTTCAGGATTTAATTTTTCCAAAGAGTTTCCTTTAATGTTAAGCAGGCTATCAATCCTATCGAACGGATGCTTATCATTTTTTGATAGTAGCATATCTAACTCCTTATCCGTAACCTCATGTTTTAAAACTTCATCTTTATGTCCCAATATGTAGTTGTATTTCTCTTTCGAGGTTAATGCATACTCATTGGCTGTAAGGGTTATGTACTCATCAAACAAGTTCTTCACTATAAAATTTGATAATGCTACCTTTTTTTGCTTTTCCAACTCTTCCTTCCTTAAACTATCCGAGTGATTCAAAATCGGTATTTGTTTTAAATCCTTAATATGAATTAAACTATCGTGCTCACGACTATACGTGAAATTATCGTCGTAAAAGAAGGTCAAATCGGGGTCGCTCATAAAGTCCTCAATAGGGTAGTGGCTAAAAGGTGTCCTTTTCTTGTAGGTCTCGGTGTAGGTTACGAAGGTGTAAAACCAACGAAACTGTTTTTTGAACTCAACATTAGCTCCAATTTCTGTGGTGGTGTCGTTATTTACTTTTAAGAATTTGTTAAGCTCCTCAGCGTTTGCGAAATGTTTATAGGCAATATACTCAAACTTTTTCTTTGAGATTGAATCTTTAGGAATCTCCTTGTGCCAATGCATTGTTATTTTCCAGCTTGTATCGTTGGGAAGTGGAACTTTAAGGTTTCCTTTAAAAACCGATGTGGAATCGCCAGCCATTACTCGAATTGTTCTGTCAATTGAACCATCGGCATTGACCCGAGTAGTTATCTCGTAGAAATCGATACAGCTATTAATGGTTAATAGTATAAAAATTGCTAAAACCTTTATAAGGATTGAATTTGACTTTTTCATATTAAATTGTTTTTAATGATTCTGGTTAAGATTTGAATTGAGCATTTCAATCACCATTCTTTTTTTCATCTCTAAATCGGCGCTATTGAACTCATTATTTGACTTTAGGCAGACATCAGAAGCAAAGTTCCTATAGCTCTTTAAAGGATATTTCTGCGAGAGTTTAAGGAGTAAATTGAAGTAATGATTATCGGCAATCAGCTCATCTATTATAAAATCTTCAGAAAATTTTGTACATTCATTGTAGCTGTTCATCAAAGGTTTGTTGACCTTTTTACTGGCGTAGGTTAACCTAAGCGATGATTCCATTTGGTTAACGTATACGCTTTGTTGTACATAAAATCCTGTCATTACAAAAAGAAGAATGCTGGCAGCAATTTTATAGTAGAAAGGGTGGATTTTGAATCCAATCTTTTTCTGTTCAACAGGATAACTCTCCTTTAACCCGTTAACTGCGCTAATTATCGAATCAGCTAGCTCAGCGGCATTGCTCTGTTCTGGCTTAGAATCTTGTAAGGTTTGAATGAGCCTATAGTACTCATTCATCTCCTTAACTTTTTGACTGCATTTTTCACATTTCTCAATGTGTTTGACAATCTCATCCCTTTCCTTGATGCTTATATCATCAAGGTCGGAAAGGGTGATCAGCTTTTCAATTCTATTGCACGATTTCATAGCTCCTCCTTTCTTCGGTTTTAATCAGCTTCTCTTTTATACTTTTCCTAGCGTAATACAGGTTGGATTTCACCAACCCTTTGGGCATGTTAAGCACTTCGCTGGCTTCGTCTAAGCTGCTGAATTTAACCCCTCATTATACACATTTTCGCATCATATACGTATTAAGGTTTTAAAGCAAGCAGGTACATCTTTAGCAAGCCAATTTTTTTATGGAAAACTAAAGGGCACTATAAAGGGATGTACATATAACCTTGAGAACGGGAAAATTGTTAAATCAAAGCTTGAAAGCGCTTCAATATTTGAAGAAAAAGTAATTGATTTCTCATATAATACAAGAATTGCCATGCCCAATGTTAAAGTGGGTTCAGTATTTGAAATTTCATATTCATATCAGGGGATTCCTAATTCCTACACTATCCAACGGGGTATCCCTGTAGCATATTCGGCACTCTTGTTTCAAGAGCATCCTGACTTGGATGTGAGAATAACTGAAATCATCCCTTATGGATTTTCTTATAAAAGCAATGGAACATATATAGCAAAAAACGTACCTGCCTTTAAGCATGAACCATTCATTACTTCAGAGAATGATTATCAGTTGGGGTTAGAAATAGAACTTATCCAAATTAGAGGAATTATTATGTCTTATTTTGGTCGTAACAACTCCTTGTTTGCTACATCTTGGGACAGAGTTGCAAAACGATTTCTTGGTTACACAAATTTTGGTGCCGAGTTAGAAAATGCGAATTTATATTTAGTTGACCTAGTTGATAGTATTAAAGGTAAATCAAAGAATAATGAGGAATTGTCACGAAATGCATATGAAGCAATTAAGAAAATTAAATGGAATAGACAGGAAGCTTGCTATGTATCTCAAAACCTGAGAGAAACGTATAAATTAAAAAAAGGGAATTCTGCTGATATTAATTTGATGCTTGTAGCATTATTGAGGAAACTTGGCTTACAGAGTTACCCTGTACTTTTTAGCACACGGAGTAATGGTAGGATTTTGAAAACAGATCCTACAATTAATAAATTCAACTATGTAGTTGCTGCTTTAGGTTTAGGGAATGAAGTAATATACCTTGACGCCACTGATGAATACCTTCCTTATGGACTCATCCCTGATAAGATATCATATTGTTACGGTTTGCCTGTAATAGATAAAACAGATATAAGCCCAGTTTTAATTGAGCCAACCAAAAAAGATTATCTTTTTACATTTACAAACTTAGTTATTGACTCAACGGGAACAATTAATGGAGCAGTTAATTTAAAGCGACTTGGTTATAATGCTGTAAATTTCAAGAATATGCTTAAAGAACAGCCAAACCATGATGCTTATATCCAAGAGCTAGAGGCTGATAATAGTGGTTGGGTTATCTCTAAGTCGGAGTTTAATAATATAAACGATCCGTATGCAGATTTTCAAGAAGTGCTTAATGTAAAATATGAAAATTCAATTACGTCAGACGTCCTTACGATAAAACCACTTTCATTTATTTTTGAAAAAAAGAATCCATTCCAAAAAGATGCAAGGGAATTGCCAATTAGTTTTCCAGAATTGAAAGAGTATACTTCAAACGTATCCATCCAGATTCCTAATAATTATAAGATTGAAGAACTTCCTAAAAGTATAAATATTTTCAATTCTGATAAATCAATTACTTTCTCATATATTGTAAATTACAAGGGAAATACTATATCAATTGCATCAAAATTCAGAGTGAATAAACCAAGATTCGAAATTATTTCTTATCCTAGTATTAGGGGTATGTATGAGAGTATGCTGCAGAAACAAAATGAATTTATCATACTAAATAAAATATAAGTTGTAATGTTCAACAAACCCAAAAATAAAGTGATTATTAATATTTAACAATTTCATTAATGAAAAGATTAATAATAAGTTCAATATTTTTTTTATCAATAGTAAGTTTATATGCTAATAACATTACAGATATAAAGGCGTCTTCGATTCCACCAGAACTGTTGGTCAACGCCAATGCTGTTATTCAAGATTATTCCAATTCTGTAACAATCTATCCGAGTGGCAATGGGGAGGAAAAAATAAGTATCACCACAACAGTTTTAAACGAAAACGGTGAGAATTACAGTTATCTAGCTGAGTTCTACGATAAATACAGTTCCATCTCAGATATCAAAGGAACAGTGTATGATAAAGATGGTAAAAAGATTCGTAGGTTGGAATTTGATGAGATCTACGATATTAGTGCTATAACTGGATTTTCAATATATGATGACAATCGTTTAAAATATGCAAATCCAAAAGTAGGCAGTTTTCCATATACTGTTGTATATAGTTTCACCAAGAAGTTTAAAAGTTTCCTAGTTATTCCTGGGTTTCGAGTGTATCCAGGTTATTACGTTTCTGTTCAAAAAGCCTCATACAGTATAAACTTAGTAAACGGTGTAAAGATTAACTATAAAGGGAACAAACGATTTACTTATTCTCCATCAATTACTGAAAATAAGGGTACAAAAACAATTACATGGGTAGTTGAAAATCAACATTCATTGGTGCAAGAACCTCTATCGGAGAGCATTCAGGATATTATTCCTTCTCTGACGATTGCACCTGAGAATTACAAGTTCGATGACTATGAGGGATCCAACAAAAGTTGGAATGAATTGGGCAACTGGGCTTATAAATTGCTAAAGGGAAGAGATAATTTACCCGATGCAACAGTTCAAAAAATAAAAGACTTAGTGGCTGATAAGAAAAATGATTTTGAAAAAGCTTCAGCACTATATGAATATATGCAAAAAAAGGTTAGGTACGTGAGTATTCAAGTTGGAATTGGTGGGTTTCAACCTTTCCATGCCGAGATTGTTGACCGATATTCATACGGTGATTGCAAGGCACTTACAAATTACATGATGACGTTGCTAAACGCTGTTGGAATAAAGTCATATTATTGTTTAGTGAGTGCAGGTAGCGATTCTCCAAATATCGATAAAGAGTTTGTTTGTACACAATTCAACCACGCATTCCTTATGCTTCCTATTGAAAAGGATACTTTATTTCTGGAATGCACTAGCCAACAAGTTCCTTTCGGATATAACGGAACCTTCACTGATGATAGAGACGTTTTAGTTGTTGATAGCACAAATAGTTTTATCAAGCATACGAATGTTTACCGTAAGGAAAAGAATAATACTGTCAATTCATTTATTTTCAAAATTGAACCCCAATTGGATTGTAATATTATTCAAAAAAGTGTTTATACTGGAGTTGCCTCAGAACCTATTAGGTACTTAATGGAGGCAAGTCCTGAAAAACAAAGAGCCAATGTATTGAATCGGTTTCAACTTAAAATGGTCAAAATATCAACATTAACTTACCATGAGAAAAGGGATATTGTACCTATCATCACAGAGAATATTGAATATTACGTGCCAAAAATCGCTCAGGTTACCACAAATTCGGTTATAGTCCCTTTTAACCAAGTAACTCAGATGAGCGAGTTGAAAAGAGTTAGCGATAGAAAGTCGAACATTGTAATTAGTCGCAACGAATTTCAAACCGACTCGTTAATTTTTATAGTACCGAAAGAAATCAAAGCGGATAAAATTCCTGTGGCTAATTCTTTCTCAAGTATCTTTGGTAAATATAAACTTGAAGTTAAAATTGAGGAGAATAAAATCATTTTTATTCGTTTTGTAGAATGGAATAAAGGTACTTTCTCGCCCGAAAAATATTCAGAATTACTTTCTTTCCAGCGTAAAATAAATGACATGGATAGACAGGTAATAATATTTAAGAAATAACCCGAATTTGAGTACTTAGTAGCGAAAAACAGATAAAGGAATATATTCAATAAATACTAAGCTGAGTTTCCCGCTTACGCTTAGTAAAGTTTTATATGACAATGCTTTAACTTATTTATTTTTCGAATCATTATTAAAGTTATTTCCCCATGCTCGGCGAAGTCAGAAGACTTCGCCCTATTCGGCTGAGGTTCTACCTCAACTGAATATATAACAACAGGCTTAGCCTGATTGGATAGAACCGGAGCTAACTGAGTTTAAATAAAACATTGTTTATAACCACAAACAATTCAAAAGATACAATCTGTTATTGATTATAACGCACGGAAAGCATTTCCGCGCGAGCGGAGATGCCTCAATTAATAGCTATTCCCTAAGTGGTAGATTTCTTCTAGCACGCGTCTTAAGACGCGCACGAACGGAGGCACAATGACTGGTATCGGTAAACAGTATAATGAGAAAATTCATGTTAATAACAACTAATAAAATGTGGTTGACTTTCTATATGCCCCTGAATATCTGATTATTGATTAAATTTCGCAAGATTAAAAGTTATTTATCTTTTATAAGTTGTTTTAACAATGGAATTTAAAGTTTCTCAAAACGAATTGATTTAACATTAAAAGATAGTTAACAACCTCATATTCAATATGTAAATTTACATTTAACGCTTATTATCTGAATGTCAGCGTATTAACGTATTGTTCTGATACTTAGAACGATAACATGTTAACAACTATGATTTAATGTTAATATTTTCGACCCAATACCATAGCTCGAAAACAGCTAAGGTTCAATAACTTTGTAAAAGTTCTTTGAACAGCGAGTGTGTGAGAAAAAAAGAAGGCCGACAGAAGAGTTTCTAATCAGCCCTCAGAATATGTTTTGATAAGTTTTGACACAACAAATTAAAACATTTCTGAATCAAGATACAAATAGTTGGTCTATTTTTTAATGAACACCACCGCCAAGTTATCCACCCCTAAAACCTTTTATTCATAATGCTTTTAGATTATTTTAGGCACTTGCTATCAACAGCAGGGATGAATCTGGTTCTTTTTTTGGTGGTATTGTTTCTAATAGTTGTATTAGTGATACAACATATTCTAAAGAAGAAACAGACCAACAACGCTAAACTTAGGTTTAGAGCATCTATCGAGTATGAAGAAGATTAGTTCTTCGTCAAGTCAAAGTGTTAAAGCCCCATCTTTTTGGATGGGGCTTTTCATTATAATTATCTTTGTTATACTTTCAAAGACATATGCAAAAAGAATAGATTATTTCTTTTTGTAGTACCGGATAACTACCATTCATATGGACTCATAAAACGAAGTAATAGTAGGTCAACTGTAAATATTTACAGTGCTTTGAAATAGCTTTATTTCGTCATTATGCTAACTTTGAATAAAAACAGAAACTATGGACACTCCAAAAACCACAGAAGAAAGACTTGAAATATTAGAAGATGCCATTAAAGTTTTTTTAAGTGAAAGGCAACAAATAGCAGAAACTTTTATAACGGTAAATAAGGCCATAGAATCAACAGCAAACACAACTAACGAGATAAATCAAACGCTAGGCGGAATGGTCGACTGGTTGAAAGGATGTAATGAAATGGATACGCAACTTTCAGAATCGGTTGCATTGGTAAATGAGCGCATTGATTTAATAAAAAAGCGAGAGACATCAATTCATGAATCATTGACCACATTGTTTGAGGTTGTAAATGAACTCCAAAATCGAGGATAATTTTTTCGATTTGAGTAATCAAATTCATTAATTATCTATTTGTTTGATTTCAAATGTTAAGTCTGGGGCTTTTAATTCTTCAATTTTCTCATGAGACCCCCTGCTTGGCGAAGTCTGCGACTTCGTCGTTTTTAATAGTGGTCTACTAACCGCACATATTCAAATAAAACAAACACCGCTAAACTCCCTGCCTTGCCTTTCGTATTGAGTAAATAAGCCCAACTAAAGGCGCAATAAATATTATCAACCCGATTAACAGCATAAAGATATGTTCGCCCTTAACCCCGGGTTCAAGAATTGCCTCATCAGCTTTGGTGGGGTTGTAGTACACTTTAACCTTGGCATCAACCGGGAATTTATTGGCTACAGCTTGGGCATCCTGCTGCTTTTTGTACTGCGCCATATCCTTTAGCCGAATCCTCTCGGAGGAGTACTCGGTGGTATCAACGTAGTAGTTGTATTTTATCTTAGGAACATACCTCGAGGAGCCCGTTACTTCCGAGGAGTAAATTGTCCCCTCGGTGGTTGGCCAACTCTTGGATTTATGGGCATTTAACGAGTTGTTTGTAGCAAAAATGGTTACTGCTAATCCCGCCAAGCTGGCAAGGATAATGATTAGCGTATTTAATTTTGATATAGGCTTTTCCATTTCGTAAAAGTTTAGATAATACTTCTATGAATTTGATCTCATCCCTGCTTGTGCACGTTTTTATGCGGCGTGCGTAGCAATTCATTTATCGGTAAAATTCCTATTAAAACATTTCTTAATACGAACCCGCCCAATTTTGTTACCTAAAGGTATCGCAATTTGTTTAACATTGCCACCACTAAAGTGTATGTTTATTAGCATTAAATTTTGAAATACAGCAATTTAGCTGTTTAGTATTTTTTGTTTTTCCCACCAATCCTCATCAACAACCACCCTGTTTTTCTGCACCGCCTTATTTCATCGGCATTTTAGAATGCTGTTCTGCTTCATTCGTCACTAATCCTCAAAAAGTTATCAACAAAGTGGTAAAAAGTGGGAGGATGTGGTTTGAAGTGGGAATTATTTGTATACTTTTACCTTTTGAAATAAAATGGGTTAGGTGTAAGATAAACAAGGAGTTGAAGATGGAATAATGCCTGCCTGCCTGCCGGTAGGCAGGGAACAGTGGAATAATGGAAGAGATCAAAGTATGAGCATGGGTTTAAAGACCCATCATTCCAATATTCCAACATTCCAATCCACTTCAAAGAGTAGGAACAAGAACTTGCATTAAACCATAAATAATAGTTAGTAGCATGTCATCATTTATAGGCGATTATGGTTGTAAGGTTGACGAGAAGGGCAGAGTGCTCTTCCCAGCAGCTTTTAAGAAGCAGATAGCATCTGCCTCGCCCGATCGCTTTGTGGTGAAAAAGGATATTTTCGAGAGCTGTTTGGTGCTCTTCCCCATCGAGGAGTGGGAGCGTCAGAACACCCTTATCCGTAAGAATACAAACCCCTATAACAAAGAGCATAACAAGTTTTTGCGCGAGTTTTACCGCGGCACCGCTGAGGTTACGCTCGATTCAAACAGCCGTTTGCTGTTACCAAAACGATTACTCGATTTGGTGGGCGCCGAGCGCGATTTAATCCTTGCCGGAATGGATGGCAAGATTGAAATTTGGGCTAAAGATAAGTACGAGGGGGTTCGAACAGGAGAGGATGATTTTGCCCAGCTTGCTGAAAAGATAATGGGTTCAACGATTATACGAGATGAGTAATGGCCTACCACGTACCGGTTCTGCTTCACGAAAGCATAGAAGGGCTTGATATAAAGCCTAATGGCACCTACGTTGACCTCACTTTTGGTGGGGGAGGTCATTCCACCGAAATACTCAAACATCTTAACAAGGGCAGACTTATCGCATTCGATCAGGATGAGGAGGCGCTTGCCAACGCCATCGACGATAAGCGCTTTACGCTAATCCGCAGCAACTTCCGGTTCTTTAGGAATTTCCTTAAGTACCACAACATCAATACGGTGGATGGTATTCTAGCCGATTTGGGCGTTTCGTCGCACCACTTCGATAGCCCCGAGCGGGGTTTTTCGTTCCGTTTTGAGGGTCCGCTGGATATGCGGATGAACCAAAAGCAGAAGATTTCGGCCAAGACCGTGGTGAATGGTTATAGCCCTGAGGATTTATCAAAGGTTTTCACTCTATACGGCGAGCTACCCAACGCTAAACGTTTGGCCAACGCCATTTGTCAAGCACGCAGTGCAAAGGAGATCGATACGGTTGAGCAGCTATACGAGTTGCTAAAGCCGATGTTCCCTTTTAAAACGGAGAATAAGATGTTGGCTCAGGTTTTTCAGGCAATCCGTATTGAGGTGAATCAGGAGATGGCGGTGCTTGAGCAGATGCTTCTCAACGCCACGAAGTGCCTTAAAACCGATGGTCGATTGGTGGTTATATCGTACCATTCGCTCGAGGATAGGTTGGTGAAGAACTATTTCCGTTCCGGAAATTTTGAGGGCAACCTCGATAAGGATTTCTACGGAAATGTTACAACTCCCTACGAGCAGATAAACAGAAAGGTGATTGTTCCCTCCGAGGAGGAGCTAGAAATAAATAGCCGAGCACGCAGTGCAAAGCTAAGAATTGGTAAAAAGCTATGAGCGAGAAAGACGAAACGGTAGAGTTTATTGAGGAGAAGCCCGAGCAACCCAAGGGAAAGAAATCGAATGTTGGGGTTAAGGATTTTCTTACAGGTAGCATCCTTACCACCGAATCGGTTTCGAAACAGTTTCCTTACATCCTGTTTCTGGCGTTTCTGGCGTTTTTTTATATCGGTAATCGCTACAGGTACGAGAAGCTGTTCAAGAAGGAGAAGAAATTACAGATTGAGGTTCGTAACCTACGTGCCGAGTCGATTACAACCGCATCGAAGCTGATGTTTATTAGCAAGCAATCGGAGGTGGCAAAAATATGCGAGGAGAGGGGTTTGGGGTTGAAGGAGAGCGTTGTTCCGCCGAAGAAGATAAAGTAGTTGACAGTTCACAGTTGACAGGAAGAAGTGGCAAGAGATAAGCGACAAGCAACAAGAATAGTTTATTAAGTCTGATGTCTAGCATCTAAAGTCTAAAAGAAAGAATGTCGATAAAGAAGGAGATATTGGTTCGGGTGGCGTTGGTGTACTTAATTTTTGTACTCCTTGGGTTTGCCATTATTGCCAAAATCATCTATATACAAGTGGTTGAGGGGAACAAATGGCGCGAGGTGGCTAAAACTATTACGTTCAAGGATATTACCATTGAACCCAATCGGGGCGATATTTTCTCATACGATGGCAGAGTCCTTGCCACATCGGTACCTTACTTTGAAATCCGCATGGATCTTAAGGCCGCAGGCCTAACCAACGAAGTTTTCGGAGAAAAGATTGATTCGCTTGCTTTGTGCCTTTCCAAATTTTATGGCGATAAATCAGCAAAAGCGTATCGCTCAGAACTTGTGAATGCCCGTAAATCGGGTCGTAATCGACGATTCTTCGAAGTTGGTGATAGAGAGATTGATTATGTGGAGCTGCAAAAGGTTAAGAAATTTCCGCTTTTCCGCATGGGTTTGAATAAAGGGGGATTTATTCCTGTTCAGATTAACCGTCGGATTTTACCACATCAAACATTGGCGCAACGAACCATTGGGAATGTCAACGATGGAGGTGTGGCAGTGGGAATCGAGGGCGCATTCAACTATGCGCTAAAGGGGAAGACAGGCGTTAGCCTTTTACAACGGGTTCCTGGCAATACTTGGATTGATGTGAATAGCCCTAATCAGGTTGACCCTGAGAATGGCCTCGATGTGGTTACAACCATCGATGTCGATTTACAGGATTTAGCCGAAAATGCTCTGCATAAGCAGCTCGAAAAGCATGGTGCCGGTTGGGGAACAGTAATCCTCATGGAGGTAAAAACAGGTGAAATAAAAGCTATTGCCAACCTAAAACGCGATGAGGATGGGGTTTACTCCGAGGCCTATAACTACGCTATCGGTGAGAGCGCCGAACCTGGATCGACATTTAAAATAGCTTCGCTCATTGCTCTGCTTGAGGATGGCTACATTCATATGGATGATATGGTGAATACCGGCAATGGTAAACTTAAGATTCATGACCGAGTTCTTACCGATTCTGACGAGAAGGGTCATGGTAAAATAACCGCCAAGCAAGTATTTGAATTATCTTCTAATATTGGGGTTGCAATGCTTGTAATGAAGTACTATACTGGCAAAGAGGAAAGTTTTATTGATCACCTATATAAAATGAAACTTAATCAACCTCTCAACCTAGAGATTCAGGGAGAGGTTGCACCATATATTAAATACCCACACCAGAAATATTGGTCAGGTCTTTCGCTTCCACTGATGAGCATTGGTTACGAGGTAAAGCTAACACCACTTCAGATATTAACCTTTTACAACGCCATAGCCAACGATGGAACCATGGTAAAACCACATCTTATTAAGGCGTTGGTAAATCATGGTGAAACCATACAAACTTTTGGAACCGAAGTTCTCTGCTCACCAATCTGCTCAAGTTCAACGCTCGCAAAGGTTCGCGATGTGCTTGAGGGGGTTGTAAGGGTTGGAACTGCAAAGAATTTAAGTAATAATCGGTATAAAATTGCAGGGAAAACAGGAACTGCGCAGATTTCAAAGGGTAAGAAGGGATACAAAGTTGGAGGTACAAGCTACAGGGCATCCTTTGTGGGATATTTCCCTGCCGATGACCCAAAGTATTCCTGTATTGTGGTAGTGAACTCGCCATCAAAAAGCGTTTACTATGGTAATGTGGTTGCTGGGCCAATCTTTAAGGAGATATCCGATAAGGTTTTTGCAACGAGCAGCGAGTGGTTTCCAACCGTTAAGGATGTTGAACTGACCGATATGCCAACCTCAAAAAATGGTTACAAGCAGCATATCGAGGAGGTTTTGGATGAGCTGGATATCCCAGTAAAGAATAATTCGAAGAAATCAAACTGGGTATCGGTTATCAGAGCAGATGATGAGGTTGAACTGAACGATAAGAATGTAATAAAGAATTTAGTCCCCGATGTAAAAGGGATGTGTATAAAGGATGCTCTTTTCTTACTAGAAAACGCTGGGTTAAAAGTGCAAGTTAAAGGCATGGGAGTAGTAAAGAGTCAGTCGATTACCGCTGGTAGCAAAGCGAGTCGCGGACAAAGTATTTTACTTGAAATGGGTACGAGCTAAATGAAGAAGTTAGGACAAATACTATCGGCAAATGCTGCATTGGAGGTTATTGGAAACCTCGATGTAATGGTGAACAATCTTACGTTTGACTCCCGTCAAGTGGTTAAGGGTTCATGCTTTATTGCCGTTAAGGGGACACAATCCGATGGACATAGCTTTATCGATAAGGCCATTGAGTTGGGTGCTGTTGCCATTGTGTGTGAGGTTTTACCCGAAAGCAAAGTTAAAGGAACTAGCTATGTAAAGGTTAAGGATACTAGCGAAGTGCTAGGTATAATAGCAACCTCATTCTACGATAATCCATCTCAAAAAATTAAGTTGATTGGAATAACCGGAACAAACGGTAAGACTACAACGGTAACGCTTCTATATCGATTATTCAATAAACTCGGATTCAAATCTGGTTTACTTTCAACTGTTGTAAACTTTATAGGCGACGAGGAGATTCCTGCAACGCATACCACACCTGATGCTATTCAGTTGAATAAGCTACTTGCACAGATGGTCGAAGCGGGCTGTACCCATTGCTTTATGGAGGTTAGCTCGCATGCCATTGTTCAAAATCGCATTGCGGGATTGAAATTTGCCGGAGCACTCTTCTCAAATATTACGCACGACCATCTCGATTATCATAAAACGTTCGAAGAATATCTAAAGGCTAAAAAGAGATTCTTCGACCTTCTACCTAATGATGCTTTTGCGCTTATCAATATCGATGACCGGAATGGTCGGGTAATGGTTCAGAATACCGCAGCAAAGGTGAGCAGCTACTCCTTGCGGAGTATGGCCAACTTCAAGTGCAAGGTGATTGAGAATCATTTTGATGGAATGCTTCTAAATCTCGATTCCATTGAGGTTTGGACCCGTTTGGTTGGTGGTTTTAATGCTTATAATATTTTGGCAATATACTCAGCAGCCCGTTTACTCGGTGTTGAGCGCGATACCGTTTTAACTGAGCTAAGCAGCATGACTGCCGTTTCAGGAAGGTTTGAGCACATGAAATCTCCCAAAGGGATTAATGTAGTAGTAGACTATGCTCACACCCCCGATGCGCTGCAGAATGTGATTGATACAATAAATGAAATTAGGAACCCTGATAATAAGTTGATATCGGTGGTTGGTGCTGGTGGAAACCGCGATAAGACTAAAAGACCTGTGATGGCAAAGGTTGCGGTTGAGGGTAGCGGTATGGTTGTACTTACTTCTGATAATCCACGGTTCGAAGAGCCTGAAGATATTCTTAAGGATATGAAAGCAGGTATCGAACCATCGATGGTGGGTAAGGTTTTAACCATCGTTGACCGAAAAGAGGCTATTCGCACGGCATACATGCTTGCCAATGCTGGTGATGTTGTTTTGGTGGCTGGCAAGGGTCACGAGAACTATCAAGAAATTAAAGGCGTTAAGCATCATTTTGATGACAAAGAAGTGATAGAAGAAATTTTTAAAACTTTATAAGATGATATACTTCTTATTCCAATATCTCGACATGGTCAGCTTCCCAGGAGCAGGGATGTTTCAATACATTTCGTTTCGGTCAGCGATGGCATTCATAACATCGATGGGAATCTCATTAATCTTTGGAAAAAGGATTATCAGACTACTTCAGAAAAAGCAGATTGGTGAGGAGATTCGTGATTTGGGCTTGGAGGGTCAGATGCAAAAGAAGGGAACACCAACAATGGGAGGTCTCATCATACTTGCCGCAACCATTTTACCTGTTCTTCTTTTCAGCGATTTGATGAATATTTATGTTATAATAATGGTTGTTACAACCCTTTGGCTAGGTACTGTTGGCTTTGCCGATGATTACATCAAAGTATTTAAAAAGAATAAGGAGGGTCTATCGGGTCGATTTAAGATTCTTGGACAAATATCTTTAGGTTTATTCGTTGGACTTGCAATGTATATGAGCCCTGGGATTGTAATCCGCGAGAGGGTTGTGCATCATAATCCTTCGATTGGAACTGAAATAGTTATTAATAAAGATAACTCAGCCCGAAAGCAAGTAATCTTAGGACCAAGAGAGAAGACCACAAAAACAACAATTCCTTTCTTTAAGAACAACGAGTTTGATTATAAATACCTTATTCCTTTCGATGGGAACTTGGGCAAAATCCTTACTTGGTTAGTATTTATAGTTGGTGTAATTCTTATAGTAACTGCAGTTTCAAACGGTGCTAACCTTACCGATGGAATGGATGGTTTGGCCACGGGGGTGTCGGCAATTATAGCGACAACGCTTGGGATATTCGCGTATCTCGGGGGTAACGTTATTTATGCTGAATATTTGAATATCATGTACATCCCAAGCACAGGGGAGTTGGTGGTATTTATGAGCGCATTTATTGGCGCTGCTGTTGGATTTCTCTGGTATAATAGCTATCCCGCACAAGTTTTTATGGGCGATACAGGAAGTTTGGCCATTGGCGGCATGATTGCAGTATTCGCAATTCTTATCCGTAAGGAGCTTTTGATTCCTATTCTTTGTGGAATCTTCTTCGTCGAAAATCTATCGGTAGTAATGCAGGTAAGCTACTTCAAGCATACAAGAAAGAAGTATGGCGAAGGGCGAAGAATCTTCCTTATGGCACCATTGCATCATCATTATCAAAAAAAGGGATATCCCGAACCCAAAATCGTAACCCGATTCTGGATTGTGGCTATTCTATTGGCAGTAATCACTGTTGTAACGCTTAAGATTCGCTAAAACAAACAAACCAAAAAGAGATGAAGAGAATTGTAATTCTTGGAGGTGGGGAAAGTGGAGCAGGTGCAGCAGTGCTAGCTCACAAAAAAGGCTTTGATGTTTATGTATCAGACTTTGGACCCATTAAGCCACTGTACAAGGAGCTGCTCAACAAGCATCAAATCCTTTGGGAGGAGAGCAAGCACACTGAGGAACTGATTCTCAATGCCGATGAGATAATCAAAAGCCCTGGCATTCCCGATAAAGCCCCAATTATCTATAAGATTAGAGAGGCTGGAATTCCAATAATCTCCGAGATTGAGTTTGGTAGCAGGTATACTAAGGCGAAGAAGGTTTGTATAACCGGAAGCAATGGCAAAACAACCACTACATCGCTTATCTTTCATATGATGCAGAAGGCGGGTTTGAATGTTGGATTAGCCGGAAATATTGGTGATAGTTTTGCATTGCAGGTTGCTGAGAACGAGTTCGATTACTATGTAATTGAATTGAGCAGTTTCCAACTTGATAATATGTATGAATTCAAGGCTGATATAGCCATTTTACTAAATATTACACCTGATCATCTTGATAGGTACGATTATAAGATGCAGAACTACGTTGAGTCGAAGTTCAGGATTACCCGCAATTTAGCCGAAGACGATTGCTTTATCTTCTGTTCCGATGATGATGTTACTGTTGAGCAGCTTAAACGCATTGTGCTAAGAGCGCAGCAGCTGCCGTTCTCGCAGCAGACAAAGATTAGTCAGGCCGCTTGGGTGGAGAACGACCATATCTATGTAAACTACGATAATAGCGATTTTGTAATGTCCATTCAAGAACTTTCGTTGAAAGGGAAGCACAATATTTATAACTCTATGGCAGCAGGACTTGCGGGGCATGTTCTGAAAATTCGCAAGGATATTATCCGCGAGAGCCTTTCCGATTTTCAAGGGGTTGAGCATCGACTTGAATCGGTTATCAAGGTTCGTGGTGTACAATATATTAATGATTCAAAGGCGACAAATATCAACTCAACATGGTATGCTCTTGAGAGCATGGAAACCCCTGTGGTTTGGATTGTAGGAGGTATTGATAAAGGGAACGATTATGCATCTCTTTTGGAGTTGGTAAAAGCTAAGGTTAAGGCTATCGTCTGCTTGGGTATCGATAACTCGAAGATTCATGCAGCGTTTGGGGATATTGTTCCTGTAATTGTTGATACACATTCTGCCCCTGAGGCAGTTCAGCAATGCTACAAATTGTCAAGCCCTGGCGATACTGTTTTGCTATCTCCTGCCTGCGCAAGCTTTGATTTATTTGAAAATTATGAGGATAGGGGAAGGAAGTTTAAAGAGGCTGTAAGAGAGTTATAAAGCGACAAGTGGTAAGCGACAAGTGAATAAGTTGACAAGTAATTAAGAAATAAGTGGCAAGTGAAAAGCGACAAGTTAATAAGTAAAAAGTGTGTAAGTAACTTGTAACTAGTAACCCGTAACTGATATAAATGGAAGCGTTATTCGGAAAGTACTTTAAGGGGGATAAGATAATTTGGTTGATAGTAATGTTTCTATCAATCATATCGCTGTTGGCTATCTACAGCTCAACGGGTGCTTTGGCGTATAGATTTCAGGAGGGGAACACCGCTTACTACTTTATAAAGCAATTCGTATTTATAGGCATTGGGCTAGCCCTTGTGTTCATTGTGCATATGATTAACAGTAGGGTTTACGCACCAATATCCAAAGGATTACTTCTTATATCAATACCATTGTTGCTTTTTACTCTTGTATTTGGAGCAAGCTTAAATTCAGCCGCACGATGGTTGGCCATTCCTGGGTTGGGTGTTACCATTCAAACCTCTGATATAGCCAAGATGGCTTTGGTTATGTACGTTGCCAATATTCTATCGCAACGACAAAACGAGATTAAAGATTTAAAGAAGGCTTTTATACCAATTGTTGCGCCTGTTGCGCTCATATGCTTGCTGATTCTACCTGCCAACTTCTCAACTGCAATGATGCTCGGTCTAACCTGTTGGTTACTGATGCTTATTGGTCGAATCAGTTTAAAGCAACTTTTTGGATTCACAGGATTAGCGGTAGTTCTATTGGTCATATTTATAGTCATTGCATTGCAGCTCAAAACGGTAAACCGTGTGCAAACATGGAAGCATCGTATTGAGAATTTCTCAAGCGATGATGATGGAGATGGTAACTTTCAGGTTAACCAATCGAAAATTGCAATTGCAACGGGTGGAATTATTGGGAAAGGTCCTGGGAATAGTACCCAAAGGAATTTCCTACCACACCCTTACTCCGATTTTATTTTTGCAATTATAGTTGAAGAGTACGGATTAATAGGTGGTGTCGCGGTATTGCTCTTGTATCTAATTCTGCTTTTCCGAGCAGGTGTGATAGTCAAAAAGGCCAACCGAACGTTTCCGGCGTTTCTTGCCATTGGGCTTGCATTACTTCTAGTTTTGCAGGCGATGGTCAATATGTGCGTGGCAGTAAATCTTATCCCTGTAACAGGGCAGCCATTGCCGTTAGTCAGTATGGGAGGAACATCACTATTTTTTACAAGTGCAGCATTTGGAATTATATTAAGTATAAGTCGAACACAAGGTAAAACAGAACTATTCGATGGAGAAGAAGAGTCTAAAGATAATAGTTAGCGGCGGCGGAACAGGGGGGCATATCTTCCCTGCCATATCCATTGCCAATGCGCTGAAGGAGATTCAACCAGATGTTGAGATTCTCTTTGTTGGTGCTGAGGGCAAGATGGAGATGGAAAAGGTTCCCAATGCAGGCTATAAAATAGTTGGGTTACCTGTTGCTGGCTTTCAGCGAAAGCTATCGCTAAAGACTTTTACTTTCTTTTGGAAACTTTTCAAAAGCATGATGAAAGCTCGAAAAGTTTTGAAGGATTTTAAACCTGATGCTTTAGTTGGAGTTGGTGGTTATGCTAGCGGTCCAATGCTTAAGACAGCGCAAAAAAAAGGAATCCCAACCCTTATCCAAGAGCAAAATTCCTATGCAGGAGTAACCAACAGATTGCTTGCGAAAAAGGCTAAAGCTATTTGCGTTGCCTACGAAGGGATGGATAAATATTTCCCTGCCGATAAGATTATTATGACAGGTAATCCTGTCCGTCAGGATTTAGTGAACTTAGAAAGCAAGAAAGAGGAAGCACATAAGTATTTTAATGTACCCGAAGGACAAAAGGTTATTCTCGTTTTAGGAGGTAGCCTTGGTGCAAAGACCCTCAATAGGAGCTTGATGGGCTACATGAAGGAGATAGGGGAACAACAAGATATTACATTGATATGGCAAACAGGTAAACTTTACCATGCCGATATAAAGAAGGAACTGGAAGGTTTTGATGCCAAGAATGTGAGACTATACGATTTTATCACCCGAATGGATTTGGCTTTCTCGATTTCCGATTTAATCGTATCGAGGGCTGGTGCAGGAACAATATCAGAGCTTTGCTTGGTTGGCAAACCAACCATTCTGATTCCATCTCCAAACGTAACGGAGGACCATCAAACAAAGAATGCACAAGCATTAGTTAAGAAGAATGCAGCAGTAATGATTGATGATTTAGGTGCACCCAAGGAGTTGGTGGTTGTTGCTTTTGAATTGCTAAAAAACGCTGAAAAGAGCGCCGAACTTTCAATGAATATCTTGGCGTTGGCACTTCCCCTTGCTGCAAGGGTGATTGCGGAGAAGGTGCTAGAGTTGGCTACTGGGAAAGAATAATGGAATAATGGAATGGTGGAATAATGGAAGATAGAAACTAGGTATTATTTGTCATGGAAAGAAAGAATATAAATAGAGGGTTTAAACAGCTTCGTGTTTGGAATGATGCGGTTGACCTCTATGTTCTTGCTTGTAAGGTGATGATTGCATTTCCATTTGAACTAAAGAAAACGGCATCAAATTGCATTGATTCTTCGCATAGTATAAGCAGAAATATTGCTGAGGGTTACTCAAGAAGAAGCATTAAAGAATATCTGAATTTTTTAAATATAGCATTAGGTTCAAGTGGCGAATTTCATTCATGTTTAGTTAGTTTTCACAAAGCAAATCAGATTCGTCAGGAGGATTACGACCAAATTGATGAATTGCATTTTAAGACTGAGAATGAGCTTTTAATGCTAATAAAATCATTACAAAAGAAGATGAAGGAAGGAGATTGGAATGATACTTTTTAAAATAAAAGGAATGAGTAATTACATAAAGAAGACTTGCTCAGCGAAGCTTTTCCATCATTCCAATATTCCAACATTCCATTCTCTCATAAATAGCAAAAGCAATGTCAGGTCAAATGAACATCGACTACAACACGGTTAAACGAGTCTACTTCGTAGGAATAGGTGGCATAGGGATGAGCGCCTTGGCTCGGTATTTTGCCAAGCAGGGGAAGGTTGTTAGTGGGTACGATAGAACTCAAACTGGGTTGACCCTTGAGTTGGAGCAGGAGGGCATCGATATTCATTACGTTGATGATGTAAATCTTATCTCTCGTGAGTTTAGAGGAAGCATAGAGGGAACTTTGGTGGTATATACCCCTGCCGTTCCTAAGAACCATAGCGAATTGAACTATTTTATTGATAATAAATATACTGTTGTAAAAAGAGCTGAAGCCCTTGGCGTTATCGCAGGGGTTAAGAAAACCTTGGCAGTAGCCGGAACGCATGGAAAAACAACAACATCAACCCTGCTAGCGCATTTGCTTAGCAAATCAGCGGTTGGTTGCGATGCATTCCTTGGTGGAATAGCAAAGAATTTCAAGAGCAATTTGGTTATCAGCGATAAGCAAACGAATATGCTTGTTGTTGAGGCCGATGAGTTCGATAGAAGTTTTCTCAGTCTGAATCCGCACTTGGCAATAATTACCTCGGTAGATGCTGACCATCTTGATATTTATGGCAGTCATAGCGAAGTTCTTGATGCTTTTAGAGCTTTTACAAGTCAGATTCAGGAGCATGGAATTTTGATAGTTAAAAAAGGTTTGGATTTTACACCAAGTTTAAAAAGTAGTGTTAGGACTTTTACCTATAGCTTAAAGGATAAGGCTGATTTTTCCATAAACAACCTAGAGATTAAGGATGGTTTCTACCATTTTAACCTCAATACTCCGGTTGGCGAGGTAAAGGAATTAATGCTTGGGGTGCCTGGACTTTATAATGTTGAGAATGCAATTGCGGCATCAACTGCGGCACTTCTGATGGGTGTAAATCCCAATGAGCTAAGGGCTGGATTAAGCAGTTTTTCAGGTGTTGTTCGGCGTTTTGATGTTCAGTATCGTGGTAAGAAAGTAGTTTATATCGATGATTATGCGCATCATCCTGAGGAGTTGAGGGCAGCCATAACTTCTGTAAAAGATTTATATAAGGGCAGAAAGGTAACAGGAATTTTTCAGCCACACCTTTTTACCCGGACACAAGATTTTACTCAAGAATTTGCACAAAGCCTCGATTTACTCGATGAGGCTCTGCTACTCGATATTTATCCTGCACGCGAAGAGCCAATACCGGGCGTTACCTCTTCATCAATTTTAAATCTGATGAAAAACCCGAACAAAAGGCTTTGCAGCAAAGATGAAGTTAAAGAGATTGTAAAAGCTGATGATATTGATATACTAATAAGCATGGGTGCTGGCGATATCGACCGACTAGTCCCCGAAATTGTAAAAATTCTAACTGATAGAAAGTTATAATGAGCTGGAAACGCAATACATGGAAAGCGCTTAAGTGGTTTAGCCTCGTACTCTACTTGGTTATAGGCTTGTGGTTTGTCACAAAGCGTAATCGTGAATTGGTTTGTAAGGATATCAAGGTAACGGTTGTGGATAGCTCGGAGAATTCATTTATTACGAGTAAGGATATTCGGCGAATTGTAGATGTTAAGGGCAAGAGCCCTATTGGTAAGCCGCTGAGGTCGATTAACACCTACGAATTGGAGAACAGGCTATCAACTATGATGTCGGTTAGGGATGTTCAAATTTACAAAACATCGGACGGAGTTCTTTCAATAAAGGTTAAGCAGCGTCGGCCTTTGGTTCGAATCTTTAATGCGAAGAACCAAAGCTATTATATTGATGAGCAAGGACTATTAATGCCCTTGTCCGATAGATTTGCCGCTCATGTGCTGGTTGTTAATGGAAAGATTAATGAGCATTTTCCGTTTAAAGCCAATGAGGATGTGATGCAATGGGATACAAGCGTGTACAAGAGAGAGCCACTGCTTCAACAAATTTATGATTTTGCACGATTTGTTAATGATGATGATTTTTGGAATGCTCAAATTGCTCAACTTTATGTAGATAGTTCAAACGATATTGAGATAATTCCCCGGGTTGGTTCGCAGGTTATCCTGCTCGGTAGCTTAGATGATTATGAGAAGAAACTTGATAAATTAAAGTTGTTTTACGAGAAGGCCCTGCCTGCTGAGGGATGGAATAAGTATAAAATGATAAGCCTAAAATATTCTAAACAGATAATTTGTACAAAACGATAATACTATGGCAAACATGAATGAGTACGTTGCTGCTATCGATCTTGGGACAACCAAGATTGTAACCCTGATCGGTAAAAAGAATCCCAATGGCAAGTTCCAAATAGTATCACAAAGTAAAACCCCCTCAACTGGGATTAAAAGGGGCGTAGTGCTTAACATCGAGGAAACTGTTGCATCAATACAACGAACCGTTGAAGAGGTGCAGACTCAATCAGGAATTATTCTAAGTGAAGTATTCGTTGGCATTGCTGGTCAGCATATTCGGAGCATCAAGAACCGTGGGTATATCAACCGCGATTCCGTTGATAGCGAGATAACCGCCGAAGATGTTCAAAAGCTGATTACCGATATGTACAAAATTCCCATTGAGGTTGGGGAGGAGATACTCCATGTTTTACCACAGGATTTTATTGTGGATAACGAACCCGGTGTTCGTCCTGTTGGTATGATGGGACGTAGGCTTGAGGCCAACTTCCACATCGTAATCGGACAAACCGCATCGGCTAAGAATATCGAGAAATGCGTTAACCGCGTTGGGTTAAAGGTTAACGACCTAATCCTTGAGCCTCTCGCTTCTGCCGAAGCCGTTCTAACCGACGATGAGAAAGAGGCAGGCGTTGTTCTAGTCGATATAGGTGGTGGAACAACCGATGTTGCCCTTTTCTACGATGGCATTGTTCGTCACACCGCTGTAATTCCTTTTGGTGGCAATGTGATTACCAATGATATCAAGGAGGGATGCTCAATCCTTTTCCGTCAAGCGGAATCGCTTAAGGTTCAGTTTGGTTCAGCCCTAGGCGATATGGCACCTGAGGATAAAATTGTAACAATCCCTGGTATCAGCGGTCGTGACCCAAAAGAGATATCATTCAAGAGTCTTGCATACATCATCCAATCGAGGATGGAGGAGATTATCGACGCTGTAAACTATGAGATTGAAAACTCAGGCTATGCCGAGAAGCTAAGCGCTGGTCTTGTTATAACAGGTGGTGGTGCACTGCTCAGACATTTATCGCAGCTCGTTAAGTTTAAAACAGGACTTGATGTAAGAATTGGTTTCCCCAACGAGCATCTAAGTGCCGATTGCAGCGAGGATATCAATCAACCCATGTACTCAACAGCTATTGGGTTAATTCTAAAGGGTTGGGAACAGGCAACTTTTATCGAGAAAAAGGTTGAAGAGATATCTATTAAAGAGGTTGATATCACCCCTGAAAAGAAGGAAGAGATCAGAAGCACAGTTAAGAAATCGGGCATAATGGATGGTTTGAAAAAGACACTAGCAAACATGTTCGAAGAAAAGGATATGGAAATGTAGAGGGAAGTGAAAAGTGTCAAGTGAAAAGTGACAAGTGAAAAAAACGCGATTCTATTGCCAAAATGCAAGACCCCGTAGGGGTCAAATATCAATAACCCGGGGTTTTAACCCCGGGAGAAAAGATAAAGAGGGAGTCCGTCGCACGTAAAAATAGTTGTTAGAATAATGATAATTCTTGCGGCGGAACACAAGTAGCAAAGTTAGAGGTAACAAAGAGTTTTGAATATATAACTTAAACTAAATATCATGGCCGAAGACCTAATTAATTTCGAGCTACCATCAAACCGAGCATCAATAATAAAGGTTATTGGTGTTGGTGGAGGTGGAGGTAACGCAGTAAACCACATGTGCAGGTTGGGAATTAAGGATGTAGACTTTGTGGTGTGCAATACCGATTCTCAGGCATTGGCTAGCAGCCCTGTTGATATTAAAATTCAGCTTGGCTCATCACTGACCGAAGGGCGTGGAGCAGGCAATAAACCTGAGATTGGCAGGCAAGCTGCCATTGAGAACGTTCAGGATGTTGTTGATGTTCTATCGAAAAACACCAAGATGGTCTTTATCACCGCTGGAATGGGCGGTGGAACAGGAACAGGTGCGGCACCAATCATTGCGAAAGCAGCCAAGGAACTTGGTATTCTAACCGTTGCAATTGTAACGATCCCTTTCAGGAATGAGGGGAAACGTCGTATTGCACAAGCGGTTGAAGGGATTGAGGCCATCGAGAAGCACGTCGATTCGCTTCTTGTAATCAACAATGAGAAGATTCGGGAGATATACGGAGATTTGAAAATCTCCGAAGCGTTCTCACGAGCCGATGATGTTTTAGCCATCGCCGCGAAGGGCATTGCCGAGATAATCACCGTTCATGGCTATATCAACGTTGACTTTGCTGATGTTGAAACAGTAATGACTAATAGCGGTGTTGCTATCATGGGCTCAGCAAGAGCATCGGGCGAGGGGCGTGCCATTAAAGCGGTTAAGGCAGCACTTCAATCGCCATTGCTTAATAATAATGATATTTCAGGTGCTCGTAATATATTGCTCAATGTTACTTCGGGCAACGAAGAAATTACCATGGACGAAATTGGTCAGATTACTGATTATATACAGGCAATTGCTGGTGAAGGCGCTGATTTGATTTGGGGTAATGGTACCGATCCAAACTTAGGTGATGAACTTAATGTAACCATTATTGCTACAGGGTTCTGTACAAGCAGCATTCCTGAACTTTACATCAGAAATAAGCAGGTTGATGTTGTAATGCTCGATGGCGAGCGTGCCGAAAATAGGGTGGTTAAGGAATCACTCTTTGAGGTAAAGGAAAAGCCTGTAACACCTTATAGGCGAGAAAAATTCACCGATAGAGAGCTATCCCAACGGGTTATCGATTTTGATGATTTCGATGTAGCACCAAAGGTTGTTGAGAAAGGCCTTTTTGATGAGGATGAATTCTTTGTTACATCGGTTAAACCGCAGCAACAGGTTGCTACCAAAGATCATCAGGTAAAAACGAGCACAAGACAAAACGCCACGCCTTTAACGGTAAAGTCAAACATCGATCAGATGGAGAAAGTACCTGCTTATAAGCGGAAGAATATCAAGATTGATGAACCTGAGCATTCAAAGGCAAGCAATGTATCACGTTTTACGCTATCAGAGGAGGATGGAGATATCTTTCTGAAAAGCGATAATGCCTATTTGCATGATAATGTTGATTAAATCAGTGTTTTGATTATAGTGTTTAGTTTTTCGAATAACTTTACATTACTAAACACTTTACACCAAACACTTAAAACATAGAATATGTCACTAGAGGAAAAAATCAATAACGATATCAAGGCAGCCATGATGGCAAAAGAGAAAGTTCGCCTTGAAGCCCTTAGGGCAATTAAAAGTGTTATTCTACTGGCTAAAACAGAGAAGGGTCATGCCGAAACTTTAGCCGAAGATACTGAAATGAAGATTCTTCAAAAGCAGGTTAAGCAGCGTAAGGAATCGGCAGAAATCTACAAGCAGCAAAATCGTCCCGAACTAGCAGAAAAGGAGTTAGCCGAAGCCGCTGTAATTGAGGAGTATTTACCAAAAATGCTATCAGATGCAGAACTAACCGTTGAGCTTAAAAAGATAATTGAGCAAGTTGGCGCCAAGGCTCCATCAGATATGGGAAAAGTTATGGGCGTTGCTTCTAAAGCACTTGCCGGTAAAGCCGATGGTAAAGCAATATCAGAAAAAGTAAAATCCCTACTGGCATAACCAATAGGGATTGTTTAATACTAAAGTTCCGAGCTCTGAAGAGATCGGAATTTTTTTGTTTGATTTTACAACTTTACAAACTTAATAGTTGCTGTTTTGTTACCAGAGGTTTTAACCATAACAAAGTAAAAACCTGACTTCAACCCTTCAATACCAAAAGTATATTTACTCTCTTTAGGATTTATTATTGGCTGCAATGCTTTTGCTCCATTAGAACTATAAACGGTTATCTCCTCGATATTTTCACCCTCAATGGTCAAGTTGCTTACTGCTGGGTTAGGGTACAGCTTAAAACTTATACCTGAAATTATTTCAATATCACTTGATAGGTTCCATTTAGCGTAAAGCGTAATATCTGAAGTTACAACATCTGATGCAAATGTCCACAGATTAATACAACCAGCCTCTTTATACCAGCCATCAAAGGTATAACCTGTTTTTGTAGGTGCCGAAGGAGTTGTAATTGTACTATTATAGTTTGCTGAAACGCTTGAAATTGCGCTACCTCCTTGGGTATTGAAGGTTACAGTGTATGTATTAATATTCCATTTAGCATAAAGGGTAATATCTGAAGTTACAACATCTGATGCAAATGTCCACAGATTAATACAACCAGCCTCTTTATACCAGCCATCAAAGGTATAACCTGTTTTTGATGGCGTAGACGGATTAGAAATCGTGCTATTATAGTTTGTTGTAACATTTGAAATGGCGCTACCACCTTGGGTGTTGAAAGTTACTGTGTATGAATTTATCGTCCATTTAGCATACAGAAACATGTGATTGGTAACTACATCTGTGCTAAAATTCCATTCATTTGTTAGCGCCTGATCTTTAAACCAACCTGCGAATGTATAGCCTGTTTTAGTTGGGTTGACCGGACGGTTAATGGTTGAGTTATAATTAACTTCGATGTAATTTACATTACTTCCCCCTTTCGAATCGAAAGAAACGATGTACGAGTTTATATTCCATTTTGCATACAATGTTGCATTATCAGTGACAACATCCGAATTGAAGTCCCAAATTGTAGTCAATGCTTCATCCTTATACCAACCTACAAAGGTGTAGCCAGTTCTTGTTGGCGATGATGGAGCAGCAATTGTTGAATTAAATTCAGCTGTTTTATTCGCAACAGCGCTTCCACCCTTTGAATCGAATGTGATTGTATATGAATTGATATTCCATTGAGCGTAAAGGGTTATATCCTGCGTCACATTTGAATAATCGAAGAACCATAAAAAGCCATCTGTTGGCTGATCGTACCATCCCCTTAAAGTATACCCATTTCGAAGAGGAGGAGTGGGTTCAGCAACTTTTGCTCCATGATTTACTACAATGCTAGCAACTGGAGCGCCTCCTTGTGAATCGAAGGTAACTGTGTAGGTTATCGCAGTCCATTTCGCGTACAACGACATATTTGAGGTCACCTTATCGGTGTTAAAGTTCCATGATGTAGTAAATGTAGGCTCTTTAAACCAACCATTAAAAATATACCCTGTTCTAATCGGGTCTTCAGGTTGTGCAACTGTATTATTATACTCTACCCCACGACTATTAACCACAATTCCTTGGGAGTAAAAACTTACATAGTAAGTATTGGGTACCCATTTGGCTTGAAGCGTCAGGTTGCTTGTTATCATGTACAAATTAAAATTAAAACTAAAATCATCCGACAGGTTAATATACCAACCTTCAAATGTATAACCCGTTTTAGTGGGTGGAGTTGGTTCAATAATTTTAGAATTGTAATCTGTTGTAACGCTTGCTACTGATGTACCTCCATTTGAATTAAAGGACACTGTGTATGTATTGATTGTCCACTTAGCGTATAGTGTTGTGTTTCCAACTACCACATCTGCCCCAAAGGCCCAGGTATTGGTGCAAGCGGCCTCCTTGTACCAACCCCCGAAGGTGTACCCTGTGCGGGTAGGCGCCGTAGGCGCGGTGATGGTGGTGTTGAAGTTCGCATTGACGCTTGCCACGGCCGACCCACCCTGCGAGTTGAAGGTCACCGAATAAACATTGATGGTCCACTTGGCGTACAGGGTGGTGTTTGCTGTAACCACATCCGAGGCGAAGTTCCATGCATTGGAGCAGGCTGCCTCCTTGTACCAACCCCCGAAGGTGTACCCTGTGCGGGTAGGCGCCGTAGGTGCGGTAATGGTCGTATTGTAGTTGGTATTGACACTTGCCACAGCAGAACCGCCCTGAGAATCGAAGGTAACGGTGTAGGAGTTTATGGTCCACTTGGCGTACAGGGTTATGTTTCCAACCACCACGTCTACTCCAAAGGCCCAGGTATTAGTGCAGGCCGCCTCCTTGTACCAACCACCAAAGTTATATCCGGTACGAATAGGAGCGATAGGCGCTGCTATGGTGGAGTTATAGTTGGTAATGACGCTTGTCACAGCAGAACCGCCCTGTGAGTTGAAAGTAACGGTGTAGGAGTTGATGGACCACTTGGCGTACAGGGTTGTATTGATCGCAACCACATCGGTGGCGAAGTTCCATGCATTGGAACAGGCTGCCTCCTTATACCAACCCCCGAAGGTGTACCCAGTGCGGGTTGGTGCAGTAGGTGCGGTAATGGTCGTGTTGTAGTTGGTATTGACACTTGCCACAGCAGAACCGCCCTGCGAGTTGAAGGTCACCGAATAAACATTGATGGTCCACTTGGCGTACAGGGTTATGTTTCCAACCACCACGTCTACTCCAAAGGCCCAGGTATTAGTGCAGGCTGCCTCCTTGTACCAACCACCAAAGGTATATCCGGTACGAATAGGATCGGTAGGCGCTGCTATGGTGGTATTGTAGTTGGTAATGACGCTTGTCACAGCAGAACCGCCCTGAGAATCGAAGGTAACGGTGTAGGAGTTGATGGTCCACTTGGCGTACAGGGTCGTATTGATCGCAACCACATCGGTGGCGAAGTTCCATGCATTGGAGCAGGCTGCCTCCTTGTACCACCCGCCGAAGGTGTATCCGGTACGGGTTGGTGCAGTAGGTGCGGTAATGGTCGTATTGTAGTTGGTATTGACACTTGCTACAGCAGAACCGCCCTGAGAATCGAAGGTAACGGTGTAGGAGTTTATAGTCCACTTGGCGTACAGGGTTGTCTCTTCTGTAACCACATCAGATGCAAAGGTCCACGCATTGGTACAAGCTGTCTCCTTGAACCACCCTGCGAAGGTGTACCCTGTTCGAGTAGGAGAAGAAGGTGGAGTTATGAAAGAATTGTACATTAAAAATATTTGATCGATTGTTGAGCCTCCCTGTGTATTAAAAAACACATTTAATAAAATAGGATTCCACCCTGCATAAAGAGTTATGTTTGAGGTTACTCTATCGAGGTCAAAATTCCAAGGAGACATTATACATTCTTCATCGAGGTACCATCCTCTAAGACTATTTCCAAGTAATTCAATTTCAGTTGGTACGGGTATTAAATTATTGTATCTTATAGTTATGTCTGGTATTAAAGTAGCTCCATTTGAATCAAAAAACACGCAATATCTCTCGGTTATTACAAGAAAATCTTTCCAATATATTGTGGAGTAATAGATTGATGATGAGCCTTGAGGTACATTAAGTTGACATAATGACTTATTAACTCCTGTGAAAGTGTTTTGGTAAATTGTAGGAGGTGTGGTGTTGAATACTGTAATTGAATGTAAACCAGAACAATTGCCGAATGTCCAATCACCTAGCGATTGAATTGTCTTAGGTATAATTACCCCCCATAAATTTGAACAATTAAAGAATGCCGAATTGTTAATAGTGATAAGAGATTTTGGGATTTCTAAAGTGCCACTTATACCTGTGCAATTATTAAAAGAGCCTATGCCAATTGAGGTAACAGAAGAAGGAATGGTTAATGTGCCATTAAATCCTGAACAATAATCAAAAGCATAATTGCCAATTGTAGTAACGGATGATGGTATGATTATATCACCAGTCAGACCTCCACAATTTGAAAACACTCTTGTACCAATATTTGTTAGATGATCTGAAATTGTTAAAGTGCCTGTAAAGCTTGTGTTATTAAAAGCATAGTCACCTATAGTAGTTACCGAGTTAGGTATTACTAAGTTTCCTGTAAAACCCGTACAATCTTTAAAAGCATATTTCCCAATTGATATCGCAGCACTTGAAATGCCCAAGGATCCAACAAAACCAATACAATTTTGAAAAGCATAATCACCAATTGTAGTCACAGAATTAGGAATAGTTAAACTTCCCGATAACCCTGAGCAACCATAAAATGCATATGATTCAATAGCGGTGAGAGAACTCGGTAAAATCAAAAATCCTTTAAAACTAGAGCAACCAGAAAAAGAAGATGATTTAATTGCAATTACTGAACTAGGAATGGTTAAATTACCACTTAATCCAGTGCAATAATTAAAGGTATACCTCTCAATTGTAGTTACTGTGTTAGAAATTGTTAAACTACCATTAAACCCTGAACAACCAGAAAAGGCACCTTCCTTTAAAACAGTTACACTATTCGGAATAACTAAGTTGCCTGATAATCCTATGCAACCATTAAACGCATTTTGTCCAATTGAAGTAACTAAATTGGGTATTATCAAGTCACCAGTTAAACCGCTACAATTAAGAAAAGTACCATCCTCTATTTTAGTTAATATATTAGAAAGAATCAAACCTCCATTAAAACCTGAACAACTTGAAAAAGCATTTGGTCCTATAGATTTTACCGTATTAGGAATTACTAAATTTCCTATTAAACCTTCACAGAGCATAAAAGTTTGATCTTCAATGGTTGTAATTGTATTTGGTAATGTTAAGGTGCCATTAAAACCTGTACAACCTGAAAATGCTCCATACTTAATTGAGGTTACAGAATTAGGGATTGAAAGATTACCTTTTAATCCAGAACAATTATAAAAAGCATTTATACCAATAGTTGTAAGTGTAGAGGGTAAAACCAAATTACAATTCAAATTTATGCAACCATAAAATGCATAATCACCTATAACTTTTAGGTTAGCAGGAAGTTTTATACTAGTTAAAGTTGTTTTATTATAAAATGTACCCATTCCAGATATTGAATTGATTAGAGATGACTCTAAATCAAGAACAGAAAGCACAGGCATATTTGCATTCATGAACTGAATATCGGTACCATTCAGATTCCCAGTAACAGTAAGATTTGTTACTGTATTTGCATTTCCACCTGCAGCAGCTAAGGCTGTGCTAAATCCACCTGCAGTTGGAACATTAACAGTAATTGAAACTTGAGCAAATGTTATTGCTATAACAAAAATAAGGGCTAAAGTCAATAGCCCTTTTCTTAAATGAATCATATCTAATTTTTTAATGAATTCGCGTTTACTTTATAAAAGTATAATTTTAAGTTAATTGACCAAAATTAATTTTACGGATTGATAGAAAATCATGATAAATAAAAAAATAAACCCTACTGTTATAGCCAATAGGGATTCTGTAAATTAAAGTTCTGATCTCATGATGAGGTCGGAACTTTTTGTTTTCTTATAAGGGACTATCTATCTCCACAAACTTATCGGTTCCCTCAACTCTTTCGAATTCGGTGCCCTTTTTCGCTTTCAAATAGGGGATAATTGAAGGGTCGCAGTTGGCCAGATAGTTTAAATCGAACATCATAAAGTGATGCTCGTTTTCAACGTACTCATCAGTCTCTTTTCCTGAGTAGAAGCGCCATCCGCTATCCTCTTCCTCCTCCGATTTCTCACGGTACATAAAGCCAACAGGCAATCCATCGATGGTAATCATATCGGAAGCATAGCAGTATCCCGAAGGATGTATCAAATCCCTGATATCCTGAGGTTTTAGTTTGTAGTTATTTGTGCTCATATTAATTATAGTTTATTATTTTCAAATCATAAAAATTAATGAGAAGAAGTGGCATATACTACCAGCAATAATGAATAGATGGAATACTCCGTGTCCATAGGGTATTTTTTCAACCAGATAAAAGATTACACCGAAGGAGTAAGCCAAACAACCCGACAATAGAAACCACAACGATGTAACGGGAACATTTCGAATTATAGGAACTATTGCGATAATTCCTACCCAACCCATAGCAACATATAACCATGCCGACAGTTTACGATATTTTGGAGAGTAGAACCAAATTTTAAAAACAACCCCAGCAATTGCCATTGCCCAAAGAATTCCAAAAATAACCCATCCAAAAGCTCCTTTTATTCCTACTAAGGAAAATGGGGTATAAGTTGCTGCGATAAGGATATATATTGACGAGTGGTCGAATCGATTAAGGTTTATCTTAACCCTTGGATTTATTGCGCTATGGAAAAGCGTGGATGCAGCGTAAAGGTTAATCAATCCTGCACCAAATATGCTAAAAGTTACGATATGCCAAGCTGAGCCATAGTAGAAGGCTCTAACAACAAGAAGGGCAGTACAGACAAATGCAATCAGCAACCCAACTCCATGAGAGGTACTGTTTACAATCTCTTCTTTTATAATCCGTTGCTTTGATTTAATCGCCATTTCACTAAAATAGTAATGCAAATATCAGGATTATTAGGGAATGGATCTTATAATGTTTTTATATTTTAAAAATATTAGAATTCACAATTTACTAATAAAGTATAGTTCTTGTTAGTTGCTAATAATGTATATATTTGAAAAGCCAATAGTAAAACCGAACATTAAGAGGTGTGGAATATTATATTTTTGCAAAATCAATTCGCTATTAACTAAAATGAATTTTTATAATACTAGACTAATGAAGCCTATTCTCAAGAAACTTTCAATGAAACATAAGAACAATAAGTTTATCTATTATTTCTATAATTTTGTTCGCCAACTTTATCCTAGTAAATTATTTCGGATCAGGTTGGAGAAAAAACTACCAACCTTAAAAAACTTTGATATCGAGTACATTAGAAGGCGCGTCAACCATTATAATAAATTAAAAGTGGTAATTAATCTGTCCGATGAAATCAAGTGTCTTTCAGATTTTAAAAACAGGAAAAAGCATAGAACCTATTTTTTTGATTGTTTTGAGTACACAAGATTTTTTAACCCTAGCCTAAAAGCCGATTTTAAATTTGGTGATGTTACCTATGTGCCCAATGAACCTGCAATTGTTAAAAGCCGACCGATAAACGCCGATAATGCAAATTCGGTTGTTCTTAAACTTGATAAGGTCAGACATTTTACCTTTATAAAAGATAAAAAGGATTATAGAAAGAAGCGGGATATGCTTGTTGGCCGTAGCTATGCAACTCAACCTCATAGATTGAAATTCTTAGAGATGTATATAAATCATCCGCTATGCAACCTAGGAAAAATTAATAATAACAATAAATACCCCGAATTTTTAAGAGAAATATTAACCATTGAGGAGCATCTAGATTATAAATTTATCCTTTGCCTTGAGGGAAATGATGTAGCGAGTAACCTTAAATGGGTAATGTCGTCCAATTCATTGGCGGTAATGCCTTTACCTAAATTTGAAACTTGGTATATGGAGGAGACTCTTATTCCCAATTATCATTATGTGCTCATAAAAGATGATTTTTCGGATCTAGAGGAGCGGATGAACTTTTATATAACACATACTGATGAAGCGCTTCAAATCATCCAAAATGCGCATGATTATATCAAGCAATTCAATAATAAGAAAAGAGAAGATCTTATATCGTTGCTTGTTCTTGAAAAGTATTTTTATAAAACTGGTCAAAAAGAAATCAGCCCAAGTTTAAAATTGATTTTGAATGATTAGCCATAAATAATTGAGTGCTCAATTTTTACATAATCAAACTACTTATGAATACTAAATCCAGCATAATCAATTTTAGCATAAGAAAGGTTTCTTTAGCTATTACATTGATATTATTGTTTGCTTGTGTTCAATTATTAGATGCACAATCAATTTCAAAACAGGCAATTAAAAACCTTGATGAATATTACTCAAAGGCCCTGGCCGATTGGGAGGTACCAGGAATGGCTATCGCCATTATTAAGGATGATTCTGTAATATTTGCGAAGGGTTTTGGTGTTAAGGAAATTGGAAAACCCGATAAGGTTGATGTAAATACTCTTTTTGCAATCGCATCAAATACCAAAGCATTTACTGCTGCAGCATTAGCTATTCTTGTTGATGAAGGAAAAATTAAATGGGACGATAAGGTCATAAAATATTTACCTTGGTTTCAGCTTTATGATCCCTATGTAACCTACAATATGACGATACGTGATTTGCTCAGTCATCGAAGCGGATTGGCTACTTTTAGCGGTGATTTATTGTGGTTTGGCTCAAACTACTCAAGGGAAGAGGTTATAAAAAGAGCTCGATTCTTAAAACCTGTTTATGGCTTTCGTGAAAAATTCGGGTATTCAAATATCATGTTTTTAGCAGCAGGCGAGATTGTTCATGTTGTTTCGGGACAAACTTGGGATGATTTTATTGCAGAAAGAATATTCAAGCCTCTGAAAATGAGCAGAACGAATACCACAATAAAGAGCTTAGCAGGACTTGATAACGTTGCTCAATGCCATACTGATTTCGAAGGTAAAACCATCGAAATTCCTTACTTAAACTGGGATAATATTGCTCCAGCAGGTGCTATTAATTCGAGTGTTAACGATATTTCAAAGTGGATCAAACTCCAGTTGAACAATGGGAAATATGGTTCAACACAAATATTCTCAGTCAATAGGAGCCGTGAGATGTGGTCGCCGAATACTCTTCAAGCGGTATCATCGTATTCCGAAAAAATGTTTCCAACCACCCATTTCAAAGCCTACGCAATGGGCTGGGGTGTTTTCGACTACTTGGGTCGAAAAATAGTTAGCCATAGCGGTGGTTATGATGGGATGATTTCTTACACTTGCCTAGTACCAGAAGAGAGGTTAGGTTTTGTAATTCTTACCAATAAAAACTCATCTCTTTTTAATCCTCTTGTTTATAAAACGCTTGATATTTTCCTTGGTGGAAATAATACCGACTGGAGTGCTATGATGCTTGAAAATACCAAAAAGCAAAATGAAATGGATAAGAAAAGTCAAATGGAGGAGGAGCAAAAGCGGGTAAAAGACTCTAACCCAACGTTGAATCTAAAGGAGTATGCTGGATTATATGGTGGCGATTTATATGGTAATGCTAAGGTTACAATAGAAAATGGTGAACTTAAAATTGTTTTTGCCCCAGCGCCGCAGTTTAACTCCATTCTTAAGCATTGGCAGTATGATACTTTCAGTATTCAATTCCCTGAGTTCCCTTCTTTACCAAAGGGCAAGGTTACATTCGAGATAAATGCATCAGGTAGGGTAGAAGAGATGAGGGTGGATGTACCAAACCCCGACTTTGATTTTACGGAGCTGAAGTTTAGAAAATTTGAATAGGAAATCTTAAAAACCTCATTTTTATAAAAACATCATAATTTTCGTTTTTTTGGTATTTAAAACTAAAAAATCAAAGCAAAAATTATTAAACGCTAATAAAGCGATTTAATAATTGTAAATATTCCAAAATCAACTTTTTAAAATAAAGATAGAATCTATGTATTAGGGGTATTTAATCAATGGCTATTTACTCGTGTCATTAATAGCCATAATTTATCCGAACCTAACCTCTAAATCATAAACCTATGAGAAAATCTTTATTACGAAGCAGAATCCTCCTATTATCTGCCCTGATAGCTGTTTCTGCTATCATCATCTCTTGTCAAAAAGAGAACGTTGAGCCCAAAACTACCGCACCCGTTGCGATTCAAAAAACCGTAGTTCCACAATACGCCACGGCCACTAGAGATGACAATATGGCGTTGGGTAATCCATCGGGAGCTGTAGCAAATAGCTCAACATACCCAAACAACTACCTGATGACTAAAACTCAGTACACCATGTCTTACAATAATAGTAAAAAGACTTGCAACTGGGTTTCGTGGCAATTAAGCAGCGCATGGCTCGGTTCAACTGCTCGCCAAGATAATTTTAGTGCTGACAATACTTTACCTAGTGGATGGGTTCAAGTTGGTAATACTGACTACTCCGGTTCAGGGTTTGATCGTGGTCATATGTGTCCAAGTGCAGATAGAACAGGATCTGTTGCCGATAACTCGGCTACTTTCTTAATGACTAACATGATACCTCAGGCTCCAAATAACAATCAGATTACATGGGCTAATCTTGAGAATTACTGTAGAACTCTTGTCAATGCAGGCAATGAACTATATATTATATCAGGCCCATGGGGTCAAGGTGGAACAGGATCGGCAGGAACAAAAACCACAATATCGACTAAAAGCATTGTTGTACCTGCTTATACTTGGAAGATCATTGTTGTGCTTCCTGTTGGATCGAGCGATGTGACAAGAATAACAAGTTCAACCCGAGTTATTGCCGTTTGGATGCCTAACACCCAAACTGTTAATAGCCAATCTTGGGGTTATTATCGTAAAAGTGTAGATTATATTGAAAGCCAAACTGGTTATAACTTTTTATCAAATGTTTCAACAACAATTCAAAATACCATTGAAGCAAAGGTTGATGCAGGAGCTACGAATTAGGCTTTTTCTATAAATTTAAATGAAAACGAGGGTTGGATAAATATTATCAACCCTCGTTTTTTAATGAGAAAATATTTTTCAGCTATTCGTTATCTAAGATTTCAGATCATTCGAATACCAAAATGTTTGCTTAGTAATTCTAATTTGACCTTCAAAGAATCGAAGGATTTATCTTTCTTTAATTGTACAATCTGTTTATTGTTTTCATCGTAAAGAATCAATCTAAAATCTTTATTTGTAATATCAACCGATTGACTGCCTCTACTGTAAGCACGCCATGTTCTATTCGATTGCTCAATGCCAATCTTCATGGTTGGTTCAATATTAATCCATCTACCCGTTTTTATTATTCCAAATAGGTCATTTGACAATCGTACTCGTTTTTTATCCATGTCAATCATCGTACTGGTTGAGGTAAACCCAACGAATGCCCCAAGTAGAATTAGGAATAGTCCGGATAATGAAAATAATAATAAAATGATACCGACCAAAAAAAGTGTAATGCCGGCAATAGCTCCAATTGGACCAAATGATTTGTCGAGTTTATTATTTTGAATCATATATCAATGATTTATAATAAGTAAAAGCCCTAATCTTTTAAAGATAGAGCTTTTACCTGAATGTATATCTATTTTCTAGATTCCTGTAATCATAAACTCAACCCTTCGATTCTTGGCTCTTCCCTGTGGAGTTTTATTTGGATATTTTGGCTTGGTTAAACCATAGCCTTTGGAAACTACCCTCGATGATGGAATGCCCATTGAAACAACATAATCAGCAACTGATTTTGCTCTTTTCTCTGATATTGCCAAGTTGATATTTGCTGCGCCAACATTATCGGTATGCCCACCAATTTCAACAGTTACATTTGGATATTCATTCAAGAATGATGCTAACGCATTAAGCGATTTAAACGATGAAGGCTTTAGTTCGGCTTTTGCGGTCTCAAAGTAGATATTTTCAATATCAACCGATTGACCCACTTCGATAGGGGTAACATAGAAGTTCTTCGGAATCTTTGTTTTTGCTGCAATCTTAGTAAGATCTAGTGGTTCAAACTTATTGTAATAGTTGTAAACCGATGGTAAAAGATCGTAGTAATACCCAACAGGCAGTTTTAGGGTATATTCCAATTTTATGGAATCGTATTTAAATGCAGGGGAAACGACACCATTAATCTTGAGCTTAACAGGTATTCCCTGCGCTAGGGGTAGATTCGTTTTTGTATTTATAACCTTTCCGCTAAGTATAGCCATATTCGCATCCTTAAATTCACCGAAAACGTTATGTTTTAATGTTGTAAACTCAACGTACCCCGAAAGGTCAAGGATATTTTCGATTGGATTAAAATCTTTTGCCGAAATAGTTGTTCTGTATTGTTTTCCAAAAGGTAATCGAATGGTGAACTCTCCGGTTGCAGCATCGATATTTATGCTATCAACCCTTTCGCCATTAATTATTAACTTAATATTTGGATTACCAATTATTGGTGTAAGCATATTATTGTCAAGCGCAATGCCTTTAACTTCAACCCATGGTTTTGAGGTAACGTAAAGGTTTACTTGACGCTCTTGGTAAACGGTTTCTTTCTTTACATTTACTGTATCCGATTTACCATTGAAGTTTGCAACCTTTGCTCTAAAAACGTAGATGGAATCTAATGGTAGCAATACCTGATAGCTCGCTGTTAATGTATCGTATTTTATTGAATCAGATGCAATCCCATTGATTAGCACTCGCGGTTTCTTTTCAAGGGAAACAGGCAAATTTGTTCGGGTATCGATAATATTTCCTTTTACTAAAATGAACGGTTTAGTTTCTAGGTAGAGGTTTAACTTTGATTCGGAGTATTCTTTAAGACCCTTTGCATCAATATCGCTTGAAATACTGGACCAATTCTTAAGATCTGGCTTAATAGCATATTGCCCTCCTAGTGGCAGTAGTACTTCATAAGAGGCCGATGCCTTGTCGATTTTTAGTCCAGGGAATGGTAGTCCATTAACTAAAATTTGATAGCTGGTATCAGCTAGCATTAATGCTTCAGTTTGCTTGTTAAGAATAAGCCCAGTTACCTTAACAAATGGATTCTCTTCAAATAGCTTTACTCTGAAGATATCCGATTTGCCCAATGAATTTGTTACCGAGCAGTAGTATGCCCAACTTCCTTTTGCATTAAGTTTATAGTATGAATCCCAACCCGGGGTGTTTACCGAATCGGTTAGCCGTTCAGGCTTAGACCAATTTTTATATGTTGCATCGGTGCGTGTACATTTGTAAAAGTCATAACTATTGCGTTTCCTATCAAAATTACCCGAGAAGTAAAGAGTATTTCCATCGGCGCTCAGAAAAGGGGACTCAGCGCTTCGTCCTTTATTCAATCCACCATTAAGTTCTCTTGGTTTGCTATACTTTCTTTCATCCTTTTTCTTTGCTACATATAACGTTAGCTTTGTGCTATTATTTTTAGGTGCAAAAGACAAGAATATATACTCCTTATCGGGGGTTATATAGGCAGTAACTGCGCTTCCGCGATTTTTATGACCGACTCCTTTAATTTTTAAACGAGAAGGTTTATTCCATGTACCATCCTCATTTTTCTCTATTAATGAGAATCCTCGCTCTAACCATAAAGTTCCCCTTTTATTGTAAACTCCGTTAATCATAAACGTTTTTCCATCGTTAAGGGCGGCAAGTATTGAGTTGTATTTTCCTATGTTGACTTCTTTTGGAAGGCGTTTCGCTTCGCTCCATGTTCCATCATCATTTAGTGAACTGAACCAAGCATCCTGGCTTTTTATTTTTCCAACTGTATTATCAGGGTGGTTAACCCTAGTGAAGTAGAGGGTTTTTCCATCTATTGAAATAACAGGGTTAATCTCAGGGTAAACAGAATTTACATTCGAACCAAGATTTTGGGGTATAAAAGATGATTGTGCAAATACTGTTGCCCCAAGAAATATGAGTCCTATTGTAATTATTAGTGTATGTTTTATCAAATTCTTCATAATCGTAGTCGTTGTATTCAATTTGAAATTTGATTCGAAATCTATCTGTAAGGTAATCCTACTGCTTGTTTAACTCTGCCAAAAACAAAGTTCATCCCAACTCTGATATTTACATTGGTAAAGGATTCAGGATTTATGGCTGGATAAATATTATCGGTGATAACATAAATTTGGAAAGGTCCCGGTTTTATTACAAACCCCACACCTAAATTGTTAATCGTTTTCTGGTTGTAGGATATTGTCGTAAGCAAATTGAGAAATCTACCTAGTCCTTGCGAAAGGCCTAGTGTAACTGCTGGGTATAGCTTTTTATTGTATACACCTGAAGCCGAAAGCCCAATCGTTGTTCTGCGGAATATGTTATAGCTAACCGAAACGTTAAATTTCGGGTTGAGGTAGGTTTTGTAAGATTTGTGAATAGTATCCCTCGTAAAATCATCGAGCATTTTGTCTACAACAGTATCTGCTCCAATATTGGTGCCGTTGAGATAACCTTTTAGAACATCGAGTCCCGAAAAGCTGCTTTGACCCTTTAAAGTATAATTTACAACACTATCCTTCCAGTTGATAAAGCCTAAATCGTAGAACGATGCGGAAAATTTAAGTTTATCATTTAGCTTGTAAGTTACTCCAGCGCTCAACGAAAACCCTTTATTTTTAAAGCTAGTAAGATAATCAGTGATGTAGCTCAGCTCTGAAACGTGATCAAAACTAGGACTCCCTGAGCTATTCATTGGTATACCTGCCATATTTAAGCTAGCATCAGCATTCGCGGTTTCGCGAAACATTAGGGTATCGATTTTTATATTTAAACTTTTTGGAACAAACTGTATATTCGAAAGCCCTTGCAACAAGCTAATTCTACCACCAAATACCCATCTGTTATACTCCTTCGCCATTCCAAAGCTATACTCATTATATAGAGTCATATCTACATTTAGATTGCTGAAATCTAGACTTCTTCCAATGAACGAAGCATTCCCCCTCATTGCAAGTTCAATAAAATCTTTAGGGTATTGGAATGAAACATTCAGGTTATTGCGTACCCCGAACCAGTAGTATCCATTCCGGATTTTTAACCGAAGATGAAAAATATCGACAGAGGTACCGGAGTAAATGAGGTTTTTGTCCTTTAGCTCGGCTAAAAGTTTATTGAGATCGATATGCGTGGTGTCATTTCTAAAGGAAATTACCTTTCCAGGACGAAAACCATTGGTGATAACCTGTGTGTAAATTGATGAAACACCTGGTAAACCAAGGCTAAATGTGTGCTCTGGCAACACTGTAGGATTAATATATGATGATTGGAAAACATCGCTCATAAAGGGCAAGGTGAGCTCAGATTGAGCTTTAACACCAACCGTTAATCCTAAGCTGAGTAAGAATAATGTAATTTTTTTCACTGTTAATCAGTTTAAGGTTAGAGGTTAACGGTTCCGCTTGCTTCGAGGCTCATCTGAAAGGTAATGGCATCGGTCGATTGAATGGTAATATTTTGATGAAGCGATCCTCCGGTTGTGAACTTAAAAATAATCACCATATCTTTCGAGAGGGCCATCTGATTGTACTTGGCTTCATCTATTGTAATGTATGCATAAGCCAACGTTTTTCCAGTTGAAACTCCGCTAACGGCATCAACAGGTGAACTCTTGATGAGCTGTTCAGAGCCAGTGTCGAAGAGTTGGGTAACCAAAGCACCATTTGTATCAAGAAAATTAATTTGAAGATACATATTTAGAGGAAGGCCATTGTCAAACTTAAATTTGAAACGGAATTTTTGGTTGGTAAGCTTTAAATCATTCTTAAAGTCAGGCCATTCAATGCTAGGAATTGTATCTGCAATTTCATTGGTTACCACCCATCCTTTTAATGGGATCTCAATCTCCGATTGAAGCTGGAATTTACTATCGTTCCGAATGAAATAGTCGTGATTTGGATCGGCTGCATCACCAATATTAAAGGTTGCTCCAAAGCTAATTGATTTAGGTGCACCATCGAACAGATCTTCGATATTAGAGTTTGTAGCGGTTAGTTTTAAGTTAGTTGTATCGCTAAGTTTGCTTGCCGTTGCATATTTAAGTGTATTCGGTGAGCCAATAAGCAAATCGCCAGGGTTGTTTGGGCCATCATGTGTAATAGCAACTGTATTTGGAATGCTATTTTTTTCTACTTCGAACCGGGTGAAATTTACATTTGATGGTAGACCAAAACTATTTATAACGTTCAATGAAAATTTTGGTTCTGCAAGGTGCTGATCAGCAATTATTGTTGAAGCAAAAAGACCAATGGAATATGGTTGATCTGCATGGACATATGAATATGTTATTTTTCCGGTTACTTGCCGATAAACAGGATTATTAAGCGCTATCTGAACCGCTATATTACCAGCCAAACTTGGGTTTCCGCTTGATGTTATGGTAGCAGTTACAGAATAGTTAATATTGTTATAGGTATTTGGCAATTTAAGTAAATCTAAGGAGTACCCATTTAAATCGATGGTTTGAGTAAAAGGAGCGCCTCCGTTTACAATTGTGAAAGGTATTGAAGGGAGCGATACTCCAGATAAGGTATTTTTTAAAGATGCAAGAGAAATGCTGCCATCAATTCTATGGCTAAAGCTATTGGTAATGCTAATCTGGATTGTTCCACCAGTAAAATCAATTTTTTTTATCTCTGCGCTTGGAATTACACTGTATGGTTCATCATATTGCACCGTAATCGGTCCAATTGTTGTGAATCCTGGGGTAAGAGCACCTCCACCTAACGTTTTGGTAGGAAATGCAATTGAGCTAACAGGGAATAGGTCTGATGCTAAACCCAAATCAATGGTATCTCTGTATGCTAAAAAATACATCTCACTTCCAGGGTGCTGCTCAACAACTGAATTGGTTCCAGCCTTTTCAGCGAGCTCTTTAAATGTTATTGTTGAGTTAATTAACGGAAATACATAGGCAGGGGTAAATGGATCAATAACTATATTATCGAAGGTAGAATAGTCGTAGCATCCAGTTAAACCAATAAGCAAAAGCCCTAGCCATTTAGCAATTCTGGTTTTCATATGTATGGTTGTTAAGTTACATTTTAATTTTTACGTAGATACCGCTAAAAAGATATAATCAAGGATGAAATTTAGGCATTTTTTTCTGTTCATCAATTTTATAGCCTGTAAGAATTGAAAAAGGAGGGTCAATGCCCTCCTTTTTCAATTTAAATGCCTTATTTATTAATAGAATTTAGAGCGATTATCTTTGATTTTGGCGTTATCCTTTAACGCTTCATATGCTTCATAGTATGCACGCGAAGCGAACGAGCCAATCATTCTTGTTTTTTCTAAACTCAAGTCGCCGTCTTCTTTGTTGATAGCTGTTACATCGAAAACATAAACACCTGAATTACCAACAATAGGTCCAACTATTTTACCTTCAGGCGCTGACGATGCAGCAGCTATTACAGAAGGCTCGACACCTGCGTTGGGTATTGAAAATGAGCTGTAAGATACTCTTGTGGCCTGGTCGACTTTTAAACCAATAGTTTGAGCTATAGATTCGATACTCTGACCGGCTTTTTTAGCTGTTTGTATTTTTTCAGAAAGAAGTTCCCCTTTCTTTTCGCGAATTACTTTCAACTTTATTTCATCAATTACCTGACTAATAGGTGCAAAGCCATCATTTCGTATTTCGGATAAGGATGCTACAACAAAGTTTTCGCCAAGTTCATAAACATCTGAAACGTTCCCCTTTTTTGCTTTGAATGCCCAACGAATTACTTCTCTTGGGTTATCAAGCCCAGCAATTTTTTTATCATTTTCAAGGAGATTCGATGCAATACGTTTTGTTAACTTCTTGCTATCAGCAGCTTTTGTGAAAAGTTCTTTCGTTTTGTTTGTTCCAGCAAACTGAGATGCTTCAGAGTAAATTGATTGAATAGTCTTTGAGCTAGCGGCAATTTTTCTTTCAACTACAGCCACTTGAACTTTCTTAACATCTTTACCTCTATCAAGAACATTGATAATATGATATCCGAATTGAGTCTCTGCAATTATAATATCTCCTTTTTTACCGTTAAAGCAAGCGTCATTAAATGGTTTTACCATACTACCTTCGCGGAACCAACCTAAATCACCTCCTTTTTCTTTAGATCCAGGATCGGCTGAGAATTGTTTTGCTAATTTTTCGAAGCTACCACCTTTCTTCAGCACAATAAGTATACTATCAGCAGTTGCTTTTGCTTTTAGCACTGCTGCTTGGTTTTTTTCAGCGGGAGTTATTAATATATGACGCGCTTTTACAGAATCGGGCATATAGCTAATGCTTGCAAGTCTGACAAGTTTATAGCTATTGTCATCTGAAAGAGGGCCAATCATATCGCCCAATTTTGCTACAAATGCCCAATTATTGTATTCTTGAGGAAGTTCTCCTTCTTTATAGTTTTTTCCATCAAAAGGTGAATCGGAGTTTAGTGTAGCGTATTGTTTAGGATCAGCAGCGCTTTGAAATTCAGATTTTACTTTATTAATCCAATCTTCAGCTGTTTTTTTATCCTCATTGGATGGGAGAATTGGAAATATAACATATTCAATATCTCTTGAAGCTTTTTGTTCGAATTCTTGTTTATGTGAATCGTAGTATTTCTCTAGGTCGGATTGAGTATATTTAATAGTTGCATCATCGATTGAAGCGAAAGGAGCACTAGTGTATGTAAAATCCACCTTTGATGTTCTATCATTTAACGATTTTTTAACTTCAAGATTTGTAGCGTATAAACCTTTGCGAATAAGATTTGTATATTTTGTGAAGATTCGTTCGGTTTTAATCTCATTTTCAACATAGAGCCAAATTGTTTTCTGACGGCCAGTAGGGTCGGAGTCCATATTCTTTAAAAATTGAATAACCGCTGCCTTGTTTACTTCTCCAGTTTTAGGATTTCCGAAAAGTTGCTGAATCATTGGGTGAATATTTCGCCCTTGAACCATATCGAAAATTTCATCGGCATGAATCTTTAATCCTAGATCATTATACTGATCTTCCATCACATTTTCTCTTAAAAACTGTTGCCATACCTGCTCACGTAAGCCTTCTGAAGTTTGTTCGTCAAGAGAACTTTTACCTGAAAAAAGTTTGTTGATTTCAAAAATCTCTTCAACTTTCCCTTGGTATTGCTGGTAGGATATTGATTTTCCCGCTATTTTTGCAAGTTCATGTTCCGAATTGGACAATATCGATTTACCCGGTTTAATAAAATCACCTAGGACGAATGATAAAAGCGCTATTCCAATCACAACTGCCAAAAGAACACCTGCTTTGTTTCTGAGTTTCTCTAGTGTAGCCATTTAAATTCTTATTTAGTTCTCTTTTTAATTTCATTTTTTTGAAGCTACGAATATAGCAAATTTAGTTTTCGCCTTTCAAAAGTCGAGCTTCAAATTTTAAAAAATATCCGATTATCAGAAAAACAGACAAAATTAAGGAGTTGATTTTTTTATTCGCCTCGCTTTTCGAACTTGAAACATAAGGTATGATACAATGCTTAATAGAAAAAATATATAATTAGTCTCTAAACTCGGTGAAATTATTGTATAAAGGGCAATCGCCAAGCAAAGAACAGACAAAACCAACCATGTTTTTTCAAGTATATTTGCTAGTTGGTTCATTTAATGGAATCCTTTACTTCATTGAGGTAGTAAATGCTAGTGGGCTTTTTAATTTCCCAATTACTAAAAGTTTCGTCTGATGAAAAACCTTGGCCGTATTGTACACCATCAGCAGTGGTTATTTTAACATTATCATCTGTATAGATAATCTTTTTCTTCTGATTCCAGAATAAATGCTCTGTGTTAAGAATTTCTCCCTTACTATTTTTTGCTACAACATTATTACTCGCAGACCAAAGTCCCTTAGAATCGTAGTAATTAGCATATTTAGAAGTAAGTTCTGATTCAATTTCCATTGAGTCGGAAAAGGTGTATACTGTAATCCCTTCGGGGAATTCGTTATAGGGTTCTTTTGTATTCTGAAAATATTTTATTACCGGTGCAAGCACTTTAAGCTTTAATCGTCCATTTTCAGTATATAGGATTTCGGAGTTTTTTGCGGTAATGGTTGCTTTATCCTCTTTATCTTCCATTGCATTAACCATATCAAGGTTTGTGGTACACGAAGAGAAGGCACAAACTAATGACAACATTAGAGTTAAATTTAATAGCAAACCTCGCTTAATAGTATATTTAGATTTTAAAAATAGTTTCATCTAATCATTGAAAAGTAATCGAAGATGATTTCTTAATGTTTAATTAAACTTCCGCTTAATAAACCAAAAATCGTAAAATGTAAAACTCAAGCTTAAAACGCCATAATTTTCTTGAATTAAACCGTAGTTGGTTGTTCCACGTTTACCCCATTCGAAGGCAACATTAAATTTGGTATTGTTCTTAAAGGGGAATCCCATACCTGCACTTAACGCTAACTCATTAATTTGATGATTATTAACTTTTAGGTATGTGTTGGTGAGGTGTGAACCGAATCGATAGCTGATTCGTTTTAGGTAGCTTTTTAAATCGTAACGATTGGGTGTATACTCAAGTCCAAACCGATAGGAATTTGAACGAGCATAGGATATGTTTGCATTATTCCCTCCAAAAAATCTAGTGTTTGACCAATCTTGGGTTGAGAACTCAATAGAGGTGAATAGCTTGTTTTTAAGGCTATAGGAAACACCAAAACTTAAGTTTTTTGGAAAAGTGACATGACCGTATGAGGTATCCTTAAATGAGATTGTATCAGAATAATTACCTAATTCCCACCTTGCCAAATATTTTTGTTTTGCATTAATCTTTGATTCATTATCAATGGTAGCACCAAAAATCAATAAGGACCTATCTTTCTCGTTTAAAAACAACGTATACTGAGCGCCAAGGCTAAGTGTCAGGTCTTTAATAATAACGCTATTTTTTTCAACTGTATTTGCGTAAGCTGAACCAGTGGAAGGGTATATAACGCTGTTGGTATAATCGAGGCTCCCAAAAAAGTAGGAAAGGTTAAAACCTAATGAAAGGTTTTTTATCGGTTTAAAAGCATTTCCGAAAAATGCTTGATTAATTCCGCCACTCCCTTTATTGTAGTATTTAACTCGGCCAATAGTGCTAAGGATAATCAGGTCAGTTTCATAACGTTTGATCTGATACCCAACTTGACTATAAGGAACAAGCCCCAAGCTTGAACCCCACCACCTAGTTATTGGAAATGCAATTGCTATGTGATGAATTCCTCCAAAACCATTCTTCACAGATTCATTTCTTAGTACTCCATTCTCGTCTGGAATAAATTGCTGGTATTTCGTTGCTCCGGTTTCAAATCCGAAATCTAAAATAAACGACATTGTATCCTGAGCTGAATATGATGCTGGATTTAAATAGTTGATTCCGAATGAATTTCGAACAGCCTGCGATACTCCTCCCATCGCCTTTGTACCGGCAAATCCACGAGTAGAAATTTGCCCAACACCGTACCGGGTGTAAGGAGAGTATGTGTTGATACTTTGAGCTTGAGCAAAAATTGAAACGATAATTAATGCGCTGGTTAATAATGTTTTTTTAAAGTTTTGCATTGAAATCAAGTATTCGGTTTAAGCCTATTAGTACTAAATTTGGAACAACAAAGATGCTATTTTTTAACTTATTAACAAAGAAATTTGCATCGCCCCCGGTGAAAACAACCTTAACTGAGGGAAATTCTTCTTTTATCCGATTGATAAAGCAATCAACCTCTCCTGTTATGCCATTCAACACACCTGATTCAATGCATTCAACGGTACTTTTTCCAACTAGACGATTATTATTAAGACTATTAAGAAGAGGCAGGTTTGCTGTATTCTGATGTAATGTTTTATATCTTAATAAAATGCCAGGTGAGATTGCCCCACCAAGGTAAACCCCTTTATTGTTGATAATATCGTAGGTTATTGCTGTACCGCTGTCAATCACAAGTAAATCGGTAGAGGGATAAAGAAAATTAGCTCCAATAACTGCCGCGAGTCTATCCAAGCCCAAGGTTAGAGGTGTTGTGTAGTTATTGGTAATAGGTATTTTGGTTGTATGGCTAAAAATAGTTGTAGGAACTGAATTCTTAAGATGAGTAATCAAATTTTCATCAACCTTGCCAACATTTGAAATAATGGCTCTTTTTGGTTGATAGCTGGCTATTGCAATTTCAATAATTTCAAGTGTGAGTTCTTCGTAGCTCTCACTGCTTATTATATTGTCATTATTTATTAATGCAATTTTTGTAAACGAATTCCCTATATCAATAACAAGATTCATTCAGCTGAAAATATTAATTCCAGGCAGCTAGTTACTAATTTGTTGCAAGAGTTTAATGGCATCGTCGATATTTTCAACTTTTTTAACAATCAACGATAAACGATTTTTTGATTCCTTTAGCTGAAAGAAATTCTGATGTTTTTGAATGTATCCTATTATTTTTACGAAGGTTTCCGAACTATAGAATGAGGATTGCTGATCGGAAATAAAAAATCCAACCATCGTTTCATTTTTCAGAACGACCTTTTCCATGCCTAGTTCAATGGCTATCCATCGCAATCTAACAACATTTAGCAACTCAGTGACTTGTTGTGGTAACACTCCGAAGCGGTCTTTAAGTTTAGTTTCAAATTTTATTAGATCTTCGGTTCGTTCAATGTTGTCAAGTTCACGGTAAAGCCTCATCCTCTCCGGAACGCTGTTTATATAAGTATCGGGCAAAAGGAGTTCAAAGTCAGTTTCAATATGGCAATCACCATGTAATGGCTTCCATACCTTGTCCTTTTCTTTGTTTTCGGATTCAAAAACATCTTTAAAATCAGTCTCTTTCAGCTCCTGAATTGCCTCGTCAAGTATTTTGTGGTATGTCTCAAAGCCAATGTCTGCGATATAACCACTCTGTTCTCCTCCTAAAAGATTTCCTGCCCCTCGGATATCCAAATCCTGCATGGCGATACTAAATCCACTTCCTAGATCGGAGAATTCCTCAATGGCTTTCAACCTTCTTCTGGCCTCGCTGGTAAGTGTTTCTAAAGGAGGAGTAATTAAATAGCAGAAAGCTTGCTTGTTCGACCTGCCAACCCGCCCACGTAGCTGATGCAAATCGCTCAAACCAAACATCTGGGCATTATTGATGATTATGGTATTCGCATTCGAAATATCCAATCCGGCCTCAATAATCGAGGTTGATATCAGCACGTCATAATCGCCGCTGATAAAATCGAGCATCGTCTTTTCGAGCTTCGTAGGCTCCATTTGTCCGTGTGCAACAATTGTTCTCACGTGAGGGCTTAACTTATGAATCATCGATTGTACCTCAGTGATATTCTGTACCCGGTTGTGAACAAAAAACACCTGACCGCCCCTTGACACCTCATATTCAATCGCTTCTTTTATGATTTGAGAGCTAAATACTTGAATTTCGGTGGAAATTGGATGCCGGTTAGGTGGAGGTGTATTGATAATCGACAAGTCTCGTGCACCCATCAATGAGAATTGAAGTGTTCGTGGAATAGGTGTTGCCGTTAAGGTTAATGTATCAACATTAACTCGTAGCTGCTTAAGCTTTTCTTTGGCAGCTACGCCAAATTTTTGCTCTTCATCTACAATCAAAAGCCCAAGATCTTTAAACTTTAATGTATCTTTTATAAGCGCATGTGTCCCAATGATGATATCAATCTTTCCTTCGAGCACTTTTTTGATTGTCTCCTTCTGTATTTTAGGCGATTTCATTCTGCTTATGAAATCAACATTGCAGGGGAATTCCTTAAGCCGAGCGGTGAATGTTTGAAAATGCTGAAGCGCAAGAATGGTTGTAGGTACCAGAACGGCCACCTGTTTGCTGTCAGCAACAGCTTTGAATGCTGCTCGTATAGCAATCTCCGTTTTCCCGAAACCAACATCGCCGCAAATCAGCCTATCCATAGGAATTTGCGATTCCATATCCTCTTTTACAGCAATGGTTGCTTTCTCCTGATCGGGGGTATCTTCAAAAATAAATGATGCTTCAAGTTCCTGCTGCATAAAGGTATCAGCCGAGAATGGGAATCCACGCTCCGCTTTTCGTTTTGCGTAAAGGGCAATTAAATCCTTGGCAATATCTTTAATCTTTCGCTTTGTATTCTGTTTCAGTTTTTGCCAAGCACCACTTCCCAGCTTATAAACCTTTGGTGCTTCAGAATCTTTTCCCCGATACTTTGAAATACGGTGCAGGTTATGAATATTGACAAGCAGAGTATCACTATCCTGATAAATCAGCCGAACGGCCTCCTGCTTTTTGCCGTTTACATCGGTCTTAACCAAACCGCCGAAAACGCCAACGCCATGGTCGATGTGTACGACATAATCTCCAACCTTTAAATTGATAAGTTCCTGGATTGATATGGCATCCTTTCGATTGAATTCGTGCTTTAGCGTAAACTTATGATACCTATCAAACAGCTGATGGTCGGTATAAAGGCATATTTTAAGTGTGTGATCAATAAACCCTTCGTGTATGGTTGTTGGTATTGATATAAATTGAATCTGCTTATTGATGCTCTGAAAAATCCCTGAGAGTCTTTCGAATTGGGTTTTATTATCGGCTAGTATATAGGTTTTGTAATCTTTGAGAGTATTTTCCTCAATATTCTGAGCGATGAGTTCAAAGTTTTTATGGAAAAGCGGTTGGGGAGATACATCAAAATCAAAAACATGATCGGGTTTAAAAATATGTTTGATTCCGAAATCAACCGATCCTTTATCTTTCAAATAGTTAAATAGCTCTTTGCCTGTGGCAAAGTTCAATTCAATATCACCCGGTAAATTTTCTAGTTTCGATGATGAAACAAGTTCATGAAGCTCGTTCATTCTGCCAATGGCAACCTCGCTACTCTTTATCCATATTGATGTTTTTTCAGGTAGAGCCTGGCCCAGAAAAGTGCGTGCTAAATTTTCACCGCCAACATGCATGTTCGGGATGATGGTTATATCGTTTAGCTGCTCGCGCGATAGCTGATCTTCAACATCAAAAACTCTGATTGATTCAACCTCATCACCAAAAAAATCGACACGGTAAGGGTTTGCTGCCGAAAAGGAGAAAATATCTACAATGCTTCCACGAATGGAGTATTGACCGGGTTCAAAAACAAACTCAACTCTTTCAAAACCATATTCCTCTAAAAGATCCTTAATAAACGATGGAGGTATCTTCTCACCTTTCTTTATAATTAGAGTATTTTTTTCAAGATTCTCAACCGTAACAACCTTTTCAAATAGAGCATCGGGGTAGGTTACAATGGCAATATTAAGGGTTGGATGATGAGCCAGCTTTGGAAGAAGATTCAGTACATCGGTTCTCTGAATTACAGCCTCCGATAGCGTTTGACCGTATTGCACCGACCGTTTGTAGGACGAAGGAAAGAAAAAGGTTTGTTCAGCCGATAAGATATTCGTCAGATCGTTGAAAAAGTAGGCAGCTTCCTCCTTATCGTTTAGTATAAAAAGAAAAGGCCTATTCAGTTTTGTAATACAGGCCGAAGCAACAAGCGCAATCGATGAACCTGATAAACCCTTGACGAATAGGTTCGATTGCTCATTCTTTAATAGGCTGGATACTATATTTAAGGTATTGCTGTTTTGAAGATAGAGTTCGAGGAGACTATCAATATTTAGTTCCTTTTCCATTAACTAATTTGAAGTTTAGTCTACAAAGTTAAAAGGTTTTCTCCCTTTAACTATGATTATATTAAATCTAATTATTATGGTGGGTTTATTATTTGGAGGCTTTTAAGCGATTATTAATATATAACTATTGTGAATCCAAAAAATCCTCCAATTTTTCAACCATATTTTTCGATCCAACAATAAAGGGCACTCGTTGATGAAGTGAAAGGGGTTGAATATCAAGGATACGCTGTTTTCCATCGATTGCTTTTCCTCCTGCCTGCTCGGCAAGGAATGCTATAGGGTTACACTCATATATCAGGCGTAGCTTACCATTGGGAGCCGATGCTGTTTGTGGGTAAATGAATATTCCCCCTTTAAGCAGATTCCGATGAAAATCGGCAACAAGCGAACCAATATAGCGAGCTGAATACGGTCTATTTGTGGATTTGTCAATCTGCTTACAGTAGTTAATATAATCTTTATGTCCCTGAGGGAAATGTTCAAAATTACCCTCATTCACTGAGTAATAGCTGCCGTCTAAAGGGGTAATGATATTATAATTTGATAAGCAGAACTCTCCGATGGATGGATCGAGCGTAAAGCCATAAACTCCTTTCCCCGTTGTGTAAACAAGCATGGTTGATGAGCCGTAAATAATGTACCCAGCAGCAACCTGTTTGCTGCCTTCCTGAAGGAAATCTTCCATCGTTGGCTTCTCACCACGAGGGCTTACCCTTTTGTATATGCTAAAAATTGTTCCAACAGAAACGTTTACATCGATATTTGATGATCCATCCAATGGATCCATGCAGAAAATATAATTCCCATCTTGAGTTAGGTCATCGTCCCAAGTAATTACCTCCTGATCCTCTTCTGATGCGGCACCGCAACACTCACCGCTATTCTTTAATGCTTGCAAAAGCTGCCAATTGGCAAAAAGATCGAGTTTTTTTTGCTCTTCACCCTGAACGTTGATATCACCAGCTGCACCTAGAATATCTACCAATCCAGCTTTGTTAACCTTTTTATTGATAACCTTTGCTGCGACACCAATATGGTAAAGTAGCCTTGTGAATTCTCCGGTGGCATAGGGGATATCCGCTTGCCTCTCGATAATAAACTGTGTAAGAGTCTTTATCTTGTATCCTTCCATATCAGGTTTATGAAGAGTTTTAATTGGATAAAGGTAATAATTTTAGACTATCGGAATAAAATCTGATCCTGTTTTTATAGAGTTAAAACGTTTGCGCTGCCCCTTTTTGAGTTTTAATTTGCAAATCACTTGAAATCTTATTTGTTATTTGAAATACCTATATTAAGTTTGTTGTGCATTTCAAAATTCGCAAATATGTCAGCTGGAATTGTTAAGGTATTCAAGTTTGGTGGAGCATCAGTTCGTTCAGCCGAAGGGGTTCGTAATCTTGCAAATGTGGTCAACAGGTATTCCGAAAACCTAGTTATTGTTGTCTCTGCCATGGGCAAAACCACCAATGCACTTGAAATTATCTTGGCAAAATATCTTGATAATGACCTATCGTATGTTGATAATATTGCGGCACTGAAAAAATATCATTTAGATATTGTAGATGAATTGTTCAATAGAATTAAGGACTTGGAAGAACGAAACCTTGATCTTCTATTTACAGAACTTGAAACTTTCATTAAAACAAATAAGAATTTCGACTATAATTTTTGTTACGATCAGATCGTATCCTTTGGTGAGTTTTTTTCAACAACGATTGTAAGTGGATACCTTAATACTATTGGATTAAGTAATATTTGGGTCGATGCTCGTACCTGCATAAAATCTGACGCTAACTACCGCGAAGGGAATGTTGACTATAAAACATCTTTTACACTATCGAAAAACATCTTTGATTTTACTCAAGAGAGAGTTTTCTTAACTCAAGGGTTTATTGCAGGAACGCCTTTTAATACAACTGCTACACTTGGTCGTGAGGGTTCCGACTATACTGCTGCAATCTTGGCTAACCTATTAGATGCCGAGGATGTAACTATTTGGAAGGATGTTGAGGGTGTTTTGAACGCGGATCCAAAACTCTTCAAGAAAACCTGCAAACTCGATTTCGTTTCGTTTCAAGAGGCTATTGAGTTGGCATATTGCGGAGCGCAAATCATTCATCCAAAGACAATCAAGCCTCTTCAGAATAAAAAAATACCCCTTTATGTAAAGTCATTTTTAAACCCTGAGGCAATTGGCACCAAAATTCTTCATTCCGATGTTCCGCTAAAACTTCCTCCTGTTCTTGTATTGAAAAGCAAGCAGGTTTTGATTTCGCTGACCCCACGTGATTTTTCTTTCGTAATTGAAGATAGCTTAAGCCAAATATTTGCGCTGTTATACAAACATCGGGTAAAAGTAAATATGATACACACTTCTGCTATCAGTTTTTCTATTTGTGTCGATGAGGAGAAGCATTATCTTCCAGCGGCAATTGAAGATTTGCAGAAATTTTTTGCCGTAAAATACAATCAAGACTTGGAATTACTTACTATAAGACATTATACCAAAGAGGTAATCGACGAGCATATATCAGGCAAACAGGTTTACATGCAGCAACGTACAAGGAGTACAGCTCGTTTTGTGATGGATGCTATTGAGCGGTAGTATTAAACTTGATTTTGAATAATGCGTTATATCCAACAAAGGTTCCCTGTTTGCTAAAACGCTCAACCCCTAAAGTCATACTATTGACCTTCTTGAGGAGGTTTCCATTTTTATCTATAAACCACTGTTCATTAAATTGAACTTTTCCGACCTTTGAACGAATAAAACCATTAGTCTTTTCAATTGCTTTAACATCATCAATCGATAATTCTTCATCGGATAAAAAGTCGTATGCTTTGAGTTTACCTTCATAAAGTTGGTTGAAAACATAATCGAATAATTTTCCCTGAAGAAAAGTATTAAATTCAATCAATTCAGACGAATCGGCATTTTCATTTGCTCGTGTAGCAATACCATAAACCAAACTATCAGTTAAAACTAATTTACCCTCAATTGATGTCGATTTTTCTGAGACACCACTAAAAGGAGATTTTTCATTCTTACATGAAACAATTGTAATTGCAAGAACAAATGTAAACAGAAAAACCTTTTTCATAGTGTAAAGATTTTAATTAACGAGAAAAACTCAATGCTGTCCCCCTGAAACTCTCATCAAATTGACCCTCATGGTAAACTAATCTACCATTGATAATAGTATGAGTCACTTTTGATGATAATTGCTGACCTTCAAGTGGAGACCAACCGCACTTATAAAGCAGGTTGTCGCTGTTAACGGTCCAATTTGCATTAGGGTCAACCAAAACTAAATCGGCAAAGTACCCCTCTTTAATAAATCCTCTCTTTTCAATATTGTATACTATTGCAGGTGCATGACACATCTTTTGGGCTATAATTTCAAGAGGGAATAGACCTTTTTTCGACAGCTCAATCATGGCTAATAGTGAATGCTGAACCATTGGACCACCTGACGCTGATTTAAAATATTTAGCATCCTTTTCGATTAAGAGATGCGGGGCATGATCGGTTGCAACAATATCAATCTTATTTTGCTTTAACCCTTCAATCAGCGATAGCCTATCCTTTTCCGATTTTATAGATGGATTCCATTTTATCCGCCAGCCTGACTTATCGTAATCATCCAGTGAAAACCATAGATGATGTACACATACCTCAGCTGTAATTCGCTTATTATATAAAGGTGTATCAGCATCAAAAAGTTCAAGTTCCTTGCCAGTCGATAAATGGAGAACATGTAACCTTGAGTTGAATTTCTTGGCAAGGCTTACAGCCAATGATGAAGAAAGGTAACAAGCCTTTTCGCTTCTTATCTCTGCATGGTAGCGGAACGGAATGTTTTCGCCATAAAGTTCTTTGTACTTTATAAGATTTTCCTTTATGGTTGTCTCGTCTTCGCAATGTGTAGATATAAGGACGGGTGAGTGTTTAAAGATTTTCTCCAGCGATTCAATGCTATCAACAAGCATATTTCCAGTTGATGAGCCCATGAAAACCTTAATTCCACAGACTTTTCTGGGGTTTACCTTGGCAATTTCATCAATATTATCATTGGTCGCACCAAGGTAAAATGAGAAGTTTGCCATCGATTTTTCAGTACCAATTTTAAATTTATCGTCTAAGAGTTCAATGGTAGTGGTTTGGGGATTAGTATTGGGCATCTCCATAAAGGATGTAACCCCTCCAGCAACTCCTGCTCTTGATTCGGAGTAAATATCTCCTTTATGGGTTAATCCTGGCTCTCGGAAATGAACTTGGTCATCAATCACCCCAGGAAAAAGCAACTTGCCTCTCCCTTCAATAAGTTGGTCTATCTTTAAGAAGTGGATTTTATCAGGGTTATCGGTAATAATACGCTCAATTATTCCATTACGGATAATTACACTTGCTTGTTTTACTTGGCCATCGTTTACCATGGTGACGTTCGCAATACCAATTGTTGTCATATCCGATAAACAGTTTTAAGGATTAATAGTTCCCCTTTATGTATATGTATAATTAGGCAAGTCTTCTATAATTTCTGAAAAAACTTCCAACTTTCATTCTGAGCACGCCCCACATCGCTTCATTGAAGATACCTCCGCTCATTTTCGATGAGCCCATTTTACGATCCGTAAAGATAATCGGTACTTCAACAATCTTAAATCCAAGTTTCCATGCCGTGAACTTCATTTCTATTTGGAATCCATAACCGACTAAACGAATTTTATCAAAGGCAATTGATTTTAGAACCGATAACCGATAACACTTAAAACCTGCAGTGGTATCCATTATCTTCATACGAGTTACAAATCTAACGTACATCGATGCGCAGTAAGACATAAGAACTCTGCCCATTGGCCAATTCACCACATTAACACCTGATATGTATCTCGATCCAATAGCCATGTCGCCACCGTCTCTACATGCCTCATAAAGTTTAATAAGATCATCGGGATTATGGGAAAAGTCAGCATCCATTTCAAAGATATACTCATAGCCTTGCTCTATCGCCCAATTAAAACCAGCAATATATGCAGTTCCTAAACCAAGTTTCCCCTTTCTTTCAATCATGAAGATTCTTCCATCAAATTCCTTTTGAAGTTCCTTTACAATAAATGCAGTCCCATCAGGCGAACCATCATCTATTATAAGAATACTAAAAGCACCTTCGAGCGAAATCACCTTACGGATCACCTTCTCGATATTCTCCTTTTCATTGTATGTTGGAATAATTACAAGTTTTTCCTTTGAGTTCATTACGTATTTTCGAGATTTAAATGATTAGAAACTTATGTTACCTTATATATAATAGGTATGCGAAGATAGTTTATTTTAGTTTTCCTCAAGCAATATTCACTATGGAATGATTTTATTTTGAAAAATACATATTGATATTCAGAGAGATGAAAATTAATTTAAAAAAAGATTAAAAAAAGTGTTTAAGGGTATTGCAAGAAGTAAAAATCGCCTTATATTTGCACCCGCTTTACGGAGGTAAGGCTTAATGAAAGCAGGGGTTGTTAGGGGGGGTAAGAAAATATTTTAAAAATATTTTAGCAGGGAGTTGGAGAAGATAAAAAGATGATTACCTTTGCAGCCCGGTTCGGAAGAAACGGGGATAAAAAGTGAAACGGAAAGGTTGCCCAGCGGGGCGGCCGCGATATACCGGAAGTTCTTTGACGCGATGGCACCAAGAGAAACAAATTGATTTAGGAAGCTAAAGCTTTTTTGAACACAGGAA
>JANYLA010000152.1 GCA_025361485.1 Bacteroidales bacterium
CCTTACAAATCCTAAAGCAATATTTTCTTCCGAATATACACCCTCATCATCGGGACCACGATGTTTAATGATCTTCATCATTGACGCTAAAGATGAAATATCTTCTGATTTATTATTAAATTCAATTACTCCGCAAATTCCACACATTAATTTAACACTTTATTGTACACATTAATTATTCTAGTTGCTATTGTTTCGCTATCTAATCCTAATTCAAATATTCTTTGACGACCATTGGTTCTGCATTTAATTTCGGCAAAATGTAGAGCTCGCTTTATCTTATCAGCAAAATCTTTTGGTTCAAAGGATGAGATAAAGCAACCCTCAGTTTCACCCAAAACCCATTTTACATCGCCCACATCTGTAGAAACTATTGGACAGTTACATGCCATTGCCTCTTTGATTACATTCGGAGAACCTTCAATAAAAGCGGTTAAAACAAAGATATCAACTGTTTTTAGGTATTTCAATACAAGTTCGTGAGGAATTGGGTAAGGAGCGATTAATTCTATATTTGAATTCTTCAATAATTGCATAGCATTCTTAACTAATGAAATGTTTTTGCGTCTATCTAAAGGATCTCCAAGAAAAAGCACATACTGCTTGGAAATTTCTAATTCTAACTCAGCACGAGAGTTATCTTTGTTAAATAATTTTTCAATATTTACACCATTGGGGATTATATGTGCTTTTTTCTTTAAGTAAACATACTTACTAATATTCCTTGATTTAGAAATTATTCCTTTTAAAAAAGGCTGAATCAAAAACGTCAAAATTGTTAAATACCGGCTTATGAATTTTACTTTGTTTACGTCATAATAACAACCATATGCATCATCACCCATAATTGAAAGAACGATTGGGGCTTTGGGAAAAGCCAAAACCGCAACCCAACCACATAATGTATAGTGTGCATGAATTAAATCAACACTGTTTTTCTTTAAATATAAGTGTAGATTCCTTGAACTTTTCAAATAACCTATACCTCCTTTACCTATAACAGGAAAATATTCAACTTCTATACCCTTTTCCCTAAGTGATTCTCCCTGCGTTTTAATAAATGGAAGTAATTCAAAGTTTTTTGAATTTCCACTGGCAACAAATAATATTTTCATTTAATCGAATTTATAACCCATGATAGACGAAGATCAAATGATTCATTCCGATTATAGTCACCTTCTTCGAAGGTCCATACATTATCTATAAATCTATACCTTCCGGCTTTACCGTTAACAAGCATCTGATAAGAATCGCTTTGGCCAAAAATGCACTGCATTTCGTTAACAAGATATTTTTTGTCTTCTGTTTCGAAAATGTCAACGGCCAAACTTTTAAACTGGTGTTTATCTGTAATGTTTTTAATAAAATCTAGTAACTCTAAAGGAGGATTACTATAGTTTTTTAACAATGAACCGCTTGCTTTTTCACCTATTTTCAATTTTTTGTGCGCAAAAAATGAATCTCCAATGCGCACTACTCGCCATTCGAAATTGTGCGGAATATGCTCTTGAAAAATCACAAATCCCTTTTGTAAATTTTGTTTTCTTGTTCTATATATCTTAATCTTTGAAAAAATTTGTTTTGGATGTATTACATAATGCAAACCTCTTCGAAGCAAACCTCCTTTTTCTAAATTTGGACCTGAACGTTGTTTTGCGCCCTTGCCATCAAAGGTGTTGTTTAAATAAATAATAGCATCTTCGATTTTATGCAAAACAATGACACCGCTGCCAGATGCTCCAATATTAACCTTAGCGACAATAGGTAAAACTGCATTCTCAAAAAACTCTATTGCTTCTTTTTTATGGTAAAATACAAATGTTTTCGGATGAGGAATACGATTTGCATCAAGCCAAAAGGATAGGAAGCGTTTATTCTCATATATAAATATTTCTTCAGCGCTTGGAAATAATTTGTATCCCAAACAACGCTCTAGAATATATATTCTTTCATCATATAAATCTTTAAAGTGAGAAGTTAGACCACCTGGTTTAGCCAATAGCACGTCAAAAGGTTCAGTTTGAATATTTTCTAACCATTTATTTTTTGTTAAATCAACAATCCTAAATGCTATCTGCTCACTATATGACTCACATGCTTTTACCCACAATAAATGATCGTTAGGGGTTTCGTTTGCAAGAATAACTACTCTGGTTTTATACATCTATTTTGTCTTTAAAGTGACAGCCCCAATATGTCTGACTAAGCGCAATATAAAAGGTGTCTTTGTTATTCATTGATTCGTTGAATGAATTAGTAAATTTTTTTATTTTAAATAAATCAGTATTGAATTCAATATTGTGCCAAAAATCTTTATTTTGCTTAAAAGCCGTGGTTACTGAATAGGGATCTTTTTCTATTTGTTTTCGCTTAAAAGGTTTCTTTTTGTTAAGATAGGTGAAGCCAATTTTCATATTTCCATAAATCGATAATAAATCATTTGGCCGATATCCCTTATCTGTCATTTCAACTAAAAAATTGGGATGTGTTTTTTGAATTATATGTGCATACAATATTTGGCCTTTAAACCGTTTGAACGGATTGTGTGTAAAAAAATCTGAGTAAACACCAGCCATTTCAGTTTCAAGCACTCTTTTTAAAAAATCAAAGTCTAAGAAAGGTGTTCTATTAATCAAGTATTTATATTGATTAACCATTTCAGCACCAAAATATTTTCTAAATACCTCTTCAAATACTATTACATAAAATTGTTCGTTTTTCGAAAGATCTCGATAATACGGGTTGAAACAAGGCAGCATCTTAAGGTCTTCCTTTAATGCCTCCCACTCTTCCCTAAAGTCCAACCTATTTAACCAATCGAATTCTTGTGAATAAGAAAGGCGTTCTATTGCATTTTCATAATTCTTTGCAAAAAAAAGGTTATATAAGTTTCTATTAGTTACAATACCTGCAATATGAACCGCTCGAAATATTTCACTTCCAAAATTTCCTGTAATTACAAATTTATTGTTTTTTGCTAATTGCTTTGCTGCATATAAATAGTGTGCACGAACAAAACTAGCCCCGCCTGATGCTCCCATGATAAAATCTAAACCGTTGGATAAACTTTCATTCTTAATATATTGTTCATCAAGGGTTATGCTATTAAATTCTAAATTGGCTTTTCTTGAAAGCATCTTTGCAATCAAAACGTCTTTAGACTGCTCAGATCCAAAAGCATAGGTAGAAAATGTTTTTTCATAGTGTAGCCCGCATGAAACTAATGTTCGCCCGTCAAAACCCCCTGTTAATGACATTGCAAAAGGTTCATCAGGAAAATATTGTTTAGATGATTCAATAAATATATCGGCCAACTGAATAGCAGCCTTTTTCCATGGATGTGGATTTGATATAAAATAATCTTCAATTGAGGTATGTTTTTGTAGTTTGATTCCTTTTGTATCAACCTGTAAAAAATGATTTGTGGGTAGAAGAAAAATTTCTTTAAAACTAGATTGATTAAAAAGAGAATAGTTAAACAAAATAGTTTCTAGGATAAAACGTTTATTAATATATACTTCCGATAATTGTGAGGCAATTAGCTGCGAATCAGACGACAAAATAATTATTCCTTCTTTTTCATAATAATATAAGGGTAGTATATTAAACAATGAAACACCAGCATTAATGGTGTTTTTTTCAATATTTGTTTTTAGAAAGTAGTAATGCCCTTTTATGGTCTTTAGTAGTTTATTAATGTCCCATTGTGCTATGTTTTCATTTATTGGGTTATTTGGAAAAATTGGATCACCCCAAAGGAAGAGATTATCATTTCCAAAAGAAATATTCTTAATAAATGTAGGTGATTTAACAAACTGATAAATAGGTTTATCTTGTTGATTTTTATTGCTTATCTTAATTATGAAATTAATCATTGCTTATATTCTTTACTTTATTTGCAACTGCTCCCATTGTTAAAATTTCAATATCCCCATTATTCGAACTTTTCTTTAAGTTCTCTAAGATATGAGGCAGAACATTTTCGATATACCAACTATCCATCGAGGGATGAAACCATAAATGGGCAACCATTTTGTGTTTTGAAGCCTTTTTAACAAATGAATTGGCCATTCGAATATATCTTTTTGCCGACCAATTCTGATTCGATCTGTCGAGATTATGGCTGCTGGGTATTTGAACCAAACCATCATCATTAATAAAAGGAATGTCGATATGATAATTCGTTGCCTTCCGGTAGTTGGTAAACCCAAGTTCTTTTAATGTTGAATAGTTGCCATTCGTTCCCCCAGGAAAAACCATGCTTTTAAGCTGTATCCCTTTTTTACTGGCTAATTCAATACATGCTGTTAACTCCACATTTAATAATTGGGATGAACAGTTTCTATCGGTACAATCGATATGGGAGAATGTATGGCAACCCAGCTCGTGATCAACCGGCGATTGAATAATCTGATCGATTAAATCGGGAGCATACCAAGCAGGAGCATCCTTATAATTAGAACACGGATCGTGCTGGTACCAATCGCCACTGCTAAAACTCCAGTTACTGTTTTCAAAAAACGAATGACGAGGCATCATAGGATGTGCATTTAAACCCTGCCCTTTGCTGCACGAATCGAGGAATAGATGTCCAACAGTAGCCCAAGTAATTGGAATTTGATATTTCTCAAAAAGAGTTAACAATTTCGGAACATTCTCTCTCTCCCTTAAACCCATTTCCTCTGCAATTTTTCCTTTGGTTTTGGAGTATCGAAAGGCCCACGCCATCTCAAAATCGGCTGAAAGAACAATTATCCCTTTGCTAAAAGGCGTCTTAACCTTTCGGTTTACGGTGGGCTTAATTCTCAAATCGTAGAGCAATGCCGTTAGTAGGCCATGCCATTGGGCGGGAAATATTCTGCGAATTATTTTATACAGCCATCTCATTTAATCGTTTGATATGTTTTTATAATATTTTGATTACGAAACTATTTAAATATCAATTTTTATAATTGTATCAATTGGAGTTGAATAGAATCAACGATAAATTCTTTTTTTGACGAGTTGAAGAATTATCAAGAAGTCCCGTTAGGGACAAAATATCGGTAGAAATGTATGCCATAAGAGTTCCTCAAGTGCCGTCAGGTACGAACCCCACAAGGGCTCGACAAAGTCAAATATTTATTTAGTATTCAATCGGTTTGAAAATGAAGCTTTCATCATATTCTATTTCAAATGCATTTAAAAATTCCTTGTATTCTTCGATGAATGTTTTTTTCTTATGGTGACTTTCCTGCGATTGTATGTATTGGATTACTTGTGCAACTTGCGATTTGCCATAAGAAAATGCACCATAACCTTCTTGCCATGAAAATTTACTATGAATAAATTTTTTTTCGTTAATCCACCTCGATGAATCGCCCTTAACCTGTTGCATTAAATGCAGCTATTGATTGTGTTGGTCTCATACCAAAGAGAATATGTAAATGATCAGGCATACCGTTTATAGCAAGTAGTTTATGATTATGATTTTGTATGATTCCTGTGATGTATTTGTATAGTTCGTCTTTCCATTGTTTCCCAATTATGCAATTGCGATTTTGCACAGAAAAAACTGTCTGAATGTGAATTTGGGTATAGGTGTTTGCCATGCTGATTAACATCTAGCTTCGCTGAGCCTTCGATTTCGTCCCTAGCGGGACTTAATTAAAATTGTATGTTGCATTTTACCAATATATTGTCCCTATCGGGACAGCCTTAGAGGGTCACCTACCTGCCGTTAGGCAGGGAATATTGGTAGGTAATAAGATTTAAGTTTTGAGAAAAGTCCCATAGGGTCGATATATCGGTAATATAAAAAGTAATCCCATGTTCGTATAAGTTTCTCAGTGATGTTATAAGTGCAAGTGGTCTATCGAATTTTTCAATATTTAGTTGGTCGCTAGTGATATAAAAAAACTATTTATCGCAATTGCACGCCTTATAAGACGCGCGGGAGCAGGCTTCATCTAATAACCCGCTCAATAATATTGTAATAATTGTAAATCATTCTATCTGTTGAAAATTCGGCTAGTGCTCTCCTTTTAGAACTTTCAGCCATTAGCTCCCTTTCCGATTTATTGCAAATCATCTCCATAATCAAGCTCGCCAGCTGTTCAACGTTTTGAAATTCAAATAGCCTTCCGTTGGTTTCATCAACTACTTCGATTGTTCCCCCGGTGTTAGACGCTATAATTGGTAATCCAACCGCCATCGCCTCAAGAATGGCATTGCTACAACCCTCGCCAAGCGAAGAGTGAATAAAAATATCGGATGTGTATAGAATCTCCTTGATATCGGCTCTATTTCCTAGTAACGATACATTTTCGGTAAGATTTAGGTTTTGAATCAACTCCTCGATACTTTTTCTCTCCAACCCTTCACCAATAGCAATATAATGAAAGAGAATACCCTTCGATTTAACGGTGCTTAATGCCTTTAATACCGTGTTATAATCCTTATAGGGAACTAAATTTGCAACGCTAGTTAGAATAATGGTATCGTCAGCAATTCCGAATTCCTTTCGAATCAAAACAGGTTCTCTATCTGGTTGACTAAAGAACTTACCATCTATCCCATTATAAAGAACCGATCCTCGGTTAAGCCGATTAGCCCTTAACCCAGCGTTAGAATTTGCAACAATATTTTTGGATAGATGCAGCACTAGCATGCGCCAAACCTGATGTAGGTTGAAACGTACAATGCCATGCCTTATGCTTCCATTAATATGCTTAACGCTGGATGTAAGCGATAACAAAACACCAAAGGTTGCCTCAACGCCACCCCATGTCCAAATAATATCGGCCTTACTCTCTTTGGCTATTCGCCGAATCTCCCTAAACCTTTTAATAAAATTCTTTGACGATAGAAAAATAACATCATCAGACATTCCATACTCTTCAATATAGGTGTTTGCTGTGGGGTTAAAGCAAACTATTTTGTTTGAGAACCTACTCCTGTCGGAGTATTTATAAATAGTTGCAAGCTGGCGCTCGCGACCGCCACGGTTGAAAGAGGAGATAAGATGAAGTACTTTTGTTTTAATAACCTGGTTTATTGATTAGTTCAGACATTATGAATACGTTCGAACCATTTAGTGAAAACAAGTATAGACCAAACCCTTGTAATTTGGCCACCTAAATCCTTGTTTTGTAAAAATGGCTTTAGGTAATCTGTATTAAAAATACCTATACTATCGGCTTTTTTTAATGTTTCAAAAGAGTAGTCAAGCAGGTTATTACCAAACCAATTATTAACAGGAATAGTAAAACCAGACTTGGGTTTGTTATAAACATCAATTGGTATTTGATCTTTAATTGATTCCCGAAAGATATATTTACCCATATTATCCTTTATCTTCATTTTACTTGGAATCCTTGCGGCTAATTCAAAAAATTCGTGATCGATAATGGGTACACGAACCTCTAAAGAAGCGGCCATACTTGCCCGATCCACTTTTGTAAGTATATCGTCGACCATTAATGTTGCAACATCTAAACCAAGTAGTTTTGAAATATAATCGTTTGAATTATTCGTTAAATGATCTATCTTAATATTTACCGATTGATTGTTTTTAATATTTCTAATTACATCTCGATTAAAAAGAACTCCCTTTTCTTTTTCATTAAACTGCATGGTGTGAGCATAAATATGCTCTGGTTTTTTTGAAAGGGAGTAAAGAAAACGCTTGCCTTTCATTGAAAATGGCATTGAGTTAGACATCCCTTTAGATAATGGTCGAACCCACTGAATAATATTACGATATTTATTAATCTTAAGCATACGTTGGTACATACTATAACCAGCAAAAAATTCATCCCCCCCATCTCCCGATAAAACTACCTTTACCTTTTCAGCAGCTAACTTGGAAACAAAATATGTTGGAATTGCCGAACTATCGGCAAAGGGTTCATCGTAAAAATCAACAATACTATCGATAAGATTTGCCGATTCTGGTTTCAGGTACAATTCAGTGTGATCAGTTCCATAATACGCTGCACATTCTTTAGCAAGAATTGCCTCATTATATTTAAAGTCGTTAAAGCCTATGCTAAATGTTTTGACCTTATCGGGGCAGTTTTTAATCATTGCAGAAACAACGGCATTAGAGTCAATCCCTCCACTCAAGAAAGCACCAACAGGAACATCGCTTACCAAATGTGCATTTACTGTTTCATTCAGTTTTTCCTTTATCTGCTCCTTGTAATCTTCGAATGAAATAGAAGCGTCCTCTTTAAATTCCGGCTTCCAATACCTTTTAAGTGTTCCTTTATAAGTGCGATCAACTGACTCAATAACCAGTATATGACCTGGTGCTAGTTTTCGAATATCCTTATAAATTGATAGCGGGCTTAGGATATACCCATAAGAAAAATAGCTGTCAACCGCTTGCCAATCCAACTCCTTCTTTGAAAAATTTCCCTTAAGAATCGTTTTCATCTCTGAACCAAACACCAACCGTTCAGAATCAAGTGAATAGTAAAGGGGTTTAATACCAAAACGATCTCGACCAAGTACTATTTTATTATTTATTTTATCCCAAATGGCAAAAGCAAACATCCCTCGTAACGTATTCACAAAATCAAGTCCATATTCAAGGTATGAGTTTACTATAACCTCTGTATCAGAATTTGTTCTAAATACCCTACCTCTTGATTCTAATTCACACCGTAATTTTTTATAGTTATATATTTCTCCATTGAACACTATCCAGGCTTGCTCTTGAGAGTCACACATAGGTTGATGCCCAGAGCTAAGATCAATTATACTAAGTCGTCGAAATCCAAATCCGATATTCTTATCGATTAGAAATCCCTCATCATCAGGTCCGCGATGTGCAATTGAGTTATTCATATCCTTTAGCACATTGGGATCAACAACTTTTTCTCGATTGGAATAACAAATTCCCGTAAAACCACACATTATATGAATATTTTATTTAGTTCGTTAGAATAGTTACTATAGTCAAATTTTTCTTTGGCTAATAACCGTGCACTTTCATTCATCTCGATTCGTTTTTTGTATTCAGTAAGAATGGCCTTTTCTAAAACATTTGCCAAATTGCTGCGCAAAGGAAAATGGACAAGAAACCCATGAATACTATCCTCCAGATAAAGTAGATTATCGCTTACATCTGTAAAAATTACAGGTAAGCCTGATGCTAAATACTCACCAAGTTTTGTTGAAAAACCGTACTGTGTCTGAGTATTTCTGTCTCTAATTAGTAAACCATAATCGTAATGCCTAAAAACGATTGGAACATCTTGGCTTTTAATAGATTTTTGTATTGTTAAATAGTCTGTTAAATTATTCTTTTTAATAAATTTGTTTGCATTTTTAATGTAATGCCTATTCCCATCACCAATTATATCTAAATGAAAATTTGAATGTTTTGCTTTTAGCTGTTTTACTGCTATTATAAGTTCGCTTATTCCATCTTTGCTTTTAGTTATAGACCCGAGGTGAATAAATCTAATGCATTTATCTTCGCTTTTTAATAACTTCGTTTCAAATCTATTATTGTTCACCAATAGGGGAACTAAACTACAATTAGTTGAATTGTTATATTTATCTCTAATACGAGTAGATATAGCAATTACAGTGTCTGCATTGCCTGTAAGGAAATCGGCTAAAAATGCACATAAAAATCGGAATGGAAACAAAAGAATAAAAATACTAGCAATAATATTTAAAGGAATTTGAACATTTTTTAAGATACCTACTTCCATTTCATTTTTTTCGACAATTACATTAAATCCCTTTTTTATTTTTAAATATAAAATCACCCAAAAGTACAATGGAAAAAGAGAACTGTAAAGGAGAATTTTAACTTGAGAATTCTGGTATTTACTGTTTATAAACCGGCAAAGATTATATGCCCTAATGAAATCAAAATATTTAAAAGTATTGCGATATATGAAATTATTATTTTTATTAATCCCCTCTATAATAAACAGATTACTCTGCTCTAAATCTGAAACATAATGCAATGCCTTCTTAAAGTTTAAATCCGGCGATATAACTATAAAATCTAATTCTGGTAATGCTTTTGCATAGCACTTTATCCGTTCATAAGGTGCTCCATTTTTATGGGCTATTAAATATTCTGATACTATTAGAATCTTTTTTTTCAATTTTTTGGATGTTTTTAAAAAACGATTGTTCTTTTATTAATGATAATTTGATTACTAAAGTATTTGTCCTTAATAATCAGATATGTTTGATATACTCCATACCATCCGGTCATGAAAAAAAGTAAGATAAATACTATTTATTCCTGTTAATACGATTGAAAAGGAATTTGTTGCTAATTTTATTGCGCCTTCAATACACAAGTATTTGTTTTTATTAAATTTTGCTCTCCAAAGTGCGGGTTAATAATAGATGATAAAAACAGCATAAAAAACAATATTGACTGGATGTGCTGTTGTGAAAACAAAACAAAAATCAACGCTATAAAAGCATATTTAGTATATGCTTTATTATAGTCATAGTAGAAACAAAACTGCTTGATGCTTTTATAAAAAAAGAAGAAAAACAATAATATTGCTGGAATCCCTATTCGAGCAGCAAAATCCATAAAACCATACCCAGAACCTTCTGGACTATCAGCGCTTGCTTTTGTAGATGCCTGTAACCCGCGACCCCATAAAGGATATTCTCCAAGTACATAAATTGCTTTTCTAGCTCCCAATATTCTGCCTGAGGTTGGTGTATCTAATGAAATGCTAGACTCATTTGTGTACTGTTCATTAATTTTGGCTCCCATAAACTCTGAACTCGAATAAAAAAAAACGGCAAATAAAATTAGTATAGTAAATAAGGAAATTTTTAAACCTATCTTAAATTTTGAAATTAAAATGGAAAACACTATCAAAATTAAAAAAGAGAGATAACCCGCGGTTGAAAAAGTGCTAATTAAGGCAACTGACATTACAATATTTTTTTTATTCCATAAATAACTGGAAATGATTGTGTTAAAAATTATGCCATAAATTAAAAAAACTGCAAATGCACCCGGTTCATGAAATGGCCCTGGGTTTCGTAATATACCCCCTACGCTTCCAGATTCATAAGTATAAAGAATGAATTGTTCCGGTCTACCAGCTATAGGATTATCTAAGTTGACAGGATCTGTACCAAGTCTTTCTGCTAGTCCATACAAATATTCGTGAAACATAGGAGAAATATTAGTTAGTGTCCAAAATATTAATGATATTATGGCATATATAAAAATTATATTTACAATATATTTATTATAATCATATCCTATTTTTTTAATCATACAATAGGGGACGAAAATAAACAGAGCAATATATGTTAATACAGTAAATAAACTGCCGCCCCAAAACATACTTTGAATAGCCATTAATACAACGACATAACCAACTACCACTATTAAGGAAAAAGCTATTTTTTTTCTTAAATTGATAAAAAATAATACTGCAATCAACACAAAAAAAAGTTTAGTCCAAATCTGACTAAAAAAATTTAGCCCGCTGAA
>JANYLA010000031.1 GCA_025361485.1 Bacteroidales bacterium
CCATTTTGGGCGATAATCGCTGTAACCGCTTTGGGTAAGATTAATCATCTTGCTTTTTCCATCGGCAGCGATGAGAATTACCTCACCATTCGCCATTACGGGCGAATATTCCACCAAAAGCCATTTATTATCGGGACTCCATGAAAAGTACTGATCTCCATCGGACATGTAGTACAGCTCATCGGGGGTAATTAGCGTTCGGGTTTGTTTATTCGCTATATTATAGATTACAAGCGATGCACGGTTTTCGATGTAAGCAACCTCTTTCCCATCGGGTGAGAATTGGGGTTCGTAGCAGTTATTGTTGCTGCTAAATAACGGTTCCTCTTTTAGTACCGTTGAGGCGTAAAAGTATGGTTCCTCTTTTCGAGTTTTTTTAGTTTGATAGATTTGCCATTTCCCATTCCGTTCGCTTGCATATAGAATTGATTCTCCATCTGGCGAGAAACTGACAAAACGCTCTTGCTCTGGGGTATTTGTAATTCTCTTTGTTACGCCTCCCTCTACCGACGAAACGAAAACCTCACCACGGACTACAAAAACCACTTCCTTCCCAGTGGATGATATGTCCATCTCTTGTGCATTTCCATTAATTGAAAGGAATAAATCGTTATTGCGCTTATCCTCGGTGCGAATAGTAACCACTACTTTTTTTGGTTCAGCATCCTGAGCCATGGTGTAAAGCTCGCCATCGTAACCAAAGCAAAGCGTACCGCTGTTGCTGATACTTAGGAAACGAACAGGGAATTTCTTTAAGTTGGTTACCTGCTCTTTGTTTTGTGGATTATCGAGATTTAGCCTATGAACATTGAAGTTTCCGCTCTCCTCGCTGATGTAGTAAATGCTTTTATCGTTATCGGCAAAAACAGGGTTACGATCTTCGCCTTTGAAATTGGTAATCATCTTTTGTTCGCCCGTTTTGGCATTATAAAGCCAAATATCACGGGTAATTGATGATGTGTGATGCTTACGATATTCGTTTTCGCCACCTTTTTTATCGTGATAAACCATGAATTGCCCATCCTTGCTGACCTGAACGGCTTCGGCAGGATATGTCCAAACCATGCTAACACGACCTCCATTTACAGGTACGCTGTACAATTCTGGCTGCGATCCAGTTGGAAATTGCCTATGGCTTGCCAAATCCTGACGCTGACCGCCAAATATTACCGATTTGTCATCAGCGCTGAAGGTGTATGGGTATTCACTTTTAGAGTGAAAGGTTAACCGCTTGGATTCGCCACCTTCGGCATTTATAATAAATACATCGAAGTTTCCGTATCGATCCGATGCAAAAGCAATCGATTTGCCATCGTGACTCCAAACGGGCATGTAATCGTAAGCATCGTTGAATGTAAGCGCTCTTGCTGCACCTCCTGTTGATGGCACGGTGTAAATATCACCTTTAAAGGTGAATGCAATTGTTTGCCCATCGGGTGAAATTGCCGAATATCGCAACCAGTTGGGGTTATCCTGTGCAATAATTTGATTTACTCCTAGGCAAAGGAGGAATACGAAATTAAGTAGATGCTTCATAAAATGGGTTTGTGATGTTTTATTTTCTTTATCAATAATACTTTTGGATTGAATATTATATATTTCAATAGACTCAGATATCGATAAAAAGTTTATTTAACAAATAACACGAAATAAATGGATTTGTTAAAGTTCACTGAATTTATCCGCGATATCAATCCCTTTTATCCACATTCTATTTACTAACGGCATTCCTATAATCTCGGCTAATCCCGTGATGAGCAGTAAAAATGTATTGTGCTTTTAAAAAATTCGTCAATTTTTCCATCGATTTTGCCGCAGTTTCGGAGTCCATATTAAAGAACTGATTGAATCGGGCAATTTTACCATCCTTCAAGCTAAGAGCATCACCTGTAAAAAGAAATGTATCATTGATTAGATAGCACATTGAGCCAGGTGTATGACCGGGAACTAGAATTCCTCGAATTTTTAAACCAAGTAATTCAATAACCTGATTATCTTCTAATAGATTGTAAGGTCTTTTGAATTTCCTATTCTTAACAAAAAGGAAACGCGGTGTTTCTCCATTAATCATTTGTTCTTCCTGCTTCGACATATAGATTACCGCTTTAGGGAATATACTAATAGCATTAATATGGTCGCCGTCGGTATGGGTTAAAAGAATAGCCACAACGCTATCGGGGCAGATATTAAGTTTTACTAAGCCTGCCTTGATTCCATCAATGCTATTGCCGCCATCAATAACAACATAGCTATTTCCACTTTTTACAAAATAGATATTGACAAATGAATCCTTGATGGTATAAATGCTATCGGTTAGTTGACCTGTTTCAATGGGTGTTAATTTTTTTATTTCGGAGGAGGCTTTAATTCCGTACCACACAGCGAAAATTATCAATATTCCTATTACTGCCCCTAAACCCCAAAGGATTTTTTTTATTATGACTTTCATAGTTTTTTGGATTAATTATTTACCTCTAAATTATAAAAAAAAACTAAGCATTGCAAGCGATACAATAACCATCAATTGAAACTATTAATAAAAATTTACCCACATGGCTAACCCAAGCCAATTTACTCTACCAAAATCCAACGTGCTATAGGGTAATTGTCCATTGTAATACTCAAGCCAAATTTTAACCATCGATTCTGTACTCCGATTAAAGCTAATTCCTACCGCCGTTCTTATATCGGGGGCAAAGTTGTTTTCCGCAAAAGCCTTTAAATTAATAGAAGTAAAAAGATTTATAGGTTTTGAACTACTAAAGTTAAAAAGGCCTCCTCCCTGAAACGATAACCTCTTTCTGAAAACGAATTTTGTATAGATTTCACCCATACTTAAATAGTAGTAATTATTCGCAACGGCTTTTAAATAGGTCAAATCAGCCTGCTCATAGTTAACCGATTTATCATTGGTTATAGAGTCGTTGTGTCTAAGCATGTAATCATCTCCTAAGTGTGATGAAACATGGAATATTCTTAACCGAAAAGTATGATTGTTTTTTTGCAAGCTATAATCCATACTGATTTTGTAATCATTGTTTATTAGCCCAGCAAGATATTTTGACCTATCTGTCTTAATTAAATCGAACTGAGTAAAAGTTGCAGCACCAAAGTTGCATTCCCAAGCAAAGTATTTATTATGATTTGCAATAATTGGTTTTGAAAACCCTAGGTTTACTAATGAATACAAACGAGGATCGCTATTATTTGGAGATAAAAAGTATGAGCCCCCATTTATTTGACACTCTAACGGGTCGAGGAAAATAACTGGAAAAACTCTTGCTCTAGGAAAAAACGTAATACTAGAATCCTTTTTAATGCTTGCATTTGATGTTATTGCAACAATTGAAAGGAGAAAAGCATAAATAAATGATCGCATAATCATCAAGCCAAACAATTTACATTATGGGAATAAACAAATATTGGGTTAAGATGTTGATTTTTTTAACGAACAAATGTAATGATGATAAGCAAAACAATTTACAACCGCCTGTTTTTAAAATAATCAATAGCATAAAGAGCCGCTATTATTAATAAAGGAAGAGATATTATTGTAAAGTTTAAAGCATGTTTATATGTTCGGAAGTAAAGCGTTGCAAAAACAAAAAATGCAACAAACCCTACCGAAGCCCAAAGCGGCTTCTTCCATGCATAACCTGTTATTATTAGAATTAAAATTGAAGGGATTAAATGAATTATTAAACCTACAATTTTTTTCCACACTGGAGCAGGAATACCAAACACATCTAATGCGAATAAACCTATAAATAAGGCTAGAAGTATAGCAAGCAAACGAGGAATCCAGAATAGAAGTGCTTTCATGGCCTTTTTTATTTAAAAAAAAAGATAATGTTATACCGGGTCAAGCAATACCATATTAAATTTGAAAAAAACAGAAATGTAAATTATTAATAGCTGTTAATTTTGTATGTCCGCAAACAATCATAATTCATAAAATTGCTTACCTTTGAATAAAAAAAGCATGAACCTATTCAGTTTTACAGCACATTTCGGAAGTGAAGAAGCCTGTCGTAATCATTATAAACAAGAAAGGGACAAGGTTGGTGTAATCTGCGCCAAATGTGGCGGTATCCATCATTATTGGATTAAAAGCCGATGGAGTTATGAATGCAAATCCTGTCGGCACCGGACATCTTTACGGAGTGGAACAATTATGCAAAGCTCCAATCTTTCCTTCATGATATGGTATAAAGCGATGTTTTTGATGAGTGCAACAAAAAAAGGATTTTCCAGTAAAGAAATCCAGAAACAGCTCGCACTAAAACGATACGAACCTGTTTGGGCCATGATACATAAGTTACGAAAATCAATGGGTAAAAGAGATGCCCGATATACACTAGAAGGAATGATTGAGTTTGATGAAGGCTATTTTACGGTTGAGTCTTCGGAAGTTGAAAAAAGCAAAGGAACCAGAGGCCGTGGAGCCGCTGGTAAGACCAATGTGGCTATCATGGCTGAATCGACCCCATTGGAAGATATTGAGACTGGAGAAAAGTCCAGTCATTGCAGATACTTTAAGGCGAAAGTACTTACCAGTCATGAAAGCACTGAGATTAATAAGTTGATAACAAATTCATTAGATGAAGAATGTATTGTTTTTTCAGATAAAAGTACTTCGTATGTTGATATTTCTGAATTAGTAGAACTTCATATAATGGAGAAATCCGATAAAGAAACAACAACAGAAACACTCCGCTGGGTACATATTACAATTAGCAATGCAAAAAGAAACTTGCTTGGTAATTACCATAAAATAAAAAGAAAATATCTACAGCAATACCTTGATGAGTTCGTTTACAAACTAAACAGAAGGTATTTTGGTGATAAAATCTTCGATAGGCTCGTGGTAGCAAATATTACAGGATTATGACAGATTACGGATATGCAATCTGTTAATTTCATAAAATGAGAGAACGGTTAAGTATTAAAAACAGATTTTGATAACTTTGAAAAAAATAAAGTAATTGCTATGAAGATTATTAAACGTTTAATCATTGCTGCTTTAATCATATTTGCTGTTGTTTCAGCATTTTTGTACTGGGGTACATATGAGGAAGGGGTAATGGCCGGGAAAGTGTTACGTATTAGCAAAAAGGGGATAATCTTTAAAACCTATGAAGGCAAATTAAATCTGGAAACTTTTGGCGCCCTAAAGGGTGCAAGTCCAATTGCAGAATCGTTCGATTTTTCGGTTGAAAGCGACAAAAAAGACATTATTAAACAGCTCGAGGAGGTTGCTCTGAGTGGAGAGCGTATCAATCTTCATTACAAAAAGCGATATTCAGCCTTTTCATGGCGAGGTAATACTAAGTATTTTGTAACAATGGTTGAAAGATCAAAACAATAATGATTTCCACATTTGCTTTTAATTCGAAGTATTTGAATTCTTATTAAACGTTAAAAAGTATAATTATTTATAAGTGGAGCAAGTAAAAAAGTTAATTGATATTGAAAAAGTAATCGGAGACAAAAGTCCACGTTTACTTAGAGCATTACCCAGATTTGTAACCCGCTACCTTAAACGAATCATTCATCAAGATGAGATAAATGAGATATTATCCCTTCATGGTCACAAGCAAGGGGTTGAGTTTATCAATGCAGTGCTTGAGTTTATGAATGTTACCTATCAGGTTGAAGGCATAGAGAATATTAGCCCTGATGGTCGATATTTATTTGCATCTAATCATCCGTTAGGAGGTTTGGATGGCATTATTCTGATTCATTTATTAGGCTCAAAATTCACCGATATCAAGTTTCCGGTTAACGACTTGTTGATGCATATAAACCCGCTTCACAGCGTGTTTATCCCTGTAAATAAGCATGGGGCGCAAACTTCTCAAAACGCTCGTACTCTTGAGCAGGCATATTCTTCAAATGGTCAAATTCTTTATTTCCCTGCAGGGCTCTGCTCTCGAAAACAAAAAGGGAAGATTGAGGATTTGGAGTGGAAAAAGAGTTTTATCACCAAAGCGGTTAAACACCAACGCAATATTGTTCCAATTTATTTCAGCGGTCAGAATTCGAAATTCTTCTATAATCTTGCAATGATTAGAGGTTTCTTTGGGGTTAAAGCCAATATCGAGATGCTTTTTTTAGTTGATGAAATGTTTAAACAGAAGGGAAAAAGCATAAAAGTAAAAATTGGAAAACCTATACCATATCCAACTTTTGATGGTTCTAAGCCTCCACAAGCATGGGCTACGTGGGTTAAAAGTAAGGTTTACAAAATGGCATCAAATCAATAAAATTCATTCAAGGAACAATTAGGTTGAATTAGTGTTACTTTTGTAAAAATTTCTTCTTCATGGAACAAATCATCGAACACGTAGATAAAAAGCTTCTTGAAAAGGAGTTAACCCCCGAAAGGTTTGTACGTGATACCAATAACGCAGGGAACGAACTTTACATATTCACCGCAGCCGATTCGCCGAACTTAATGCGAGAGGTTGGTCGACTCCGAGAGCTAACCTTTCGGTCAGCAGGTGGTGGCACAGGTTTAAGCGTTGATATCGATGATTACGATACCTGCACTAACTGCTATAAGCAGCTTATCGTTTGGGACCCTAAGGACAAGGAGATTGTTGGAGGCTACCGATTTCATAGCGTTGACCCAACAAAAGGGGAGGAGATTAACCTATCCACCAAACATCTATTTAATTTTTCCGAAAAATTTCAGGTTGAGTATATGCCCCACATGATAGAATTGGGACGCTCATTCGTTCAGCCAAAATATCAATCAATTTTTAAGCTGGGCAAGGGAATTTATGCGCTTGATAACCTATGGGATGGTTTAGGCGCTCTGATTGTTAAGAATCCAAATATTAAGTATTTTTTCGGCAAGGTTACCATGTACCATACATACAATGCCGATGCGCGTAACATGTTGCTTTACTTCTTCGAGAAGTATTTTAATGACACCGAAGGGCTTGTTACCCCTATTTACCCTATGGTAGTTGAAATGGACAGAGTAAAGTTAAGCAAGATATTTAATGGAGATACTTATAAGGAGGATTATAAGATTCTATCTAAAGAGATTCGTGATTTGGGCGAGAAAATTCCCCCGTTAATTAATTCATACATGAACCTAAGTCCCTCAATGAGGGTTTTTGGAACGGTTATCAACCCTTTCTTTGGTGATGTTGAAGAAACAGGTATTATGATCACCATCTCTGATATTTACGACCATAAGGTAGAAAGGCATATCACAAGTTTCTTTAAGCGTATCAAGGAAAAGTATCAGCACTCCTCAAGAAAAGAGAAGGAATCCTAGTACGCCCTTTGATTTCTGCCCTCAATAAAGTTGATAAACGATGTATTTACTACCTTGTTTCCACCTGGAGTTGGATAATTACCTGTAAAATACCAATCCCCTAAATCATTTGGACATGCTATGTGCAGGTTTTCGATGGTTTGATAAACAATCTTTACTTTGGCTTTAATTCCTTTTGGAGTTAATATTTGGGCAATCTTATCGGAAATCTGCTCAGCAGTAAATGGGCGATAAATATCCTTTACGTAGTTCACCATCTCCTCTTTTGGCAGATTCTGTTGAGCCTTACAATTCTTGTAAACCGAATTTATAACACCTTCTTGTCCTGTCTCTTTAAGAAGGTCAATGGCTGCTCTGAAGGCCACAAAATCTCCAAGTTTGGCCATGTCAATGCCGTAGCAATCGGGGTAGCGTATCTGTGGACATGAGGATACAATGACAATCATGGCAGGGTGCAACCTGTCAAGAATCTTCAGAATGCTTTCGCGAAGAGTTGTTCCACGAACAATGGAATCGTCGATTACAACAAGGTTATCAACATCATTCTTGACAATACCATAAGTAACATCATAAACGTGACCAACCAAATCATCGCGTCCCTTATCCTGAGTAATAAATGTTCGAAGCTTTATGTCCTTTACAGCAACCTTTTCAACCCTTGGCCGCATGGCGATGATATCATCTAGCTCCTGTTCGGTAATCGAAGAGCCCTTTTCGAGAATCATCCTTTTTTTCTCCTTCTTCAAGAAGTCTTCAACCCCCTTAACCATTCCGTAGAATGCTGTTTCCGCAGTATTTGGAATGAATGAGAAAACGGTATTTTGATAATCGAAATCAACTGCCTTAAGAATGGCTGGAGTTAAAAGTTCACCAAGCATTTTTCGTTCCTTGTAAATGTTTTTATCAGTACCCCGCGAGAAGTATATGCGTTCGAATGAACACGATTTGCGAGTTTGTGGAATGCGAATCTCATCATGACTTACTGTGCCATCCTTTCTAATGATTAAGGCATAACCCGGCTTCACCTCATTAATCTCATCCACATTAATATCCATAACGGTTTGAATAACCGGACGCTCCGAGGCAATCACTACAATTTCGTCGTTAGCAAAATAAAATGCAGGGCGAATTCCCCAAGGGTCGCGGAGCACGAATGCATCGCCATGACCTAACAGACCTGCAATGGCATAACCGCCATCAAAATCTTTTGTCGATTCTTGAAGCGTTTTCTTTATGCTGATATGATTTGCAATTTGGTTGCTTATCTCCTTATTGGAAAGCCCTTCGTTCTTATAATTTCTAAACAGCTGCTGATTCTCCTCATCCAAAAAATGACCAATTTTTTCGAGGACAGTAACTGTATCGGAGTAATCCTTTGGATGTTGACCAAGGTTAACCAGTTTATTGAATAGCTCATCAACATTAGTCATGTTGAAATTTCCGGCAAGTACAAGGGTTCTCGACTTCCAATTATTTTCCCTCATTACAGGGTGAACGTAATCGAGGCTATTGTTGCCGAAAGTACCATATCTTAGATGACCTAGATAAAGCTCCGCAGCAAATGGAAGATTCTGCTTTGCCCAAGATGGATCATCAACCAATTCAGGTTTTCCCTCTAGTTTTTTATATGGTCGATTTACTGCATCAAACACATCCCTAATTGATGCCGGAGAGTTTGAGCGCTCCCTGTCGATATATTTTTTTCCTGGTTCAATATCAAATTTAATACTTGCCAAACCTGCACCATCCTGTCCACGATTATGCTGTTTCTCCATTAAAAGGTAGAGTTTATGCAGGCCGTACCTCCACGATCCATATTTTACCTGATAGTACTCTAATGGTTTTAACAGTCTAATCAGCGCAATACCGCACTCGTGTTTAATTTGCTCGCTCATTTTCGTAAATGGATGATGGTGTTTTGTAATAGGATAACGTTTGATTCAATAGATAGTTCGGTTCGGCTGAGTTAAGCCTCTCGATTTTATCCCTACGGATTATTTTTGAGTTGGCTTTCAGCTTCCGAATATCTTCTATTCTTTGCATTTTATTATTCTAGTGGTGGAAAATTAACCCACTCGGGGATTATAAAGGCTCTTGGGTAATCCTTGAGTAGCTGATGATATAGCTTAAGAGCATTATCACGGGTTCTAAAATCGCCAACCGACACCTTGTAGTAAGGGCTTACATAGGAACGATATATCGATATGCCGGGAAAATTTTGCATAAACTCACTCACAACATCTTCCGATTGCTTTCTCGATTTTTGGCCTAAATCAAAATATATCCTAATTCTGAACCCGTGCATACCGGGTTGCCTTGCGCTCTGAAGTATATCGAGATTGAAAACATGCTCAATTTGAGCATCCTGATTGATAGTAACTTTACCTTGGTTTGGGCTGCTCTTACGAACTTGAACAAGAATATCCTCGCCTCGGGTTGAAGCGTATCCTTGACCATTTGCACTAATTGTGGCGCAAATTAGAAGCAAAGGAATCAGGATTTTTCTCATTTAAAACCGTTTTGTTAATGAACTGCAAAGGTAGAAAAAGATGTTAATTACTGAAAAGAGATTTCGAAGATTGATTAAAAATAACTGATAAATCATACAGTAGAAGGAAACTATCAATTTGATTATTCCACCTTAATTGTATCACTTTGCTGAAAAGAATCTTTCGTTTTTAAACTGTCCTTCTTCGCTAACTTTTCTTTGTACGATTTTGCTAGTTCTGAAAAGGGTTGCTTCTCAATCTTCATCTTTTTCGATATGCACATTACACGCCCTTTTATATATCCTTCAATAGTAAGCTGATTCATAAGATCCTCTTTTATGGTCATCAATTTAAAGGCATCGGCAGCGGTTCTAAGCTTAATTTCGATTGGAATCTCTATCTCTTCCCGAGAATTTGGCTTTAAAACAATCTTATTGGAATTCTTAAGTGTACCAAGCTCACGATTTTTTAGCCAAGTTTTGAAATGAATGCTTGAAATGGTAATCTTTCTATTGTTCGGATTCTCAATATCAAGCGTTGCGCTGACCAGAATACTACCATTTTTCATGCCCCTAAACTTAAAATTTTTCATACCATGAATGGCAATACTCTCATACTTACCGCAGCCACTCGCTATAAGCATTGTAATAACTACAAGAATCCAAATCGTTCCTTTTTTCATTACTCTGTATCTTTTTATTGAGGGGACAAATATAGTAATTTTAAAAACTTGGCTATGTTAAGGTTTTTGATACTAAACGGTAAAATGGTATATGTATTATTGAAATCTTGTATGCGCAACAATGTTTAACAGTAAACATCTTAAAATGAAATTATCTTAGAATTTTTCATTTTTCATTTTTCATTTTACTCTTCCTTATCCCATCCCTTTACTCTATTCACAGCCTTTATCCATCCTTTATAAAGTTGGTCTCTTTGCTCAACGCCCATCTTCGGTTTAAATATTGTACTCCCTGGTATGATAGAATTTATATCATTATTTTGATAGAATCCAACTTCAATACCTGCTAACATAGCGGAACCAAATGCAGTTGCTTCAGGAAAAGGAGGACAAACAACCTTTGCATTCAAAATATCGGATTGAAATTGCATTAAAAAACCATTTGCCGAAGCACCGCCATCAGCCTTAAGGCTTTTGAGCTTAATTCCAGAATCAACTTCCATTAAACCAATAATGTCGCGGGTTTGATAGGCTAATGATTCTAAAGTGGCTCTAACTAAATGCTTTTCGGTTACCCCTTGTGTTAGTCCTAGGATTGCCCCCCTTGCGTACATATCCCAATAAGGCGCACCAAGCCCTGTAAAGGCAGGGACAACATATACACCTTGGCAATCGATTACTGATGTTGCAATTTCTTCTGTTTCGGCTGCATTATCTATAATTTTTATACCATCACGTAGCCATTTAATTGCAGCACCTGCAATAAACACGCTCCCTTCAAGGGCGTAGTTTACCTCATCACCAATTTGCCATGCTACAGTTGTTATCAAGCCTGATTTTGATATAACAGGTTTCTTCCCAGTATTCATAAGCATAAAGCAACCTGTACCGTAGGTGTTCTTTGCATCACCTGCTTCGAAGCATTTTTGTCCGAATAGCGCCGATTGCTGATCGCCTGCTATTCCTGTAATTGGGATTGAGCAACCATCAAATACACCATTGGCTGTATGGCCAAATATCCCCGATGATGGCAATACCTTTGGCAGCATACTTTTAGGAATATCTAATATGGTGAGGATTTTTTCATCCCATTTTAGCGATGATATATCGAAAAGCATTGTACGCGAAGCGTTCGACGAGTCCGTGGCATGAACCTTTCCATCCGTTAATTTCCAAAGTAACCAAGAATCGATTGTGCCAAAAGCCAAGCGTCCCTCTTGGGCAAGTTTTTGTGCTCCTGGAACATTCTTGAGTATCCAATGCAGTTTTGTTGCCGAAAAGTAAGAATCGATGACAAGTCCTGTGGTTCGCTTGATATAATCAGTTAAACCTTTTTCTTTTAGCCATTCACAGGTGTCGGCTGTGCGTCTATCCTGCCAAACTATGGCATTATGAATCGGGCGTCCTGTTTCTCTATCCCATACTACCGTTGTTTCCCGTTGATTAGCAATTCCGATAGCGGCAATTCTATCTGCTTTTATCTTTAATTTCTTGATTAGAAGCTTTGCCACATGGATTTGGGTTTCCCAAATCTCCTCGGGGTTATGCTCAACCCAACCTGGTGAAGGGTAGTATTGTGTAAACTCTACCTGTTCCATGCCCAACGGCTGCTGATATCTATCGAAGATAACAGCCCGCGAACTCGATGTGCCTTGGTCTAATGCAAGAATAAAATCTTTAGTCATGCTTGTAGATAATAAAAAAGGTCAGACATTTCGATACCTGACCTTGTAGTTATTTACATTTGATTATTGCTAGTATTAATCAGCAATTAGAAATAAGGAATTAGAAATTATATTAATCACTACTCTCCATTGCTGCTACAACCTCGTCGGTTATCTCAAGGTTATGATAAACATTTTGAACGTCCTCATTATCCTCAAATTCATCCACTAGTCTTAATAACTTAATGGCTGTTGATCTATCTAAACTTTTTAATTCGTTGGGAATTCTCTGAAGGGCTGCATTTTCGACCTCAATCTTTAGCTCCTCCATCTTTTTATTCATTTTCCCAAAATCTTCCATTGCGGTTGTAACGATGCACAATTCTTCGTTAAATTCAATATTCTGAGCTCCTGCATCAATTAAATCGAGTTCAACATCGTCCAAATTAATCTTATCCTTCTGAATGGTAAAAATTCCTTTGCGAACAAACATAAAGTCTAGCGAGCCATTGGTGCCAAGGGTTCCCCCTTTTTTTGAGAACTGGGAACGAACGGCACTAACGGTTCTATTATTATTATCGGTTAAACATTCAAGAACAATGGCAATTCCACCTGGCCCATAACCTTCGAAGGCAATTTCGTGGAAACTACTAGGATCTTTTTCTGCCTTGCTGATTGCCCGTTGAATATTGTCCTTGGGCATATTCTCGCCCTTTGCGTTGTTGATTGCCAAACGAAGCCTAGCATTTCCCTCAGGATCGGGTCCGCCTTCCTTTACTGCTACAGTAATCTCTTTTGTGATTCTCGAGAATATTTTCGAGCGTTTTGAATCGAGTGCCCCCTTTTTTCTCTTAATGGTTGACCATTTATTATGTCCCGACATGCGTTGATTAATATTAATTTACAATAGTTTAAGTATGTGGAATTATCTTTCTTTTAGTTTAAATATGACCCAAATTTAATTGAATTTTCAACTATTATAAATTTATGATGATAAAAACGACTCATTAAAAAGTTTATTTGTTGGAGTTGACTAAATTTGCACAAATTTTATATCCAATGGATTTGAACGAGGAACAGGGAACGCTATTCGATAATGTTGATAATCAACCTAACGACGATAGACCTAAGGTTTTTATTGAAACGTATGGTTGCCAAATGAATGTTAACGACAGCGAGGTAATAGCATCAATTCTTCATGCTAACGGCTATTCAATTATCAATGTAATCGAAAATGCGGATGTTGTTTTAATCAACACCTGTTCCATTCGTGAGAATGCCGAGACTAGAGTTTGGGGACGATTGGACGTTTTTAAGCAGATTAAGAAGCGTAAACCTTCAGTTTTAGTTGGTGTTGTTGGGTGTATGGCCGAAAGGCTTAAGGAGAATTTAATGGAGGAGCAGAAGGTGGTTGATCTAGTGGTTGGACCTGATGCTTACCGTGAATTGCCTGTGCTAATAAGAGCTGCTGAGGAGGGACAGAAAGGGATTAACGTACTGCTTTCGAGAGAGGAAACTTACGGTGATATTAGCCCTGTAAGGCTCGACAAGAATGGTGTATCAGCATTTGTTTCAATTATGCGTGGGTGCAACAACATGTGCTCATACTGCGTTGTTCCTTACGTTAGGGGAGGCGAGCGTAGTCGCGATCCTAAAACTATTATTCGCGAGGTACAAGAGTTGATTAACGCTGGCTACCGCGAGGTAACTCTTTTGGGTCAAAACGTTGATTCATACAAATGGAAAGAAGAGGGAATTATAGGACATTACATTAAAGGCCACTACATAAAGAAAGAAGGCGGAATAATTGGTCAATATATTAATAAAGAGGATGGACTATTGACTCACCACGTAAATTTCGCGGAGCTGCTTGAAATGGTAGCAAGGCTAAGCCCTACTTTACGGGTTAGATTTTCTACCTCCCATCCAAAGGATCTTTCCAATGAGGTTTTGTATACAATGGCGATGTACGAGAATATATGCAACCATATTCATCTTCCTGTTCAATCAGGTTCAACTCGTATTCTCGAGATGATGAATCGTGGCTATGACCGCAATTACTACATAGGTAGAGTTGAGGCGATTCGCAATATCATTCCTGATTGTGCCATATCCTCTGATTTTATTGCAGGTTTCTGCACCGAAACTGAGGAGGACCATGCTGAAACGCTAAGTTTAATGGAGTGGGCTAATTTTGATTTTTCGTTCATGTTTAAATATTCAGAAAGGCCCAACACTAAAGCTGCCCGTAATCTTGCCGATGATATTTCGGAAGATATTAAAAGCCGTAGACTTACCGAGATAATTGAACTTCAAGGAAAACTATCGGGCGAGAGTAAGCGAAAGGATATTGGAAAGAGCTACGAAGTGCTGATTGAAGGGGAATCAAAAAAATCGGCTAACGATTTTTATGGCCGCACATCACAGAATAAGGTGGTTGTTTTCCCAAGGCTAAATCATAAAATTGGCGATTACGTTTTAGTTGAAATCACCGATTGCACACAGGCAACACTACTTGGGAAGATTGTCGGAGAATAAGAAATAAGTTGACGGTTGTTAGTTGAGAGTTGGCAGTAGAGGTTAAATTACCTTTTCATCTTGCCAATTTTCACTTTTCACTTGTTGCTTTTCGCTTGGCACTTGTCGCTTTCTGATTTCTGCTTTCCACTTATCACTTAACTCTCACTAAACTAGCCATATAAAACCCATCAAATCCACTTTCCGATGGAAAAATGGACTTTTCATCCTCAAGGATAAACGTTCCATTGGTTCGTGCAAGAAAGGATTTAATCTGCTGTTGATTTTCCGATGGCAAAATGCTACAGGTTGAGTAAACGAATTTGCCCCCCGGCTTAACCATTTGAGTGTATTTATCAAGAATATAAACTTGTAGATTTTTTATCTCCTCGATTTTTTCTGGGGTTAACCTCCATTTCGAATCGGGATTTCGTCGGAGAACGCCAAGCCCAGAACAGGGTACATCGAGTAAAAGCCTATCGGCTTTATCTTTTAAACGTTTTACAACTTTGGTTGTAGTAATTGGGCGGGTTTCAATAATTGTAACACCAGCTCTTGCCGAGCGTTTTATCAGCTCATCGAGCTTCCAATCGGCATTGTCTAAGGCCAGTATTTTACCCTTGTTCTTCATCAGGCTTGCTATGTGTAGCGTTTTTCCTCCGTGTCCGGCGCAGGCATCAACCACTCGCATACCTGATTTAACATCGAGGAAAGGTGCCACCAACTGCGATGATGCATCTTGAATCTCAAAATGACCCTCAAAGAATGCCTTTGATTTGAATATATCGGCTCGCTTTACGAGTATTAATGCATCGGGCTGATTCAATCCATTAACCTGAAAACCTTCAGCGGTTAACCTTTTTAGCAATTCGTTCTTGTTAGTTTTCAGAGTATTTACTCGTAGAACAATCGGAGGTAAAGTGTTTAACGCTTTTATCTCATTATCCCATGATTTGCCAAGTTCACTTTCTCCAAGGCTGTCAAGCCAATCGGGGATTGATTCGGCAACGGCTCTTATGCTTTGTAGCTGTTGATAACAACTTTTTAAATCGGCTTGGATTTCCTTCGAAAAGAATTCGCAAACCTTTTCATCCTTTGTCTTTATTAGGAAATAGGTAAGTACTTTAAGTCGATATGATTCTTTATTTTTAAGCTCAGTCGATTTGTTTACAATAGCATCCAAAAGCCTCCACCAACGGGTTGCCTCCATCAATGTTTCAGCAAAGAAACCTCGGTTTATTGCATTCCATTTCGGATTTTGTTTAATCCAATGGGAGCTAATTTGGTTTAGCGAACGGTCGCCCGCCAAAACTTCTTCTAACCCTTTCGCAATTACATCAATGGTATTGGCAAAATCCTTATCAATCATTCAAGTTTATTTATTTGGCAAATATAGCAAATCCATGGGAGTGAGGTTCTAATTCTTTTCAAAGGAACTTTTCAGTAATTAAAAAATGTGTGACATTTAACTTAAGTTAAACAGCTGTTTTAAATAATGTTTGTCAGCATAACTTATTAATAATTTATTCTTTTTACTTGGTTAATCGTTTCGTTATTGGTACTTTTCAAATCCAAAATTGTACCATTGAGAGATGTTTTATAAGGTTGATATTTAACAATTTGCATGAATGGCAATTTTGCATTAAATCTTTGAGTAGACATTAATAAAATATCAATCCCTCATGTTATGACATTTCTAATTATTGTTATTGCTTTAGTGCTAATCTTTGATTTTATCAACGGTTTCCACGATTCTGCAAACTCGATTGCAACAGTAGTTTCTACAAAGGTTTTATCCCCTTTTTCGGCAGTTTTACTCGCTTCTTTTTTCAATTTTGTTGCTTTTCTTGTATTTCCATTAAAAGTTGCAACCACAATGGGTAAAGGAGTCGTCAATCCTGAGGTAATTAGTTTAACAGTTATTGCAGCTGCATTGGTAGCAGCCATAGCATGGAATCTACTTACTTGGTGGTGGGGTTTTCCATCGAGTTCATCACATACTTTAGTTGGAGGGCTTGTAGGTGCTGCGGTTGCTAAAGCGGGATTTGGTTCTGTTGTAGTTGGTGGCGTACTTAAAATTGTCGCTTTTATTGTTATTGCACCTTTACTTGGAATGATAATATCTTTCTTTATTTCGGCGCTAGTTCTTTATATCAGCCGAAACTTTTCTCCGCATACGGTGGATAAGCATTTTCGACGATTGCAATTACTTTCTGCAGCAGCTTTCAGTTTAGGTCATGGTGGAAATGATGCGCAAAAATCAATGGGTATAATTTGGGTTGCACTGCTAGTTGCAGGTCAGGTAACTGTAGATACACCTATTGCATTATGGATTGTACTATCATGTCAAGCAGCTATTGCATTTGGAACTCTATTCGGTGGATGGAGAATAGTTAAGACAATGGGTCAGAGAATTACGAAACTTAAGCCTTTTGAGGGTTTTTGTGCTGAAAGTGCAGGCGCATTAACACTATTTGGTGCAACTCATTTCGGAATCCCCGTAAGCACTACACACACTATTACAGGTTCTATTATTGGTGCCGGTGCACGTAAAGGTGTTTCAGCTGTTAAGTGGGGCGTGACAACTAAAATATTTTGGGCTTGGATACTAACAATTCCTATTTCTGCAATGGTAAGCGCATTGGTTTACTTTCTTTTAACGTGGATGCAGCAATAAAACATTATAAAACTAAAAGTAAATACTAACAATATAAATTGATAACAATGAACATCGATACGATTCTAAAATTCTTTGTGCCCAAAGACCACTCTTTCTACCCACTATTCGAGAAAGATGCACAGAACCTAATAAAAACAGCAGAAGTTTTAAAACTCTTAATGGAAACAGAGGACTTAGAGCAGCAAGAGGCTTATGTTACTAAAATTAAAGAGTTAGAGAAGATTGGTGATGATATTACCCATACCATATTCGATCAGCTGAATAAATCATTTATAACTCCGTTCGACAGGGAGGATATTCAGCAACTTGCCTCTAATATTGATGATGTTGTTGACACCATCAACGGTGCCGGGCAAAGAATTAGGCTTTATAAGCCAAAAACATACATTTCCGTGTACCGTGAGTTTGCTGAGGTCATTTATCGATCAGCGAAGGAGATTGAATACTCGGTTGACCTGATGAAAGATCCTGCTAGCAATAAGGATCGAATTATTGAATCGTGCATAACCATAAACACGCTTGAGAATAAAGCCGATGACCTTTACCATCAAGGTATATCTTCGCTGTTTGAGAATGAGAAGGATCCCTTTGAATTGATTAAAAAGAAAGAGATTCTTGAAACGCTTGAGAAAGCGGTTGACAAAGCGGAGGATGTATCCGATGCGATTAAAACCATAATGGTGAAGTTAGCATAAACGATATTTCATAAAAAAAGCCGGTTAACCGGCTTTTTTTATGAAATTCAAACGGGAAATAATTACATCAATTTCTTTTTGTAATCATTATTTAATTCCCCTTTATCGTTAAACCATTTGGCTAAACCAAAGAATGCACCACGAATACCTGCTTGGGTGTAGGTATGTAATACCTTATCTTTATTTGCCATTTTAGTAAGAGTAGTTGAAATGGCCATTCTCACTCTGTCGCGATCACTAGCAGGAATTTCAAATTTCTCAAGCGCTGCATGGGTTAATGAACTTGCAAGCATTAAAGAATTCTTAGAGGTAATTGTTTCGTTAATAAAAACGTTCCACTTAACCTTATCCTTTCCTTTGCCTCCTTTAATTGGTTTGCGTAATGATTTTGGCTTCCTGCCTCTTTTCTTTGGCTCTACCTTTACTTTTGCGACTTTTTTTTTAGCTGCTTTTGGCTTAAGTTTTTTTGCTTTTTCAGCGACCTTTACCTCTTTCTTCTCTTCTGCAACCACTGCATTAGCAGCTACAACCTTTGGTTTTCTACCTCTTTTCTTTGGTTCTGCTTTTGTAACAATTTTCTTGTCAACTTTCTTAGCCTCAACCTTTGCCTTAACCACAGCCTTGGCCTTTGGTTCAGCTATTTTTACTTTTGGTTTAGGACCTCTTTTCTTTGGTTCCGCTTTTACTTTTGCAACCTTAACCTTTTGTTCTTTCTTAATCTCAGCCTTAACCTCAACCTTTACCTTAGGCTTAGCTATCTTTACCTTAGGCTTAGGCCCTCTCTTTTTAGGTTCTGCCTTAACCACTTCAACTTTAGCCTTTGGTTTACGGCCTCTCTTCTTGGGTTCGGTTGTTATAATTTTTTCAACCTTAGTTTCAGCAACTTTTACTTTAGATTTTCTACCTCTTTTAGATTCAACCTTTACTGTTTTTTCTTCTGATGGTTCAGTTGATTTCCCTTCAGATATTTTTTTTACAATTGTTTTTAAATTATTAATTCTACGTTGAGCCCTATCAATCTCTGATTGATAAAGGTCTAGAAGGTCATTAACCTCAACATCGGAAAGTGAAATTTTTTTCATTTCAAATTATGTATTTAGTTATACTTTTCAATTATTCTGTAGAATTCAGATAATCTGACTGTTAATAATTTGTCAAATATAAATAAACAAAATTTAATGTCAATATTATTTGTGGTTTAAATACTAATTAAAAAAAACAGATAATAAAATTTATTTATAATCATTGATGATTCAAGAGGTGTGATGCATTTTAATAAATTAAATATTTATTATCGATAACAATATTATAAGTAAAATGTTTTGAATTGATGTTCTATTTGAAATGAAATTATTAAAATATAACACTGGGGGTTAAAAAAGCAGGGATAATTAAAATGAAAGCGCACCAATAGATTCTATTGGTGCGCTTTTTTATTTAAAGTAATATGACTATCCGTTATTATGATTATTTCTTTGAATTATGCGAAATTACTCTGACAGGTTCTTCGAACTCTGTCAGAGTAATTTCAAGGGAAAACGACCTTTCAGAGTCGTTAGACCTGAAAGAGTCAATCGATGATTCTCGATTAGGCATCTTTGCGGATACTCATATAAACTAAATCTATGCCTTTTTTACATCAATGCTTAGTTCCTTCAGTTGGTCATTCGAAATTGGAGATGGTGAGTTAATCATCACATCTCTGCCTGAGTTATTCTTTGGGAAAGCAATATAATCTCTTATCGAATCAGCTCCTCCGAAAAGTGAGCAAAGACGGTCGAAACCAAAGGCAATACCTCCATGTGGTGGAGCACCGAATTTGAATGCAGTCATTAAGAAACCAAATTGGGCCTCTGCATCTTCTGGTGTAAAGCCTAATACTTCAAACATTCTTTGCTGTAGCTGCTTATCGTGAATTCGGATTGAACCGCCACCAATTTCGACTCCATTAATAACAAGGTCGTAAGCGTTTGCTCTTACCTCTTTTGGATTTGTATCGAATAGTGGTATATCCTGCGGATTTGGCGATGTGAATGGGTGATGCATGGCAAAGAATCGCTTAACATCCTCGTCCCACTCAAGCAATGGAAAATCAACAACCCAAAGTGGAGCAAATTTATTCTTGTCACGAAGATTTAGCCTATTTCCCATCTCAAGACGAAGTTCGCAAAGCGCTGTTAGTGTTTTTTTTCTATCGCCCGACATTAGCAGAATCAAATCGCTTTTTTGGGCATTCATCTTAACAGCAATTGCCTTTAAATCTTCGGGAGTATAAAATTTATCTACTGATGATTTTATGGAACCATCCTCTTCCATCCTAATATATACTATACCCTTACCACCAATCTGAGGCTTTTTAATGAATTCGGTTAGCTCATCAATTTGTTTACGGGAGAAACCAGCACAACCTGTTGCGCAGATTCCGCCAACATACTCAGCGCTATCGAATACAACAAATCCTTTTCCTTTTATTGAATCGGTCAAATCCACAAACTTCATCTCAAAGCGTAAATCGGGTTTATCAGAACCATAAAAGGTCATTGCATCCTGATACGATAATTGCTGGAATGATTCAGTAATCTCAATACCCTTAACGAATTTGAATAGATGTTTGGTTAGCCCCTCAAACGTTGCAAGGATATCTTTGCGCTCAACGAACGACATTTCGCAGTCTATTTGAGTGAACTCAGGTTGCCTGTCGGCTCTTAAGTCCTCGTCGCGGAAGCATTTTACAATCTGAAAATACTTATCAAAACCTGCAACCATAAGCAATTGCTTAAAGGTTTGGGGTGATTGTGGAAGTGCGTAGAACTCGCCGGGGTTCATCCTTGATGGTACAACAAAGTCACGTGCACCTTCAGGTGTAGATTTGATGAGTACAGGAGTTTCAACTTCAATAAAATCTTTGCTATCGAGATATTTTCTAACCTCTTGTGCCATTCTATGTCTGAGCATCAGAGCTTCTTTTACAGGATTTCTCCTTAAATCAAGGTAACGATATTTCATGCGAAGCTCATCACCACCATCGGTATCATCCTCAATGGTGAATGGTGGAGTTTCAGATGAGTTTAATGTTATCAGATTATCAACCTTAACTTCAATCTCTCCCGTTGGAATCTTGCTATTCTTGCTGCTACGCTCAATTACTTTACCTTCGATTTTTACCACATATTCTCTACCCAACCCTGATACTGCATCAATTAATGCAGCATCGCTTTTATCGTCAATAACAAGTTGGGTTAAGCCATATCGATCGCGTAAATCAATGAATGTCATTGCACCAAGTTTACGGATTTTCTGAATCCATCCACTAAGCACTACTTTTTGTCCAACAGTGGTAAGTCGGAGCTCTCCACAATTATGAGTTCTATACATCTCTGAATTTTTTAATCATGCGAAAGTAGAAAGAAAAAATTGATGCCCCTAAAAGGTGAGCAATTTTTTACAACTTTATACCCTTGGAGAATTATTTTGAGAATAATGTTTAACTCAATATTTTTTTTATGATTGGAATGATGGAATATTGGAACAATGGAAAAAATGTTTATTGAAGTTTCTCGCATCATTCCAGTTTTCCATTATTCCATTGTTAATTAAGATTTCTTATATTCGCCAATACAGAATAATACTTGATACAAAACAAATAACAACTCGAACTCATGGATCAAGTTCAGATTGACGAAAGGTATATGCGCGAAGCGCTTAAGGAGGCTCAAAGGGCTGCCGATAAAGATGAGGTTCCCATTGGGGCTGTAATTGTTTGCCAAAATCAGATTATCGCTAGAGCGCACAACCTAACTGAAACATTAAACGATCCTACTGCTCATGCCGAGATGCAGGCTATAACTGCTGCTGCAAACCATCTTGGAGGCAAATATCTTGATCAGTGTACCTTATATGTTACCATTGAACCATGTCCAATGTGTGCAGGAGCGCTGTATTGGTCTCAAATAGGGCGATTGGTTTTTGGTTCAGCTGATCCTAAACGTGGATACAACCTTTTCGAGAGA
>JANYLA010000059.1 GCA_025361485.1 Bacteroidales bacterium
GTGCTGACCAGTGTGAACCAAGACATGAACGATGAGAGATGAGAGGTGAGAGGGAGAAGGGGTTATGAGGAGAGACTTGTTGTACTTATCAATTGCCCTAATAAAGGGTGCAATTTTCATAAAATTTGGACGAGCACCAACAACCGAGATGATTTTCATTTATTATTAGTTTTGAATTATTTACTGAATAGTTTTTTCTAAACTAATTATTATTTCTAAACTTGATTAAAATTCTCTTAATAATATTCTTGATATTCTGCAACACCAACTCTTTTGTCCAGGGAATAAGCGAATCAGTCCAACGCTGAGGATGGACAGTAATCATGGCTTGAATTGCGAACTGATTGGATTCTATTGCTATGATGATGTCCTTTGTATGTCGGAAAGAGGCGGTGAGAGGTTGAGGGGTAACTTTATCCCTTACACTTACCTTTTCTCCGTTCCACCTTCTACCAGTATCGGTAAGGTAAAGAACTTTTGAAAAATCAATATCAAAATAGGGCTCTCCGATTAAACCCAAATTTTTATAGCTGTACTTCTGCCATATATCCTTATTGTCGTATTTTGATAATGGGCTACCGTGCATGCAGATTGTCTTAACAGGGTAAAGGGTTCTGAAGTAATTTAAGTTTTTGCAAAACTCTTTATAGGCTTTATCGATAAAGCGTTCCTTAAAATCTGATGTCTGATGTCTGATGTCTGAACTTGCAGTATCCATGGTTTCATAGTGATATCCTATCTCATGCCCGAGTTCAGTAATCTTATTTATAATTTCTGGGTTATTACTCTCCTTAACTATACGGAAATAGTAACTCCCTTTAATACCAAGTTCATGCTCAATCTGTGCCGTGTTGAGAGAGTTTTGTGGTCGCAAATCTACATCGTGCCTAAGAACCACAACTTTCTCCGCTGGTTTCTCAAGAAACTGCTCGAAAGTTTGAAATGAATAACCTACCCGTTTTAAAGAGGTAAGCAGGTGGACGTATTGGTTAATGGTGAAGTCCATTAGCTAATTTTTAACAAATGAAAGACTATAACTCTATCTAGGTTTTAAAATGTGCTTTAATTGCTTTTAGAACCGCTGTTAAATTATTCAATACTTCAGCATTCTCAAAACGAAGAACCTTTATGTTCATTAATTCTAAGTGCTTGTCTCTTTCAAGGTCTTTTTCAATCCCTTCTGGAGTATAGTGGTGCTGACCATCCAATTCAATTACCATTTTCTCGGAGGGGCAATAAAAGTCAGCGATGTAATAGCCAATGCTGTGCTGGCGCCTAAATTTTCGACCACAAAGTTTTTTTCCCTTTAAGACCTCCCAAAGCACCAGTTCCGCTTCTGTCATGTTTCTTCGCAGATGCGCCCTTGTCTCCTTAAGATAAGTTATGCTGTGTAAGGTTGTTGTCATTGTTTAATATTTAGCTCTCTTAGCTACTCCCTGCCCCCTTAAAGCTATTCCTCGACCCCCTACCCCTTATATTTATTCCTAAACCCCCAGCCCCCTTAAAAAGGGGGTCTAACTCGGTATGACTGAAGGAGGCAGTAAGGTTCATGGGTGTTTTGAGTACTTAAAATGTTAAAAACAAAGGGGGATAGAACTTGTACAATCTGTTATAGCCCCTTGCCAAGGGGTTGGGGTTGTGAGCCGAAAAACCTGATCCTTTTATACCGGTAAGCAGGGTTGTGTATTGCTTTAAGGTGAAATCCATTTACTTAAATCTTAGCTGATAATCGGGGTTATCTTTCATAATTTTGAAACTCTGGGGGTAGTTCTCGATGAACCAAACAAGGAAGGCGGTTGGATCAATCTTGCTTTCTAATAATTTAGTACGATTAGTTTGAGCTTTTTCCTTGTTTATATTTTCTACAAATCCCAATATAGTGGCAACGGAATCCGTCGAAGGAGTTAAGTTTAAAACGGTATCGTATTTTCCTTGATCCGTATTATAGCAACGCTCGATGCTACTTATATATATTGAAGGAGTACCCAAAACCCCTGCCTCCGATGCCATTGTAGCACCTTCACCAATATAAACGTAAGCAAACGCCAAAGCATCATGTATTCTTTCAAATGGTATTTTTATTCTATATGGTTCAAGTTCTGAAGGAAGTGTTCTCTCTCCTGAAATAAATACATTCATTTGTTTAGAAAGTTTTTGAACCAACTCAATTTTTTGATTTAAAGATAGGCCTATTTGATTGTTATCATGTGTGGCCTCCCAAGAGACAAATCTAAGTATTGCATACTTTTCTTCTTTTGAAACTCCAAGCAAATCAAGAATTGATTTATTTGGAGTAAAATACTTTGGAAGCAAATACATTAATTCATGGTAC
>JANYLA010000062.1 GCA_025361485.1 Bacteroidales bacterium
ACTAAATGGAAATCGCATGCTGTTAGAATGGATTCCATGTTCCATAAAATTGAGACTGAACGATTAGAGAAAATGAAGGTTTGGGCTGATAGTCAGATGACCGACCATAATGCTCCAACCACTGTGTTCTACCCGTTCTCAGGTCCCGATTTTTTAAATGCCCATGTTTTCTTCCCAAAGGCTGATAGCTATATCATGATTGCGCTTGAGCCAATTGGCGACCTTCCAAATCTTTGCAACATGCAACCAAAGGCGATTGATGGTTACTTAAACTCCGTTAATCGCTCTTTATCCGATATTTTTATGCGCAGCTATTTTATCACCATGAAAATGCTTGGTGCATTAAATAAGGATAGCGTAAATGGAACTGTTCCGTTGATTTCATTATTCATCAAGCGTACAGGTCACAATATCGTATCCATTAGACCCATTGGAGTTGGCCCAAATGGCAAATGGAACTATCTCGATAGCCTAAAGGGTGTTAAGGTAACAAAAGGTGTTAAGATAGATTTTGTTGATATTGATAGTGATAAACCACAATCAGTATTCTACTTTAAAACTGACATATCAAACGATGGCCTAAATGTAAACCCCGGGTTTAGAAAATACTTATCTCAGTTACCAAGCACTTACTCATATCTGAAAGCCGCATCATACCTAATGCAATGGAAAGAGTTTTCGATGATTCGTAATACTATTTTCGATAAGAGCGATTGCATACTTCAGGATGACTCAGGAATTGGATATCAGTATTTCGATAAAACCAAGTGGGATATTCGTATTTACGGAAAATACCAGAAACCCAACAAGGAGTTTGGAAACATCAACGAACCTGATTTAGCAAAAGCCTATAAGGATTCTGTTTACCGTCCAGTTCCATTTGTGCTTGGATATAACTGGAAAACTAAATCTATCAATATGCTTTACGCAGTTAAAAAAGGAAAAATGAAACTCCCTGCTAAAAAGTAGTAATGAAGCGAATTTGGGGTATATTTTTATTTATTGTTAGCTTAAATTTAGCCGCAAAGTCGCAGTTCACCGATTCAATTCAATCCATTATAGATAAAGATACCTCCTTGGTCATCAGGGAGGTATTTTCACATCCAGAGTACTACCGATTAAAGATAATTCTCACGCAAATTAATACCGACAACAAAGGGTTTAAACATCAAACTACTTGGAGTTTTCGAGATACTATTAAAGAGTACTTTTACCCAGCAAGCATTGCCAAGATACCTTTAGCTCTTTCTACGCTTCAGTTTATTAATGAGCGAAAAGGAATTACCGAAGACTTATCAGACTTACTAATCGATTCATCATCATATATTAAAGAAAGACCTATTTATAATGATTTGCTGTTAATGCTATCGGCTAGCGATAACTTTGCATTCAACAGGCTTTACAATATGGTGGGCAGCAAATACCTTAATATAAGCCTACTGAAAAAGGGTTATCTGAACACATACCTTATCCATCGATTTGAGCGAGGTGAATCGAGTTACCACCAAACGGCTTTACCTGTAAAGGTTGTGACTGCCAAAGACTGTAAAATAACTTTTGAGCACCCTAAGGATACGATGTACTGCTTAATTCAGCACGATATGCGCGACAGCTTGATAGGCATAGCATACTATCAAGGCGATTCGCTGATTCCTAAACCGAAAAGTTTTAGATACCATAACTTTGTTGATATCAGGGATGTTCACGACATGATGATTTCACTTAAATATCCATACCTCAGCAGTAATAAATCGTTCAACCTATCCGATTGGCAAAGGCAAATTATGATTAAGGATTTATCCACAAGCCCATTGCACCTAAACACAGCGGAATACTCCGATACCGCTATCTTTCATCCGAACTACTTGCGGTTTATTCTTTTTGGTCGAGATAAAAAGATTAACTATCCAAATATTCAATACTTCAATAAATCGGCTATGGCTTATGGATTTTTAGGCGATTGCTGTTACCTAAATGACACCGAAAACGGAGTTGAATTTTTTCTTTCGATTTACATGTACGTGAATAAAGACGAAATCCTCAACGATGATAAGTATGACTACGACTCTATCGGACTACCTTTTATGAAAAAGTTAGGGGAGATTATCTACCAAGGAATGAAGAAAAAGCCAATGAGTCAATAGGACAATATAGTAATTTGAAAATATGAACAACAATAGACACAATAGAAAATAAACTATGTGAACTAATGTGCCTATTGTGGTGGTTTTCTTCTTAATCTTCGGGTATTACAACAGGGAAATCGTAATCAAATTTCAAAAAATGTGGTTTCCCTAATATGTAGGACATAAAATCCATATAGGCATTGGAGAATTTGAACTTATTAACATCATAATAATTAAGAGGGAGTGAATGATTACTAATATCTCCCATATCGATAGACGTTGTATTGAACTCCTCCAGCTCCTGATAATTCACCATCTTCTTCATAACCGGCATTTGGCCATAATCCTCACGAAGTAATAGATCAACAACTTTATCAGCAAGAGTAGTGGTTAAGCGACGATCGTATAACCTACATTCGCCCGAACGGGCGAAGTAACCTGTAGCCTCCGCCCTAGCCTGAATACCAAGTTTATTAGAAATTTCTGAGGCAATCACCCCGCTAACACCCCCAAACCTAGGATGTCCGAACTCATCAACCTCTGAACTGGCAAAAACAAAATCAACTTTTCCCTTTGCCTCGTCGTACCAACGAACACCCTCCGAAACAGAAATTACCAATGACTTTTTGGGAGAGCTCATGTAAGCCTCTTTAACGCTTTCGAAGAAAAAATCTTTTCGCTCCTTGGTCATCTCAAACTCAGGGATTAAAGCCATCTCTGCGCCACCAAAGGCTGCGCCACCGTTTAACCAACCAGCATCACGACCCATTACCTCGAGCAAAATAATTCGTGAATGTGATTCGGCGGTAGTTCTAATTCTTCCGGCATACTCCATTACCCCTTTTGCGGCAGAAGGAAAGCCAGGGCAAAGAACTGCCTCTATCTCACTACCATCGTATAAATGCGAGGTTCGAGTTCGTAAATCGTTGTCGATAGTTTTAGGGAAACCAATTACTGGGATACCATAAAGTTCATATAATTTCTTTGCAACGCCATTGGTATCATCGCCACCAATGGTAACAATTACATCTATTTTATACCGCTCAAGATTTCTAAGAATTTGAGGAACACGATCCTCCGGGTTTTTATTTGAAGGAAAAGGATTTGTTCTGCTCGACCGCAATGCTGTACCACCATAAAAACCATCGTATGGTTGATTTGTAAGATCAAGCACATCACCATTGCCCAACAATCCTTTCCAACCATGTCGAATACCGTAAACCTTATAACCCAAAAATGAAGCTCTATTCCTTATCGCTTCGATGCTTGAGTTAATCGCAGGAGTGTCGCCCCCTCCAGTAAGTATCGCTAACGTTTTTCCATGAAATAGCTTGTGTTCAAATCTCATCAGGTAGTTTTTAAGGTGAAAATCTCTTAGATTCTAAATTTTCACACAAAAATATAAAATTTACGCTATACACCTCCATGCAAACGTTTGAGATTGCATTACGAGAAATATTTTCACCGCAATGACACAGAGTTCGAAGAGATTATGCTCCCGAATCAATCAGGGTTAAGACGATGAAATTAGCTAAGAAGCTCAGTGTTCGATTCCGCTACAACCTCCTTTAATGGTTCTGCTACCTCTTTATTCCTATAGGTAAAAAGTTTGCTATCGCCAAGTTCATCGTATGAGTAAAGTTCGCGAGCAAAAACAGGTGCTTTAACGCCGTCGTAAAAAAACTTATTCCCGACAAAAACCCGAGCCTCATCCCAAAGGCTTTTTTGAACAAAACTGTTGATTATAATCGCTCCGCCCTCAATCATTACTGAGTTGATATTTCTATCGTACAACTCTTTAAGAAGTTGAAATTCCATTCCCCTAGCAAAATCGATGCTAATAATCTCAAGATTCGAAATTGCTGCAAACTGCGCCTTTCGCACCGATGCTGTTGCATTATTTCCAATAAACAGCAATGTAGGGATACAGCCATCAAATACATTTGCTTCGATTGGTAAGCGCAACTTACGATCGATGATTACTCGGGTTGGGGTTCTTCCGCTCCAATCGCGAACATTAAGCTTCGGATTATCCTTCTCAACCGTTTTTGTTCCAATAAGAATTGCCTGTTCCTCGCTCCTCCAACGATGAACCAATGAGCGGGATATTTCATTTGTAATCCAAACAGGAGCAATCGGATCTAACGGACCTCTTACTGAGTCAATAAATCCATCAATAGTTTGCGCCCACTTAAGAATTATATAGGGTCGTTTCTTAGTTTGAAAAGTGAAAAATCGACGATTTAAGTTTCTTGCCTCGTCCTCCAGAACTCCTACAACTACTTCAACGCCTGCTTTACGAAGATAATCAACTCCGCGCCCCATAACTTTTAGGTTTACATCAATGGTTGCAACAACAACCTTCGGGATTCCCATAGCAATTATGGTATCAACACATGGTGGCGTTTTTCCGTAATGAGAGCAGGGCTCAAGGGATAAGTACAGTGTAGATTTTTTGAGTAGCGATTTATCTTTCACCGAATTAATTGCATTTATCTCAGCATGTGAATCGCCGTATTTTACATGATAACCCTCACCAATTATTCTTTCGTCATGAACAATTAATGCTCCTACCATTGGATTTGGAGCAACATTTCCTTGTCCGTTTAGCGCGAGTTCAAGACAACGCGCCATATACAATTTATCCGTGCTTAGGGTATCCATAATTTATTCTTAATTTTGTATAAAGCAAAATCAACAAAGCGATGGAAAGCTATACCGTTTTAAGACTATATCATGAAGTTGCCTTTCAACTCAAAGATATATTTCCATTGCAAGAAATTCAATCGCTTCAGCGTTTAATATTCGAAAAAAAGTTAGAACTAACCTTATCTAAAATCTATCTTAATCCAACTTTGCCAATCAAGGATGAAGAGTCTGAAGCAATTCTTAAAATCGTTTCACTGCTAAAATTACAAAAGCCAATCCAATATATACTCGGCGAAGCCGATTTTTTTGGTTTAATCTTTAAGGCTACTCCCGATGTGCTCATTCCTAGACAGGAAACCGAAGAGCTCGTTGACTGGATTATTAAATCCAATATTACAGGAAACCCCTCGATGCTCGATATCGGAACGGGTAGCGGTTGTATTGCCATTAGCCTTGCAAAAAACATCAGGAATGCAAAAGTAACGGCAATCGATATATCGGTAAATGCACTTGCTGTAGCAAAGGAAAATGCTGTCATCAATAATGTCTCAGTCGATTTCTTCGAGGTTGATATACTTGATTCAAAAAATAAAATACCAAATCAACCTTTTGATATTATTGTAAGCAATCCTCCTTACGTTCGTGATTCAGAAAAAGCATTGATGAATGCTAACGTTCTTGATCATGAACCTCACACTGCGCTATTTGTTAATGATTCCGATCCACTTCTTTTCTATCGAAGAATAGCGGAAAGGTCAAAGGGATTACTTAACGAAAATGGGATAGTGTATTGCGAAATAAATGAAGCACTTGGTTACGAAACTCGTGAACTATTTATTCGTGAAGGGTATTGTGATGCTGATCTAAAGAAAGATTTGAACGGAAAAGACAGGATGATAAAAGCAATTTGGAATGAAAAAGGATAACATTCTAACGCCCGAGAAAGCATTATATAGAGTTCAAGCACTTTGCGCAAGGCAGGAAAGATGCTCAAATGATATCCGCTTAAAACTTAAGCGATGGCAACTATCAGAAAATGATATTGATAAGATAATCAAACAGCTTATAATTGATAATTTCATCAACGATGAACGCTATGCCAAAATGTTTGTCCGCGATAAAAGCAAGTTTAATAAATGGGGGCAACTAAAAATAACCTACACTTTAAAATCAAAGCACTTTTCCGAAGATATAATAAGAGAGGCTTTATGTGAAATTGATCACTCCAATGATGAATCAACCTTAAAAGAAATTCTTTCAAGAAAAATGAAAGGGATTAAGGCAAAAACACCTTATGACTTAAAGACTAAACTGATTAGATTCGGTATCTCAAGAGGATTTGACTATGAAATTGTGAGTAGAACTGCCTCGTTAATTATTAAAGAGACTTAGGTTTAATGGTCTTAATCCAAAGAAAGAAATTACTTATCTTTACTAATCATTTATTGATAATAAAATACAAATTAGCAATAAAATATAAGGCATTGTACATTAACAACATACCACTTTACCCAAAATCAATATGGTAGAAAACGCATATACTTGGATTGGATTTATTGCATTTATTCTAATAATGCTTGCCCTCGATCTTTATGTATTCAATCGCAAACCGCATGAAATAAAAATTAAAGAAGCGCTTCTCTGGAGCGCTATGTGGATAGCGTTAGCGCTACTATTTAACTACGGGATTTATGTTTGGCTGGGCAAGGAGAAAGCCATGGAATTCCTGGCAGCCTACGTTGTTGAAAAATCGTTAAGCATCGATAATCTATTTGTCTTTATAATGATTTTCAAATTCTTTGACGTTAAGCTACAAAATCAGCACAAAATCCTATTCTGGGGAATTCTTGGTGCCTTAATTCTAAGGGCAATATTTATCGTTGCGGGGATTGCGCTAATCTCCATGTTTCATTGGATTATATATGTATTCGGGGTATTCCTAATATTTACAGGCATACGAATTCCATTTGAGAAGGATAAACAGATTGAGCCTGACAAAAATATCTTAGTGAGAATCTTCAAAAAGTTTATGCCGATTAGCAACAATACCGAAAAGGGCAAACTATTCATTCGGGCAAATTACAAGACCTATGCAACGCCTCTATTTATCGCATTAATAATGATTGAATTCTCGGATTTAATTTTTGCCGTTGATTCAATCCCTGCCGTTTTAGCTATTTCAAACGACACATTCATCGTTTACACATCAAACGTATTCGCTATCCTCGGATTGCGCTCACTTTACTTTGCCCTTGCGGGAATTGTCAACCTATTCCGTTACCTTAAGTACGGATTGTCGGCAATACTTATTTATGTAGGTATAAAGATGTGCATATCGGGGTTCTATAAAATTCCCACATTACTATCGCTCTCTATCATCCTTGGACTACTGCTTATTTCTGTAATCGCTTCATTGGTTATCCCACAAAAAGAAGAGTCTAAATAATCGCTTCAGATGGATAAGGGGATTGTTGAATCATTTCAAATAAATGGGCAGGTTGGCAGAATTCAACCCATTGGTTCAGGACACATTAACGATACATATACAGTAACAATCAAAGGGTCTGCAGATCCATCCTATATTCTTCAACGAATCAATCACACTATTTTTCCGAACATCGAAAAACTTTGCGAAAATATTCATCGTGCAACAAATCATTTAGAATTAAATGGAAATGGTCAATATCAGGTAATGAAACTGGTTTGTACAAAGGATGAAAAGCATTGGCACCAATCAAATGATGGAAATTATTGGCGTTTATTCACTCATATTCCCGATTCTCATTCTTTTGATCTTGCTCCAAGCAACGATTTTGCAATCGAAGCAGGGAATGCTTATGGTTGGTTTGTTGGTACGCTAAGCAATCTTAATAATCCTCCCTTATTTGAGGTAATACCTGGTTTCCATAATCTTGGCTTAAGAATTAACCAGCTTCAATTGACCGCTAACGAAAATAAAGTTGACAGAGCGAAAATCTGCAAGAATGAGCTCGGTTTTTACCTCTCGCGCTGCAACGAAATGTTAGCGTTTGATGATTTGATTGGAACATCTGAAATCCCGTTAAGGGTTACCCACAACGACACAAAAATTAACAACATTCTTTTCAACTCTAAAGGAAAAGCAATAAGCGTAATTGATCTAGATACAGTTATGCCTGGTGCGGTTCATTACGATTTTGGTGATGCGATTAGAACCATAGCTGCAAAAGCCATTGAAGATGAAACCAGGTTGGAACTGGTAGGCCTTAACATTGAATTGTACAAAGCATTCGCAACAGGATTTCTCGATAAAATTGGCTCTTCATTAACTCAAAAAGAACTAATTTACCTGCCCAGCGCTCCCCGAATAATGGCATACATTATGGGGATAAGATTTTTGGCTGACTACCTTAGGGGTGATACCTATTATAAGATTAAGCATAGCGCTCATAATATCCAACGCGCCCAGAATCAAATGGCACTTATAATAGATATGGAAAAAAAGAGCAACGAGATGAACTTATAACTTTATACTACCAGAACACTGTTACCTGACCCTTTCGAGGTATTGCTCTATAGATAATTTTAGCATCAACCTTTGGCATCCTAATCTTTATATATAAACGATACTCAGGCACCTCAAAATCAGCCATTTTCCTAAGTGCTGCGATAGTATTTTTAGTTCTATCGGTAACATCAAAAAGAATCTGATTGTAAACATCTTTTGATTTTTCATGCTCCTGTTGATAAACAAAGATTCTAATTCCATTATTCATCTCAAGAATATAGTTTACAGGATCATTGACCGATGTATCGGGAACATAAGGTACATACTCCGATGTATCCTTGGGAGCCATTCTAACGGTTAATGGAACCTTCTTTATTGTAGCGGTATCTTTTATAATTTGCAATGGAGAAGAAAGCATTGAAGCAACGGCATAGGAATTAGCCTTGTTAAAGGCTTTACAGATACGCATAAAGCTAATCTTGGTTTTATGCACAACCACTCCGTTAATCTCAAGAAGCGCAAGACTATCTTTAAGATTAAGCGTTAATCCGATTGAATCAGTCTCGGCCATAGCAATCCTCGATTGAGTAAATGCCTTCTCCTTTTGCATTTCAACAAAAGTGGAATCGGTAAAGAACCTATCATCAATACTAGTTTTCTCTATCTGCTTAAAGCTATAGCTATTATTAATCTCCGAAATTTTCCTCGAAGTACTAATTAATGACATTATTGTAAAGTATAGAATAAAAGCAAATGCTAAAGAGGCTGTTCCCCATAAAGGAATCCTTATTGCTAAAGATAATTTCTTATTATTGTTTCCCATGCTTTCGAATAAAATCAATAAATATATACTTTAGAACCAAAACCGAGAGTTTTATAAACCAGCTTAAGATCGTCGTCATTCAATCTAATGCATCCATGAGTAGCTGGCATACCAAGAAATCTTTTCCAAATAGTTCCGTGAATCATATAGTCGTTGCCAATATCTAGCGCATAATCACCTAAAACGCCGTATTCATATCTTGAATCGGCATGGGCGGAAGGAACTGGTAATCCTTCCTCAACAAATGCCCAATCGGGCTTAACCCAAATAGGGTCTGTTCGTTTAGAATTAATCTTAAACATTCCTTTCGGTGTTTTGAAAACCCACTTTTTAGGACCCTCAGTCAATAGCATAATATAACTTCCCGAACTACAGAAGCCCTCGCGTATCATCTTTTTATTTTGATAAAGAAAGAATCGATTATTGGTTGTACTTATAATGATATAGGGTTGAGTAGGCGTAAAAGCATTGAGCTTTTTTGTAACCTTTTGAAATTCTTTATCCAGCAATGCAATCTGCTTTGAATAGCCCTTTTGTTGTTTAAACTCAAAATCATTCACCTCAACTCGATTCCTACCTTTGCCTAACTCCTGTATCCCAGGTATAACATAGAGGAAGAATAAAATCAATGAAGGGATAAGAATAAGCACTGAAAATAAAATCAGCAGCCCTATTAAAAATCTTACAAACCAACTTCTTTTCTGTTCAACAGAATTCTCTGGTGTAATTTCTGAATTAACACCACCCGACTCTACTGTATTTGTTAACTCGTCGTTAATTCTATTTTCTTCCATTTTATAAAATTATCGAGTAAAAATTTGCTGAAGATTTTTTATTGAGCCCACAATTGTAACTGGTGTGCCAACTGCAGCTATTCTATAAATTACCTCCATTTCGTTATCTTCTAATGCAATACATCCTTCAGTCCAATCAACGCCTTTACCACCGCTTCCATGTATCTCGATTCCACCACCAATCTTTGCGGTTGTAGGAATTAAGCCTTTGGCTTTTTCACGATTAAAGCGCGTTTTATCCTCTTCGTTCGGATAATCAATTAGTAGCGCATTATTATATTTAGTCCCTGAGTACTTATTAATAATCCTATACATTCCCTCAGGGGTTGCTTTATCTCCCATTTTCTTTTTATCTCCCATCCAATTTCTTCCAAGTTCTACGTCAAATTCATACTTTTTGATACCATTATAGTAAACGTAACATTTCCTTGAAAGTTTGTCGACTAGGATAGAATAACTTTGATTATTTTTTGATTCTTTGACCGCTGCTTCAGTCCATCTTTTCCACTGTGGATAGTATTTAAAATAGCGCTCAAGATCGGAATAGGCTTTATCGTATGCTGATGAAAGCATATCTTCAGCGCTATTCAACTTTTTATTGGCTGGTATAAATTGTCCTTTACTGTAATCTATCTCTGCTTCCTTCAGGTAAAACTTTCCTGTTGATATGGAGTTTCTTGTTTCACTGGGAAGAGGATATCTATTAAAAAAAGTAGAAATACTCTCAACAAGCTTGTTGAGTTTGTTTATTTTATCATTGAGTTTAACCTTATAGGTGCTCGTACTCAAAGTTGAAGCTTCTATAGCCTGTTTTGCTTTATTCGTTGATTGCTTTGCAAACCTGGAGACCTTATCATATTTTCTAAAATAAATAAATTTTGCATTTTCCTTTCGCCAATTAAACATTGCAGAATCATAGTTGGCTTTTGCTTCACCATAAAGTTGCTTTGAATAGGTATCGGCTTTACTTTTAAAAGCCTTAGAAAGTGCAATTCTAGCATTATCAATTTCCTTTGCAGGTGGCTTTGGGATATAACTGATTAGTAAGTAGACAATAAACCCAAGTAGTCCCGCTACTATAACAAAAAATAAAATTTTTATATAAATCCTTTTCATTCTAATCTGAATACTCTTTTTTACAAAAATCCCCGGGCATTACCCAGGGATTTTCTTATAATATAAGTAGTGAACTACTTATTATCTTCTTTTTACTTTAGCAATAGCATCTTTTAATTCAGTGTTGATGCCAGTAGCTCTTTCTTTAGCTGCTTTAATTTTGTTTAAAGCATCCATGTAAGTGCCTTTGTCATAAGAAGCTTGAGCTTCAACAACAGCTGCGTCAATAGTTGCCATTTCGGTTTTGATTTGCTCTAGAACAGCAGCACCTTCTTTACCTCTTGGAGCTTTTTTGAAAAGTTTACCGTTTTCTTCAATAACAGTTTTGATGTCTGTTAATGTAGTTTCAACTTCTTTCTTAACTTCTTCTTTCTTAACAGCTGTGTTAGCCACTAAACCGTTAGTTTGAACAAGTAGAGCTTCAAGTTTCATTTTAGCTGGGCCAAATTTCTTGAAAAGCTTTGATTTTTGAACTTCAACATCAGCCATGATAGCTTTCATTGAATCCTGAACTGCTGCAAATTCAGTTGGTAGGTAAGTACCAGCTTCAACTTTAGCAGCGCTGTCGATAGAAACGTTAACAGCATCAATTTGTGCTTGTGGAACTGTGCCACAGCTTGAAAGGAAAGCAACCATTACGATAGCTGCTAAACCCATAAAAACTTTGTTCTTCATTTTTTTAAACTTTTTAATACTTAGGTTTGTTTTCTACTATGGAGTTAATTAAATTTAATTCCGAGTTAAATACGGCGCAAATGTATAAATATTAAAAGAAAAAACCATGTTTTTTTAATTATTATTTACACAAGCCATTCAAATACCTAATGATTCAATAAAAAAATATTTCAAATTCAGTTCTATTTGCAGTATTTATAAGAGTTATGCAAAAAAAACTATTTATTATTTTCATCACTCATTTTCATTACCCCCATCAACTGCTGTACGGTTTTTTGCATTCCTTCTGTTGATCCATCCAAGAAAATAACATTCCCCTTACCCGTCTCGGCAAAATGTTTAATTGCTTCAGTCCACATGGAGAAGAGAAGGAATGAAGAATCAAGATTGGCCTCGTTCATTTCTCTTGCCGCTTGAGCCATACCCTTTGCCATCTCTTCACGGAATAAAGCAATACCTTGACCTCTCATCGTAGCAGCGTCGCGCTCAGCGGCTGCAGATATTTTTATGGCGTTACCCTCAGCTTCAGCTGCCTTAGTTTTGGTAATAAGCAAAGCTTGACCTTCATTCTCAGCAGCAGCTTTAAGATTGCTTGACGCAACAACTTTTGCCATGGAAGTTAAAATCTCCTTATCAAAAGTAATATCGTTTAGCTGAAGATCGATAAGATGATAACCCCAATTTTCGAGTGTTTGGTCAAGGTGTTTTTTTACTTCTAAAACAATTTCTGTTCTAAGGCTTAAGATTTCAGCCTGTCTTTTTGTTGCAACAAAACTACGAATAGTTCCTTCAATTGTTCTTATTAGAGCTTGCATTAAGTTCCTTTCATCGATAAACTTAAACGCTACATTTTTAATTGAATCTTCCGATTGGTTGATAACGCTATAAAGAACCATTGCTTTAAAATACACATTAGCTTGGTCTTGAGTTACCGCTTGAAACTCGAGTTCAACTGACCGATTTTGGATTGAAATTCTTTTGTAGATAACCTCAAATAGTGGAATCTTAAAATTAAGTCCGGGGCCCATTACACGACGATACTTGCCAAAAATTGTTACAACGGCAACATATCCCTGACGAACAGTAATAAATCCTGAGAAGAGGATTAGTACAGCAACTCCAATGATAATAAAAGGTGTGTAGTTCATAGCAAATAATTTAATTGGTTATTATCCTATAAAAGTATAAAAAAATAGATAATGGTGGATGAAATTAACGCTCCAAAAAAATGATTTCATAACGATAGGATTAGCCTATAAAATAAAACTCATAAAAAGCATAATATTAAGGATGGTAACAATAACTCCAATAGTATAAATGAGAGTGCGAGTAAAAAATGTATTCTTGTATTTACCCATAACCTTTTTCGAGGAGGTTAATTTAACCTGTAGGAAAATGGTGATTGGTAATTGTATGCTAAGAACCATTTGTGAAATAATCAATCCATTAAAAGGGTTGGAGATTAAAAGGATTATAAGAAAGGCAACAACCAGAGAAATAGCAACGCCCAAACGTGAGTGGTTATCCTTGATATCGTAGGGCTCTTTGTACATCCCGGCAAATATTGATCCTGCGGCCATTCCTGATGTTATAGTAGATGCAACTCCAGCAAAAAGTAAAGCAACGGCAAATACTACAACTGCGTTACTACCAAGTAATGGCTCAAGAAGATGATTTGCTTGCTGCAGCTCTGTTATTTGAATCTTGTTCTTGTAAAATGTTGCAGCGGCAAGCAGTATCATCGCGCTATTTATTGCCCATCCAATCAGCATTGAAAACAGCGTGTCGAAAAATTCAAATTTAAGCTGCTTTTTAATGACCTTTTCATCCTGTAGATTCCATTGTCGACTTTGGATAATCTCCGAATGGAGAAAAAGATTATGAGGCATAACAACTGCACCAAGCACGCTCATTATAATAATCATCGAGCCGTCAGGAAATGATGGGGTAACCCATGAATGGATTGCGTGCTCCCAATTAATATCTACCAGTGTAAGTTCGTATATAAATGACAAGCCGATGATTGAGACAAAAGCGATTATCCACTTCTCAATCATTCGATACGAATTGGAGTAAAGCATTATAGCCACAAATATTAGCACAAGGAGGGCACCTGCACGTATCGGAATATAAAAAAGCATATTTAAAGCAATTGCACCGCCTAAGATTTCGGCCAACGAGGTTGATATTGAAGCTAACATGGCCGAACCCAATACCATATTTGAGTATCGAGGTTTAAGGTGAATGCTCGCTGCCTCGGAAAGGCACAAGCCAGTGGCAATTCCAAGGTGGGCAACATTATGCTGAAGTATAATCAGCATAAAGGTTGAGAAGGTTACCATCCAAAGTAACGTGTATCCGTAGTCTGCCCCTGCAGCAAGGTTTGATGCCCAATTACCAGGATCGATAAACCCAACTGTAACGAGTAAACCAGGGCCTATAAATTTAAAAATATCTTCTCCCCCAAAACGTGGTCGATAACCTTTTGCATCTATCTTCTGTAGAAACTTAAACATATTATATATCGCTAAACTTATTGAACAATAATATTTTATTAAGCATTTAAGGTTTTATGATCTTTGATAATACCCTTGGAACTTGAATTAAATCATAGTCATTATCGTAAATCAAGTATTTATTATACCAAATCGGTGAGTATTTTTCCTTGAAATCACGCAATCCTTTATAGTGCGAAAACGAACGAATTTTATCATATGCAAATTTCATTGACTTCTCGGGAAAAGTGTGTGGGTCGTTTAAGCCAGACATTGGAGCAAAGCCAAGATTTACAAATTTGAAATTTTGCATTCTCAGGTAGTTAAACATTTCAATCATAATAAAATCGAGAACACCATTGGGCGCATCGGCTGTCTTTCTAATTAAATCGTAAGTCGATTCTTCTTTTGCATAATCGGGGATTATATTCAAGAAAGCCACCACTTTTTCCTCAGGGCTCTCAACAGTAATAATAGTATTTTGTTTTAGTTCATCCCAAACAAACATCCCCTGTGAGAAGATTAGCTCTTTTCGTTCCATCATGGCTAACCATTCATCTGAAACCGCTTTGATTTTTTGAAGTTCACCATCTTTTATAGGTGAAGAGTAAATCTTAGCCTTATACCCTCTTTCTATCACTTTATTAACGGCATTCCTTAACGATTTACGACTACCGCCCTCAAGGGTAAATGATTGCAAATCGACAACTCCTTCTTGTCCAAGAAACAGGCTCTTTTTCCCAACTCCTTTATAAATAGATAGGTTCTCTTCAGGAACACGATAGTAAATGCTCTTCAACCCATTCTCATAACAGTATAAATCGAAGGATTTAATACACTCCCCAATTGATTTTTCATTCATTCCAACAGGATTCTCAAGAACTACAGCAAAATTCCCTGAAATCCTGTAAGAGATAAAAGAATTTTCGTTGTCCGAAAAGAAAAATAGTTTATCGGAATAGGTTTTAAAGTAGTCCAGCCCCGATGAACCATAATGGTTAACTAGTTCCTTTGCCTTTTGTAGTTCTTGTTCAGAAACTGAGTCCTTAAATACAAAAGGTCTGATAAGGGTATAAATAAGAAACGAAATTGAAGCGAAACCACTTATATTTATCGAAAGTAAAAAATACCTTGCAAACGAACCCACTGGAATCAAGTCGCTACTTCCAACCAAAAAGTAATACTGTAAAGTATACTGGACTGATTGCAACCAGCTGAAATCGATGTTAAAATGTTTTTTATCAAGAAAATAAAAACCAATTATCCCATAAATAAGTACTGCCAAAAAACTAAGCAATGCCGTTTGAATTCCGATATACCGTAACCTAGGATTATTTTTTACATAATAATCTTTTCGAGTACCAAGCAAAACGAGCAAAACAATAAATGCTAATATCGCTTCCTCATAATCAATAGCTTTTGTTAGATGACCAACTATCGAAACAGCACTGAGCAAAACTGCAAACCACCATGCTGTGCGAAGCCCTTTAAGTAAAAACGCTGATGTTATCAGCATAAACAAACTAGCAATCATTACAAAATAGTTTGATGCAGTTATAGCATCCACAGGGATAAAATTCTGAAGGGCTTCTATTCGTTCCGATATTGCTGGTGTTAAAACGGATATAATATTTATTATACTCAAGAACAATAACAACATTGCAGGGATGACCCTCATCAGTAGCTTGTTGATTTTCAAAACAAAACTTAAAATACCAGCTAACAGGGGCAGCCAAAACTCAAAAAATCGATAAAGAAAAGTGATTGCAATGGCCTCAACATTGGTATAACCAAATTGAACAAGAATGTACGACATGCTGACTTCAATAGCACCTAAACCTCGTAGAAATGGTGATACAATTAAAAAAATCACAGCAATTAGGTAAGCCATCAGTGCGGCAAAAAGTGAGGGCGACAGATTTAAAGCCAGCATGGCAACATAAAGATGAAGAATTCCCACAATATCAATAACCACTGACACTAAAATGGTAAGATAGAATTGTTTTCTATTAATTTTTTTGCTCCTCAACTCTTCGAGAAAAAGTTCAAATGAAGGAGATATTTTAATAATCCATCGATAAAGCAATCCTTTGCTGATTACTATTCGATAAACAGCATAAGCCGCTGATATTAATATGATAACAGCAATAAGAGCGTACCATTCGCCAGGACCAATGCTTCCTAAAAATAAAGCAATTGTGAATACCGGAATTGCAACAATTACCACTGAGAGGATTCCTACAAATCCATATACCGATGATGCAAAATGAATCTGAGTCTTCGAAATCCCCTTTTTTTCAATCTCGCCAGTAAAAAATGCTAATGATGATACTCCACCTGCCGGAAGAAAAATGCTAATAAAATTTCGTTTAAGAAAAAGAATCGTTGCTGAAACTATAGATACTTTACTATGAACCGATGCAAATGAGGTTACATACATTAACCCTTGTAATAGAAGATATATTAAAGTAATGCAAATACCTATTAATACAAGAATCCATCGTGAAGAAACAAGTACTGTTTTTACTTCAATAAGTTCAGCGCGCTCATGTTTCAAGAACCAAATACCCAGCGCAACAAAGAATAAGGTAAGAATGAATTGCCCTATTAAATTTCCATTCTCGCGAAGAAAAGGGATGCTCTTTTCTTTCATTATCTGCGGAATTTTTTTTAATAATAAATCGGTCTTCATAATCATATTTTGTTTCTTGCCATAATGAATTAAGTTAAGACATTGTTTGTAACCTATCTTTATATTAAACTTTTGGTTTATGTTTAAGCATATAAAAAGCAATTACGATAATATAACTATAATAATTCAACATTAATAAACGTTGCCATAATCCTTTATATGAAGCGATAAAACTACCAGTAAAGTAATCCAAACGGGCGATGCCAAAAAGAAGTAAAAAGGTAAACCCGAGAGCAAAAACAATTATTGAGAGTTTATAAAGTTTAAAGTTGTTATTACCCTTGAAGAAATTTAGTAAGACAAGTGGCAGAAAGAATATTCCAGCTATTCCAATCCCTCCAATAGCATCGTGAACATAGCCTATAAATGTCAACTTATCGCCAACATAGTCTGCAGGGAAAAGACCCGACCCAACCCCCTCGCCTAAACCATAAATAGCAATTAACCACGATGCTATTCGTGCTCGCTTATTCGAAAAAGTTAACCCAAAACCAATACCAAATATTGTTAAAAGAATCCCTACCACAACCCACCAAGCAGACATTTCGAATGAAACAGGGCTTACTGATGCCCCCAATCCGCTCATCGAATCTCTGAGTTGGCTATAACCAGGGTAATATTTTCCCAGAATAAACATTACTAAAAAATCGCCCAAGCAAGCGGTGATAGAGGCAGCAAATGCAACAACAATGAATTTATTTTTCATACCCGAAAATTTTTAGTCCGAAATCACAAAAAGCAACAATCAATTAAAGAACAAGGTTAAATTAAATAGTGTTAATTTTACGTTAAGACAAAAACAATATTGTGATTTTTCTCTTAAGCATCTAATAAGTAATTCAACGACGATTATGAAAGCATTGACATTCTCATTCTATTTATTACTTTTTCACTTTTCATTTGAAGCATTTGCTCAACCAGTATTTAAAAACCCTAATTTACCAGATAAAGAATCATACGAAATTAGTGATTATATTGATAAAGCGAATGGATATGTTATAACAAAAGTTAATATTTCAGTAAAAGAACGAAATGGATTAAAGTACTACTATATCTATGCTACCGAGGGATCAAATTTTTCGAATGAGATTGAGTTGAATTATGATAATTTAACAACCATTTCAGAAAAAAGGGTCGACCAAAAAACAAACAGCATAGTAGAATACTACTCTAATAATGGCAATAACAATGTTCATTTTTACAATAAAGAAAAGGGCATAGACAAAGATTTTTTCACCTTGGAAAAGAACATATATTCACGATATGCATACTTCTTCTCGCTTAGTGGCTTTCCATTCGAAACGATAAAAAGCGTCTCCTTCGATACTTATATGGCTGAATACGGCAATGCACTTACCATGAGAGCAACGAATACTGGCAAACAAACCATAACAGTTAAGGCAGGTACCTTTGAATGCTATAAACTTGAACTTTCAGTTGCAGGTTGGATTTCAATATTTGCACCAGATGTTTATTACATATACTTTTCAGTTGATAGTCCTCATCACTTTATCAAATACGAAGAGAAAGAAGACAATGGTTTATGGAGTTCAGACGAACTAATTCGGATAATTAACAATTGAGAAAATAGATTCATCCACATTGGAATAGCTTAAACTACACTTCAAAGAGTAGTAATTAATCAAACAGATCGGTTTTATTAAAGTAAAAGACAACGATAATTAACAATTCAACACATTTTTCACATAAGCAATTAATTATCAAACCAAAACACAATTTCAATCGTATATAATAATGGTTTAGAATGATAATCTAGCTTTTTTAGTAAAAATTTTCGCCATTAACCCAGTATTTGCTATAAAAATTAATATCTTGGTTTCAGATTTTTTCGGCATATGAGATTTTGGACATCTTTATTCTTAAGTGTTTTTTTTCTTTTCACCTCCACGCTGCGGAGCGGATACGCTCAGGAGTTGGGGCGTTATCCTATCCATAATTTTAATCACCGCGATTACTCAGGTCATTCACAGAACTGGGCAATTGTTCAGGATCCGCGCGGCTTAATTTATGTAGCCAACAACAAGGGTGTAATCGAGTATGACGGTAGTGATTGGCGTCACATATCCATTAATGGCGCGCTATCTCGCTGCCTCGATATTGATAGTGAAGGCCGTATTTGGGTTGGAGGGCAAGACGAATTGGGTTATTTAGCGGCAGACTCAACGAGCTCAATAAAGTACTTCTCGTTAACAAATAAACTACCTGCTTACTGCCTACCAATCGGATTGGTTCGACAGGTTTTTGCAACAAAAGATGGCGTTTTCTTCATTTCAAATCAGTGTTTAATAAGAATACAAGGCAAAAACGTTAAAATCTGGAAACCTAAAACATTTTTCCGTCGTACCTTTTTTGCCTTGGGCAAGATATTCATTAACCAACCAGAATATGGCTTAACATATCTTCAGAATGATTCTCTAAAGTTGGCACCCGGGACTGATTTTGTATCAAAAAAGTTGATTTACTTTATTCAACCCTACTCAACCAATAAACTTTTAATAGGCACTCAATCTGATGGGCTATACCTTTATAGAGTTGAGTCCCTTCGAACTGACACAACCATTCACAAAGACTCAATTATTACAAAATTCAAAACCGATGAAGATAAATTTTTAAATGAAAATCTAATATATCACAGTATTATTTTACCAAATGGAAACATAGCAATTGGAACCCAAAGAAAGGGAGTAATAATTATTGACAGAAATGGAAAAACTGTTCGTAAAATAAATCAATCATCTAATCTTCAGGACGAATCGGTTTGGAATTTATTCCTTGATAATCAGAATAACTTATGGATGGCTTTAAACAATGGCATTTCATACACAAACATAAACTCCCAGCTAACATCTTGGGATGAAAGTTCTGGCCTAAGAGGCTCACTACAATCTGCTGTTCGTTTTAATAATGATTTATACATTTCAACAAACATTGGAATATTTCGAAAGGTAAATGACGTATTTCAGGAAATAAAAGGGTTTAACAAATATTTAAACAAACTTTATGTTGCTCATACAAGCGACAATAAATCTTCACTTCTTGTTAGTTCAGCAGAAGGAATTTATCGGGTAGATGGTGATAAAGCAATAAAAATTGGGGATTACAAAAAATCTTCATACTCCTTTTGCTCATCAAAAATATTCCCAAATATAACCTATGTAGGCTTAGATGACGGGGTTGGAATTTTAAGGTATCAACAGGGTACATGGATTTTCTTAGGAAAACTGGAAGAAAGCAAAGGTCAGGTTTACTCCTTAATCGAAGATAATAATGGATGCTTATGGTATTCTCATCGATACAAGGGTGTAGATCGATGCAACGTTGTAAACCCTTATCAGCTAATAGCCGATCAGGATAAATCTTTCCATCAACTCCCATTTTCCCCAAAATGCGATGATATGTCCGTATCGCTGATTGATGGAAACATTAAAGTCTCAACAGACAAGGGTTTATGCCAGTTCAATCCCAAAACCGAAAGTTTTATTCCAGATTCTAGTTTAGGTGTTGAATTTACCGATGGTAAAACGGGGATAAGAATTCTAAATCAGGATAAAAAAGGAAATTTATGGTTTGAAGTTTATAAAGATAATCCTAATCGATGGATTGAAAGAGCGCTTAAATACCCCGATAAAACCTATCGTCGTATTCCTGCCCAATTCAGAATTATCCCTGACATGATTTTTAATGATGTGCTAAGCGAAGACAACGATATTAATTGGATAGCATCATACGATGGCCTATACCGCTATGATGGTTCAATTAAAAGCGACAATCAGTCTATCATAAAACTGTTGATTAGGCGAATAATTGCAAGTCAAACCAAGCAGGTATTCAATGGGGCATCATCTCTAACAAGTGATTTAAATGGATTCAAGAGCACAAACTTTTCTCAAACGAACAATACCGTTCAGAAATTAAATAGCAGAGACAATTCCATTATTATATATTTTTCATCTCCATTTTTTGGTCAAAATCAAAAAATGAAGTATTCCTTTATGCTAGAGGGCTACGATAAGGAGTGGAGCGAATGGTCAACCGATCAAAAAAAAGAATATACAAACTTGCCCTCTGGAAACTATAAGTTTATAGTAAAAGCACGAAATGTATTTGATACGGAAAGCCCTATCGCTTCCTATTCCTTTTTCATTAAACGTCCTTGGTTTAAATCGCCAGTTTCATTTGTGTTGTACATCCTAATTCTCTCGGGAATCATTTGGATTTATGTTACCATAAAAACAAATCTGCTAAAAGGCTCTAACCTTAGACTACAATCTCTTGTGAGGGATAGAACAAAAGATTTAATTCTATTTCAGGAGGAGATAATTGAAAAGAACGAGGCGTTGATGCAGCAAAAAGAGGAGATGCAGGTTCAAAGGGATGAGTTGCATGAGCAGAATCGTCAAACATCTGCAAGTCTAGAATATGCAAAAACGATACAACAGGCTATCTTACCTGATTTGAATGTACTCAACGACCGTATAGAGCATTTTATAATTTATAAGCCGAAGGATGTAGTATCAGGCGATTTTTATTGGATTTCTCGATTATCTTCAAAATCCAAACAAGCCGAAAAAATCTTCATTGCAGTGGTTGATTGCACTGGGCATGGTGTTCCTGGTGCATTTATGTCGATGATTGGAAGTAGGATGCTTAGCGAAATTGTAAATGAAAGGAAGATACATAACCCTGCAGATATACTCACAGAGCTCAATAATTCGGTAAACCAAGCTCTTAGGCAAGATGTTAGCGAAAGTTTTGATGGTATGGATGCATGCATTTGCCTCATTGAACAAAAAATTTCGAATCAGTTTATAATAACATTTGCAGGTGCTAACCGAATGCTATACTACTACCAAAAAGGGACTCACAAAATTCAAACGCTCCGGGGGAATCGTAAAACCATTGGAGGAATTATGCCCGATGTTGATCCTGAATTTGTAAACAATAGAATATACTTGAGCCCTGGTGATGCTATTTTCCTTAACTCAGACGGAATAGTGGATCAAAATAACGAGAATCGGAAAAAATTTATGGCAAGCCGTTTCCAATCATCCCTGCTATCAAATATTGACAAGCCGATGAACGAAGTGGGAATTGAAGTCAATAAGGCGTTTGACCAATTCCGAGGAAATGCATTCCAACGAGATGATATTACCGTTCTAGGACTTCGCTTGCTCGAAGAATCGAGCTAAACCAATGATATTTTCTCTTTTCCTTTAATTCAGTTAAACTTTAGACCTAGCTTGTTGTCGTACTCTTATTATATTTTTTTAAAACCCTAAATAATATTGTTATGAATTATAGAGTATTAATTGTTGCATTCATGGTAATAATTGCCTCGTGCAGCAGAATTAAACAGCCCAAAGAGGTTGTGATTGGCCCATCAAACCCGAAAATTGAAAATGGGTTATTAACCCCAGAAGTGCTTTGGTCCTTTGGCAGGCTCGGTGAAACAGCCATTTCTCCAGATGGAAGCAAAATAGTCTATTCTATTTCATACTATTCTATTGAACAGAACAAGAGCAATTCCGATCTTTTTATCATGAATGTTGATGGAAGCAACAAAAAGCAGCTGACCACAACCAGCGCGCACGAGTTTAACCTTACGTGGGTGAATGACTCAAAAATTGCCTACCTGTCCACCGAAGGTGAAACTGCGCAAATATGGACTATCAACTCGGATGGCAGTGATGTTCAAAAAATCTCGTCGTTTGAATCGGATATTAATGGCTTTCAGTTATCGCCAAAAGGCGATAAAGTGCTGTTCATTAGCGAAGTTAAAATCGATAAAACAACCGCAGACATCTACCCCGATTTACCCAAGGCCAGCGGCATGATGATTAACGATCTCATGTATCGCCATTGGGATTCATGGGAGGATGGATTGTATAGCCATATTTTCATTGCAGACCTTGCTGATGGTAAGGTTACAAATGCTAAAGATATTATGCAAGGTGAGCCCTACGATAGCCCATTAAAACCTTTTAGTGGAATGGAAGAAATCTCATGGACACCCGATGAAAAACAAATCGCTTATACTTGTAAAAAGTTAAGTGGTAAAGAGTACACCTTTAGTACAAATTCCGACATATACCTTTATAGCATAGAAAGCGGTAAAGTCAAAAACCTTACTGAAGGAATGATGGGATATGATAAAGCACCTGTATTTTCGAACGATGGTAGCAAAATGGCCTGGCTATCCATGGAGCGAGCAGGATTTGAAGCAGATAAAGATCGTCTTTTTATTCTAGATATTGCATCCGGTCAAAAGACGTACATGACCCCTAACTTCGATTACTCGGTATCAAATATTCAGTGGACACCCGATGGAAACTCAATGTATATGATAGCTGGAGTTAACGCTTCCTATCAGATTTATAAATTGGATATAGTAACCAAAGAGATAAAACCGGTTACGAAGGGCAATCATGATTATCATTCAGCTGTTATTGCCGGGAATATGCTAATCGGCGACAAGGTTACAATAACAAAACCTGCCGAAATATACTCGATTGATCCCAGCAATGGGAATGAAACAGAGATTTCCTTTATCAATAAAGATATTCTTGCTCAGCTTACTATGCCAACCGTTGAGCAGCGATGGGTGAAATCCTCCGATGGAAAACTAGTTCATTGTTGGGTAATTCTTCCTCCAAACTTCGATAAAACCAAAAAATATCCAGCACTTCTTTACTGCGAAGGCGGCCCTCAAAGCGCAGTAAGCCAATTTTGGAGCTACAGATGGAATTTCTCCATTATGGCATCGAACGGTTATGTCGTTGTTGCTCCAAGTCGCCGAGGAACTTTAACTTTTGGACAAGCGTGGACAGATCAGATTAGTAAAAACCATGGCGGACAAGAAATGAAAGATCTTTTAGCATCGATTGATGATGTTAGCAAAGAACCTTGGGTTGACAAAGATCATTTAGGTGCCGTTGGAGCAAGTTATGGTGGGCAAACCATATTTTGGTTAGCAGGTAATCACCATAAACGATTCAAAGCATTTATTGCACATTGTGGTGTATTTAACTCCGAAATGGAGTACATGACAACGGATGAGATGTTTTTTGATAATTGGGAGAATGGCGGTGCGCCATGGGAAACAAGCAACAAAGTTGCAATGCACAGCTACGCTCAGAGCCCTCACAAATTTGTTAAGAACTGGGATACCCCAATTCTAGTAATTCATGGTGGTAAAGATTTTAGAATTCCTTACACTCAAGGAATGGCTGCTTTTAATGCGGCTCAAATGCAGGGTATTCCTAGCAAATTCCTTTTCTTCCCTGATGAAAACCATTGGGTTTTAAAGCCTCAGAACGGAATCCTTTGGCAACGAGAATTTAAAGGATGGCTTGATAAGTGGTTAAAAATTAAATAGCATAGAATTTTTAATAAAAAGTCCCTGAAAAATTTCAGGGACTTTTTATTACCTCTTAAAGCAGTACCCTAACTGGTAATCATCAATTAAATAGCGCCCTTTATTACGATTTAAAAAATAGGTCTTTAGCGTTCCATTAAAAGAAATCTCTTCGGGTAACTTAACTCTACAATCGATATTAAACCAACTATTTAATTCGCCGTCCTTATTTTCGAGTTGAATCTCTTTATAAAAAATTTGTTTATCTTTTTTAACTACTTCAACAACATATAATAATGGTAGCTTAAGTGTATCCTGAGGATTGATTTTTAATCTCAGGTAAAGTTCTAATGGTTTCTCAAAATTTATGGTAGATAAATCGAACTCATTAACGATGAATTGCTCTTTCAATACATTTATCTCAATACATTTTGTTTCATTCTTATTATCAAAATATATTGATGCAGAATCGAGCTGATGGTAAGAACGATCGAAGTTCAAGTTTACCAGCGATCTAAACTCCTCCTTTGAACCATATGCCACCATCCTATTCTTATTAAGAATTGCGCTATCGGTTCGAATGCGCTTAAATATAGCCATTCGATAGTCTCTACTATAAACCTTAAAGTTTGCATCTGGCTCAAACACTTTTTGTAATTCGAAGTTATGGTTTTGAACAAGGGAGTCGAACTCATTTTTATCAGTTGGGAAAAACCTTTCATCATAAACTAGGATTGAGCCCACTTCAATATTCTCGTTTACTTTTGATTTTACAAGGAATATGCTTTGACATTTTGTGCTATCGAAAGGGTTTAAACCAAGCACAAATGGAACATTTGAATCTTTAAAATAGATCTTCTGCTTATCTAAACCATTCGATTTAATCCAACTACCAACTTGCGCAACTATTTTATTATAAGCATCGGTTCCAATGGGATAGTTTTGCACTGCAAAAGGAATGTGAATAACCGATAAAATTCCAATATATAGCGCTGCAATTTTAATCCAGGGTCTTCTGAATAAAATTTCAAACATTAGCGAAAATAACGTTAATCCACGAGTTGACATAACCGCCATTAAAGGCACTATTGCAGCCATATACCGGTTATTTCCTTGTGAGTTACCAAGACCAGTCCACCACATAAATGAATGAACAAACAGATAGGTAAAAAAGGGTAAGATTACCAACAAAAATTCCTTGGAGAATTCTTTCTGACTTCGAAGATAAAGTGTTAATCCTGCAACAAGTCCTGTAACATAGAACAATTCGTTCGGTATACCGAAATATCCTGGGCTTCGTTTAATGAATTGAAAGAAGCTACCAGTTCCGTACAAGCCTATATCTTCAGAATATGGGTTCTGGTTTATCAACCATAAAAAATCATGATTCACAAATCCACCTACAACACTATAAATAATAGGTCCAACTAGCATCAATAGCACTGTCTTATACTGCTTTCGATACACCAAGAAAAATGCATAAATTGGAATAAGAAAAATACCTTCGCTGCGAATCAACGGTAAAAACGAAACAACAATTGATGCGAGTAAATACCTATTTTTAAGCAACAGGTACGTTGTGATAATGGTTGTTACTGCGAATAAAATTTCGGTTAAACCCGAGAAAATATTATATGTAAAAACAGGCGTAAAGCAGCAAAGGATTATTGCAAGAATTGGTTGCCTCATTTTCAACTCCTTTGCAACCAGATAAGCAAATAACCCAGCAGCAATTGCAAGGAGAATATTAAAAAATTGCATTGCTTTAAAACCGAATACTGCAAATGGAGCACTTAGCAAGGTAAAAACAGGTTTTGACCAGCTATTAAAGAGCAAATGTGGATACTTAAAAGCAAAATGAGAATAATTATAATGCCAGATACTCTCTGCGCCACCTGTAAATCCGTCAGAAAGAATTAAGCCGAAAAGAAATAGAATAAAAATCAACGATAGCGTAAACACAACAAACCGCTTCTCGGTAAAGAAATCATGAAGCGAATGAAAAAAGTCTGATACTTTCATTTTGCAGATTATTTAGGGCAAAAATATTCTTTTTTATCATAAAGCAAATAGCAATTATTCAATATTCAATCTATAACGTAAATAGATAAAACGATTAACGAAGAGAAAAACGTACTTTACCCCTCATCCCGTTATCATACATTGCAAATAAAACGCAGGTTATATAATTCCTAAAATTGATTTTCCTAACAACTTCTAAACGCTAATATAGACTACTGCAAAAAAAATAAGTACTGGTATCATAAAACTCCACTTAAACAATTACAAATAAAGTGAATCAAAGAAAAGAATGCTTTCAAAGATTTAGTAATTTTATGCCTTTAACTTAGAACTAAATAAAGCAAAACTCTAACAATAACAAACCATGAAAAGGAAATTTAATTTCATCAATCTAATTATCATGACTTTAGTAGTTGCTGGTACGTCCTGTACAACGGGAGAAAAAGGACCAAAAAAAGAGCCTTTAAAGATCGATGTTTCGTTAACTCAGAACGAAATCTCTAAGGGTTTACTTACACCTGAAATCATGTGGAAGTATGGCAGAGTTAACAATCCTTGCCTCTCTCCCGATGGAAAAACTTTGGCTTACACCACCACATACTATAATCTTCAGGAAAATAAAGGGATAACACATTTATATGCTGTTGCTACTGAGGGTGGTGAACCTAAAAAACTAACCAACGGTATTGGTTCTGAATCAAACCCACAATGGAGCGCTGACGGACAATTTCTAAGATTTTTATCGACTGAAAGTGGTGCTTCTCAGCTATGGGAAATTAAAGCCGATAGAACTGGTCTACGTCAAGTAAGCAGCATCGATGGAGATATTGATGGCTTTATGATTTCACCTGATGGTTCAAAAATTCTTTACGCAAAAGCTGTAAAAATTGAAAATAGCACAACAGATCTTCACCCCGATATGGATAAAGCAAATGTGAGGATTATTGAAAATCTGATGTATCGGCACTTCGACTACTGGGAGGATGGCTCCTATAGCCATATTTTTATTGCAGATTTAAAAGATGGAGCATTGCAAAACTCAAAGGATATAAACGAAGGAGAAAAGTGGGACACTCCAATGGCCACCGACTTTGAAATAAACGAGGTTCAATGGAGCCCAGATGGAAAGAAAATTGTCTACTGTTCAAAAAAACTATATGGCAAGGAATATGCGGTTAGCACAAATTCAAACATATATGTTTATGATTTAGAAAGCGGCAAAACCGAAGATATCACCTCAGATAATATTGGTTACGACAGAAATCCATCGTACTCTCCCAACGGACAGCTCATTGCTTGGACAAGCATGGCTACTCCAGGAAATGAGGCTGACCAAAGAAGGTTGTTTATTATTGATTTAAAAACAAATCAAAAAACTTACTTAACCCAAGGGTTCGACCAAAACGTTGAGCAGTATGTTTGGGCTGATGATAATCAAAACATCTACTTTGCAAGTGGAGTGAAGGGAACCGAGCAACTTTATAAAATAAACATCGAAACAAAAACAATTGCTCAGATTACTAAAGGAGTTCACAACTATACTCTTTGTCAAAAAAGAAATGGTATTCTTATAGGTGAAAAAATGAGCATGAGCATGGCTCCTGAATTCTTTAAAGTTGATGAGGCAACTGGTACCGAAACGCAAATAACCTTCACTAACAAGAATATCGCTGATAATATTAAAATGGGCGAGGTTCAGGAGCGTTGGGTAAAAACTACCGACGGCAAGGATATGCTTGTTTGGGTCATACTTCCTCCAAATTTCGATAAAACGAAGAAGTATCCTACCCTACTCTACTGTCAAGGTGGGCCACAGAGCACCGTTAGCCAATTCTGGAGTTACCGTTGGAATTTTCAGATTATGGCAGCCAATGGCTATGTAGTTGTTGCGCCTAACCGCAGAGGCGTTCCATCATTCGGTCAGGCTTGGAATGCGCAAATTTCAGGCGATTACAGTGGTCAGAATATCAAGGATTATCTTAGTGCAATAGATGATGTTTGTAAAGAATCGTGGGTAAATAAAGATAAACTCGGTTGCGTAGGAGCCAGCTATGGCGGATACTCCGTTTACTATCTTGCGGGGCATCATCAAAAACGATTTAAGGCATTTATTGCGCATTGCGGAATGTTTAACCTCGAAAGTTTTTATGCAGCAACCGAAGAAACTTTCTTCCCAAATCATGATTTAGGCGGACCATACTGGGATAAGAACAATGCTGTTGCCCAAAAATCGTATGCCAATTCACCACATCGATTTGTTCAAAACTGGGATACCCCAATCATGATTATTACCGGAGAGATGGATTTGCGTATTCCTTATACTGAGAGTTTACAGGCATTCAATGCTGCTCAGCTAAGAGGCATACCAAGCAAATTGCTTGTTTATCCTAAAGAAACACACTTTGTAGTCAAGCCACAGAATGCTGTTATCTGGCAACGTGAGTTCTTTGGCTGGTTAGACAAGTGGCTGAAGTAAAACAGACACTAGATTTCAGACAGAAGATTCTAAACAAAATAACAATAAACCCCAAATGTTCCATTTGGGGTTTATTAATTATTAGACATTTACTTATCATCTCATCCATCCTTACAAAAATATTCGCTAATCGTTGGAAAATGCTGCCATTGTTAATGTTTCAATAACTCTAGATTTAAGTGCTTCTCAATCCATTTAACGTTATCTAAAAAATTCACTATGGGTACGTCAATCGATTGACTCGAGATTACAAATTTTTCTTTTTGTTTTCCTTCACATTCAATTATTACTATATAAGTCTTGCTTTTATCAGCATTTGGAGTTAAGAATATTTTTCTAATATGGTATTTTACTTCTATGCCTTTTATTTCACTGTATTCAAACCGTTCCTCGAATCCACCAACAGTCTTCTTAATCATTGATGCATTTACAGTTAATTTCCCTATAATTTCAATATGTTTCTTTAGATATCCTGAATATAAAATCAAAACTACGATGGCTAATAACAAAAGAATTATTAAAATAATTCGAAATAATTCTTTTGTCCATCCATTTGATATTATTGTTAGGAACAAGATTATTGGAATAATCGAGTACACAACAAAGAAATTCATCTTATTGATAACCCCCAATACTCTCATTGACAGCCCATTCGATTTATATAAAACAAATTCACTCATATCATTTTAAGTTATTGTTACCATATTTCAATATATCTATTCCTAATAATTTGATTAAAAACTACACTACAACTCCCTTGAAATCTTTATGTATTAACTTACTTCACAATGTCCAAAACAATACCTACTTTATCTGCTATAGGTAAATTTCCCTGAATCCATTTTATATCGATACCATTACGCTCCATGCGTCGGAACCAGGTCATCTGACGCTTAGCGAACTGAGCAATAGCATTATTTAGCTGGGTAAACATTTCGTCCCAAGTAATTAGACCTAAAATATGCTGCGTAATAAATTTGTACTCCAAGCCGTAGTATATCAAATCCTCGGCCTTAACTCCTGATTCTAGCAAAGCCTTAACCTCATCAACCATACCCTCCTTGAGCCGTTGCTTAAGCCGGCATGAAATACGATTCCGTTCATTATTCCGGCTATACCGCACACCAAAAATAACATTGTTGATTTTGGGTAACGGAGTGGTGTCAACATCATTGTTTGAATAGTATTCTTCAATCTCAATGGCCCGCTCCAACCGTTTACGGTTGGTGGTATCTGTTTGATTATGCAGGTTTTTAAAAGATGCCAGCCACTTTATCAGCTCCTCATCGCTCTTCTCCTTAAAACTATTGCGAAGCTCAAGATTATCAGGAACAGCAATTAGCCGATATTCTTTTATTACCGATTCAATGTACAGACCGCTACCACCACAAAGAATGGATTGTTTTCCACGTGCTTTTATATCGCCATAAACCCTGAAAAAATCTTTCTGAAACTCATATACATTGTACTTGCTACCAGCATCTGCAATATCAATTAGGTGATAAGGAGTATTAATATTATCGATGGTATAATCTGCTAAATCTTTTCCTGTTCCTAGGTTCATCCCCCGATAAACCTGACGCGAATCGCCACTTATTATCTCGCCATCAACCATTTTGGCTACATGAGTTGCCAATTGGGTTTTACCGCTAGCGGTAGGGCCGAGTATTGTAATCAAATCGTATTTCGAGGACATCAAATTAAGGTTAAACTTTTAGGTTGGTTAGTGTTGTTTCTTTTCACTTTTCACTTTTCACTTTTCACTTTTCACTTTTCACTTGTCACTTGTCACTTGTCACTTGTCACTTGTCACTTGTCACTTGTCACTTGTCGTTTTCGCTTGTCGCTTGTCACTTTTCACTTTTCACAAACAAATCATTCATACAATTACTACATAAATATCGATTCCCGTTCCTGTTGGTGTAAAAATAGCTATTTTTGCGCAGGCCTTGCAAAAAAGGAATAGTAATAACTTAACAAAACGATTCTGCTTATCCCATGTATAGCAACCCGCAAATTAGGAACAAACGAGCCACCTTTGAGTTCGAATTAATCGAAAAATTAGTTGCTGGAATCGTGCTCACTGGTACCGAAATCAAATCGATACGGCTTGGTAAAGCTAATTTTCTGGATGCATACTGCCACTTTGTGAACGGAGAACTTTGGGTTAAAGGATTGAACATTTCTGAATACGATTGGGGAACTTATAACAACCATGACCCTCGCCAAGAGCGCAAGCTGCTTCTAAATAGAAAAGAACTATCCAAGCTATCCCGTCAATCGCAGGAAAAAGGGCTTACAATTGTTGCCCTCAAGCTATTCATCAACGATAAAGGTTACGCTAAACTTGAGATTGCCATTGCACGCGGAAAGAAAACTCACGACAAGCGCGAAAATCTTAAGGAGAAAGATGCAAAACGCGAAATGGACAGATTTTCAAAAAGATAGATTCTTTCTTTATTCCTTTTTCTTATCCCTTGATAAGTAATACCTGCTTTACTTTACCCTCCTTATTAACAGCTTTCTGTTAATCAAAAAAATCAATGCTTTTTGATTTCTAGAAAAATTAATTACCTTAGATTGTGGAAAGAGATAGTCTAAATCTTTAAACATAAAGTAAAATTCTATCTTCCATAAATTTTAAGTTTAAATATTCGTATTAAATAGTTGAACATTCCATGGAGCATATTATCGTTTTCGCATTGATTTGCTATATCGTTTTCATTCATATTCAGATGAATAAAAAGAATCATCTTATCGAGGTGATGGTAGAAAAATTAAGCAAGATTGAGAAGGATTGGGATACCAACCATATTTTAACCCTACGTGAGAAATATAGAATCCAACAAAGCGAAACTATTATCAGCCGCAATAGGCTTTTCGACGAGCCGGTGCTAAAATTTATATTCTCGAACGAAAACGACTCCAAGATATTCTTACACTATACCAAGGACGAATTTACAGCCAAGAAAATTTCGAGAGAGGGGTTACTATTCACGGACTCTTTTGAAAAAACAGCAGAACAAGTCATAAACGATTCCGTTGACTTAAACTACAAACATAACATACGTAAATACTACGGGAAATATATCGTTGTTATTTGTATTCCAAACGAAATTTACAACCATTACAACGAAGAGCTAAGACTTTTAAATAAGACAAATTCCCAACCAGAAAAAGTTCTTTCCGATATTCCATCATTTTTCAATGATAATGACGACGAGGTCTTCACCCTTTCAAAGTCATTTATTAAGGGATTCATAAACTACGAAACGGGCGTGATTGTTAAAAATTCTGAGTTCAACAAGGTCGTCAAATCGTACGAATACCAAGACCAGTTAAACTGAAAGAGTTTAGTATTTGCATGCAATGGCTAAACATTTTTTTTATTTAGAGACTCTTAAATTTCAGAATCAAACTTTTAAAAAACATCAAAATACCAACAATTACCGTCCTCTCATTTGCATTTCACTATAAAATCAAATACCTTAGATTGATTTTTCAGATTGAACTGAACACTTAATTTATATCGTTGTTTGAACTTTCATTTAGCACATCAACCTATTCGCAAGGTATTTGCAAAAAACAATTATGGAATATTTTGTTGTTGGTATCTTAATTTGTTATGTAGTTTATCTTCACTATCAGCTGAATAAGAAAAATAGCCTTATTGAGTTAATGGTTGGAAAACTAACCAAACTTGAGAAGGAGTGGGATACTCAGCATGTGTTAAATTTACTCGAAAAGCTCAGGTTGTTAAGCAATGAAAACATTGTTAAGCGCGACAGGCTTTTCGACGAGCAAGTTCAGAAATTCCTATTTGCCAATGAAGATGATTCAAAAATATTTGCCCACTATACTAAGGATGAGAAAGTTGCAAGAAATATTTTTGATGAAGGGTTTATGTTCGTTGATTCATTTGAAAAAACGGTTGAGCAAATCATCAACGATAGCGTAGATTTAACCTACAAGCATAATGTTCGAAAATACTACGGCAAGTATATAATTGTTATCTGCATATCGAACGATATCTATAACCACTACGACTCGGAGCTCAAACGCTTAGAAAAACATAATGTTCAGGTTGAGCAAATATTAACAGAGTATCCTTCATGCTTTAACGATAATCAGGATGAAGTATTTACCCTATCAAAGCATTTTGTTAAAGGATTTGTTAACTACGAAACGGGTGAGGTTGAATTCAATCCCAAATTTAAACCCTACTTTAACTCTCCGGCTTTTACTGACAACATGAACAAAGAAAAAACCGATTAAATTATTACCTCACAAAAACAACACTTCATATATTCTTGATATATATCATTTTTTGTTTTCCTGTTCTTTTTCTGTTTATCTTTACAAAAGCACAAATAGAATACGGATATGAAACGAATTGTATACCCACTCCTTTTAATGGTAGCGCTGCTACCCCTTTTTTTCAATAATGCCTGTAAGCACGACCCTGTTGGAATTGATCAGCTGGATACGGTTTGCTTTCAATCCCAAATTTTACCAACAATAAAAACATCATGCGGATATACAGGCTGCCATTCAGAAGGAGCAGGATTCTCATTAACAAACTACTCCGAAATTAGGAATATTGTTACACCTGGTAATGCTGCAAAAAGCAAATTGTACAAAGTAATTACAGCGGTAAACGGTGTAATTATGATGCCGCCAAGCAGGCCTCTTTCAAAGGAACAACGGACACAAATTATGGTTTGGATTGAGCAAGGGGCAAAAAACACTAGCTGTCCCATCAAAAAATAAGCTGTGGAAAAAGTAAAAAATATCAACTAATTATATTTAGCATGAAAATATTAATGCCATTAATCGCCATTTTTCTTTTTGCGATATCGGGTTGCTACTACGATAGCAAGGAGTACCTATATCCTCAGCTAACCTCTTGCGATACCACAAACATTACCTATAAAGTCTGTATTGTAAATATTCTTGACATGTCGTGCGTTGGCTGTCATAGCGGATCTGCATCCTCGGGAGGAGGTATAAAGCTCGATAGTTATACCGAAGTAAAGAAACGAGTAGATGATGGTAAACTCATGGGCTCGATAAAATGGACGACAGGTTTCAAAAAAATGCCTAAAAATGATTCCAAGATTGAAAGTTCAAGTATTGTGATTTTAGAGAAGTGGATTAGTGCCGGTGCACCCAATAACTAGCAATAATAAAAATATTACTATGCGATTAAAAACATTACTGATATTGGTGTTGATAATTCAATCAGCAAGCCTTTACTCCCAGGATATCGATAAACTCCTAGAGGAGGCAACCGGGAACGAAACCGAATATACAACAGCCACCTTTAAATCCACAAGGATTATTAATGGTCAATCCATCGAGCGCATGCCCATTGGACAGCTTGATTTTAGAATATCGCACCGATTTGGCCAGTTCAATAGCGGCTATTATGAACTTTGGGGCTTAGATCAGGCCAATATTCACTTCGGGCTTGATTATGGCATTACAAATTGGATGATGGTTGGTATTGGGCGTGGAACGTACGAAAAAACGTATGATGGTTCTTTTAAGTTTACAATCCTTCGCCAATCGAAAGGTAAAAGGAATATGCCAATATCACTATCGCTTTTCACTAGCATTGCCATTAATACTTTGTATAAATCAGCCTTGGGTATCGAAAGTAAGATCAGTTTTTGGGATAGAGCGAGCTATGTTGCCCAAGCCCTTGTAGCACGAAAATTCAATGAACGATTCTCATTTGAGCTAAACCCTACATATGTTCATAGAAACATGGTCGGAACTGAAATGGAACCCAATGATGTTTGGTCAATGGGTGCTGGAGCTAGATTTAAACTCACAAAACGAATTTCGCTTAATGCTGAATATTACTATGTAATTCCCCCAATAAACGATTATCGTAGCACAAAAACCTATAATCCGTTGGCCGTTGGTTTTGATATTGAAACAGGCGGACACGTTTTTCAACTTCTTCTCACCAATTCAGTGTCGATGATTGAAAAGGGATTCATTGGTGAAACTACTAGCAAATGGAATAATGCAGGCATTCATCTAGGTTTTAATATATCAAGAGTATTTGGATTGAAAAAAGCTAAATAGCTTTAATACTCAATGAATTTTCGGATTCAAGTAAGCTAAATAGTTTTTTGTTTGTTTACCATAAAAACCACAAAATTAAACAAGCATGAAGACCAAAATCTTATTTATCGCCCTTCTGGCATTTTCTCAGCTAGCGATTGCTCAAAAACACATTGCAAAAACCGGGCATGTATGGTTTTACTCCTATACCCCCATGGAGGTTATAGAAGCGCACAACCGACAAGTTGTTAGCATTTTAGATGTTTCAAACGGTGATATTCAAGTAATTCTTTTGAATAAATCGTTCGAGTTTAAGGTTACCCTGATGCAGGAACATTTTAACGAGAATTACATGGAAACAACAAAATTCCCAAAATCATCATTTAAGGGAAAAATAACCAATCTCGATAAAATTGATTTTAAAAAGGATGGCGTTTATACCGCCGAAGTTACTGGCGATTTAACCATTCATGGCGTAACAAAAAATGTATCGAACACAGGAACAATTGAAGTTATGAGTGGTGTGATTACTGCAAAAGCTAAATTTAAAGTTATTCCAAAAGATTTTGGCATTCAGATTCCACAGCTCGTTGAAACGAAGATAGCCAAAGAGATGGAGATAACAGCAGACATTACCTATGCAGCCAACTAACAAAAGTTGACAGTGTACAGGAAAAATGCTTCAAATCAACAAAAACCATTTAGCATAAACAGCAATGAAAAAAATAATCTGGGTTGCGCTTGCAGTTGTAATGATTGGGCTGATAGTAGGAGCATTTACCTATTTATACGTTTTCCGAAAAGCCGATATCAGTGTTGCCTCCAAAAAGGCTGACATTGAGATTAAAGCATCGGATCTTTTAAAGAAATTTACAGACGATGAGAGTTCTGCAAACGCATTATTTCTCGATAAAGTGATTGTTGTTGATGGGTTAATTGATAGCATAACAGAGGACAGCACTAGCGTTTCGGTTTACTTAAAAAATCCCGAAGACATTGCCGGAACACAATGCGGTTTCGATAAAACAGCAATCGATAAATCGATGATTAAAACCGGGGATATTATTCGCATCAAAGGTATTTGCACAGGATATTTGATGGATGTAGTTCTCAATAAATGCTCTATTGAAAAATAGACTCTTTCCTACTATTAATATAACGTAAAGAGGCTGTCTCAAAAGTCACACAAGACTGGAATAGATAGCCTCTTTCTTGTTTAAACTATGCTTATTAAAAAAATAATTATGAAAAAAACAGCGTTAATCACAGGCGCATCAAGCGGAATAGGTTTAGAATTAGCAAAAATTCATGCATCAAAAGGAGATAATCTTGTTTTAGTTGCCCGAAGCACCAATAAGTTAGAAGAACTCAAAAATGATTTTGAGAAAAATCATGGCATATCAGTATACATAATTGGTAAAGATTTATCCTTACCAAACGCTGCTGCCGAAGTTTACGAAGAACTAAAAGGACAAAATATCGCTATTGATTATCTTATCAATAATGCTGGTTTTGGCGACTCAGGGCTATTCTTCGACTCAAACTGGAAAAAGCAGGAGCAGATGATAAACCTTAATATCACTGCCCTCTCCCACTTTACAAGGCTATTTATAAAAGATATGGTCGTGCGAAAAAGTGGAAAAATCATGAACATTGCATCAACCGCATCATTTCAGCCGGGTCCAACCATGGCGGTATATTGCGCAAGCAAAGCTTATGTACTAAGTTTCTCTGAGGCAGTCAATAATGAGGTGAAAGAATTTGGAGTAACAGTAACGGCACTATGCCCAGGAGCAACCACAAGTGGTTTTCAGGCGGCAGCATCGTTAGAAGGAAGCAATCTTTTTGAAGGGAAAAAATTACCTACAGCTCAAGAGGTTGCTAAGTTTGGTTACAAAGCCATGATGAAGGGAAAGGCTGTTGCAATACATGGATTTATGAATACATTAATGGCAAACTCATCACGATTCTCACCAAGATTTATTGTTGTAAAAATCGCTAGAATGATTCTGGAGAAAAAGAATTAGTTTTTAATGAGTATCCGCAAAGATGCCTAAATCGAGAACCATCGATTGACTCTTTCAGGTCTAAAGACTCTGAAAGGTCATTTTTCCCTTCAAATTTCCTGACAGAGTTCGAAGAACCTGTCAGAGTAATTTCGCAGAATTCAGAGAAATAGTCATAATAACGGATAGTCATATAATTTTTAATTGAACAAAAGTTGCTTATTACCATTATATCAATATGACATTTTAATACAAACAAAATGATAATAGACGCCATTCAAAAACGTAAAAGCAACTTCTCCTATTCTGAAAAGTCAATTGAGCAGGAAAAATTGAACGAAATATTCGAAGCAGCAACGCTAGCCGCTTCGAGCATGAATGTTCAGCCTTGGAGATTTATCTTTGCAAATCAAAATGAACCTGAGTTTCAATTAATACTGAACACTCTCTCTGAAGGCAATCAACGCTGGGCAAAGGATGCATCTGCTCTAGTTCTATCAGTTGCTCAGATTGAGTATACCCATAACGACAAGTTGATCGCCAATGCTTATGCATGGCACGATACTGGCATGGCCAATGCAAATCTAATGTTACAGGCAACCAGCCTTGGCTTAGTAACACATCCTATGGGTGGATTTGATCATCAAAAAGCATCGGAGAACTTTAATTTACCTAAAGAATATCAGCCTGTATTAATAATAGCCCTAGGATATAAAGGAGATGAAACTAAACTCCCTGAGGATCTTATTAAACGCCAGACAGCACCTAGAAAAAGAAAACCTATTGAAGAGGTGGTTTTCAAAGGGAGTTTTGGGGTTTGAGCTGTTGAAACTGACTACTTTCTGCTATCTTTGCCTCAAATTACTTTAAAATGAACGGAACAAAACGAGCAGATATCACAAAAGGGCTACAAGTAAATATAATTCTTAAAAAAGATCAGCGAACTGGCACTCTAACAGAAGGGTTTGTAAAAGATATTCTAACCAGCGCACCCGTTCATCATAGAGGTATTAAGGTTAGGTTGGAGGATGGGCAGATTGGACGCGTACAAGAAATTCTTGAGTAAAATGGATATCATAGAGAATACTAACAAACCGAATAGTTTTAAGAAACCGGATATCAATATCAAGGTTACTCAGAACAATGTTTTAATGAAGTTTTTACTTGAGAATGTTAAAGGTAAAAAACGTGATAATTTTAAAACGCTCCTTATCGATGGACAGGTTTCGGTAGATGGCGAGATTGTAACATGGTTCAACCATCCGTTGACAGCTGGGCAAGAGGTAAAAATCAGCTGGGAGAAAGCATTAAAAACAACCTATCCAGGAATCAATATCATTTTCGAGGATCAATTCCTTATCGTAGTTGAGAAAAAAGCTGGAATTCTATCCATTTCTACCGAAAAGGAAAAAGATCATACAGCATACAGCATTCTGGGCAAGCACGTGAAGGATCAAGATCCTGCCAACAAAATATTTGTGGTTCATCGGCTCGATAGGGAAACATCTGGAATTATGATTTTTGCCAAGAGCGAGGAAATTCAAGCAAAACTTCAAGAAAATTGGAATGAAACAATCATTGAGCGCACCTATATTGCCGTAGTTGAAAAACCCGTTGAGAAGGATAAAGATGTTATTACATCATATTTACGGGAGAGCAAAGCGCTGATTGTTTACTCAAGCAATAAACCTTCCGAAGGACAAAAAGCGATTACGCATTACAGCACAATCAAGAAGAATGCAAAATACTCTCTGCTTGAACTAAACCTTGAAACCGGTCGTAAAAACCAGATTAGGGTTCACATGCAGGTTATTGGACATAGCATAATTGGTGATAAAAAATATGGTTCAACGGTTAGCCCAATTAACCGCTTAGGGTTACATGCTCAAGTGCTTGCTTTTACCCACCCCATAACCAAGGAGCAGATGCGATTTGAAACGCCTATCCCTAAATCTTTCCTTAAATTATTCTGATTTTTTGACCTCAGTATTGCAGAGTACACATAGATAAGCAGCTAAGGATAAAACTTCGCTTTCTTATTAGCTATTGACACCTGCAATCATCAATACTAACATATTCCTTTTTTCTATCTCCTAAACTATTTTATCAACACCCTTGTTTATGGGTTAATTCCGAGCTGTTGATAAATGATTTTAACCAAATGCAAATACCTAAAGAATTATCAATCAAACTTTTTAACTTTACAAATAATTACCTATGACTACAATAAGTTTAAAATCAGGAGATAAAGCTCCAGAATTCTCTTCGGTTGACCAGAATGGCAATCAGATAAAACTCTCTGACTATAAAGGAAAGAAGGTTATTCTATATTTTTATCCGAAAGATAATACATCAGGCTGTACGGCTGAGGCATGCAGTCTTCGCGATGGATATGAGCAGTTGGGCAATCTTGGATTTGATGTAATTGGCGTTAGCCCCGATAACGAAAAATCGCATCTAAACTTTATTAAAAAGTTTGATTTACCTTTCAGACTGATTGCAGATACTGAACAAACAGTAGCCGCACTGTATGGGGTTTGGGGCGAAAAGAAAATGTATGGTAGAAACTATATGGGAATTCTACGGACAACCTTTCTTATTGATGAAAAGGGAGAAATAACTCATCTAATATCAAAGGTAAATACTGGCGATCATGTTAATCAGATTCTCGAATTAATTGAAAAACCTTAAAAAAATTAATTATAAATGGAAAAGACTGACAGCAAAGAAAAAGTTGAAAACAAAGGAAAAGAAATCAGCAAGGAAAAGCTAAAAGCCCTTCAGGTAACCCTTGATAAAATCGAAAAAGATTTTGGTAAAGGTTCCATTATGAAGATGGGCGACAAAGCGGTAGCTGATGTTCCAACCATTTCATCAGGCTCAATTGCCCTCGATGCAGCGCTTGGTATTGGTGGTTATCCAAGAGGTCGAGTTGTTGAGATTTACGGCCCTGAATCATCGGGTAAAACAACTCTCGCAATTCATGCCATTGCCGAAGCGCAGAAAGCTGGTGGTATTGCCGCTATTATCGATGCAGAACATGCTTTCGACCGCACCTATGCCGAAAAATTAGGTGTTGATGTTGAGACACTGCTAATCTCACAACCCGATAACGGCGAGCAAGCACTTGAAATAACTGAAAATCTTATCCGCTCCGGCGCTATTGATATTATCGTAATCGACTCAGTTGCTGCATTAACTCCTAAGGCTGAGATTGAAGGCGAAATGGGCGATAGCAAAATGGGCTTGCAAGCTCGTTTGATGTCGCAAGCACTTCGTAAACTCACAGGAACGATTAGCAAAACGAATACATGCTGCGTATTCATCAACCAGCTGCGCGATAAGATTGGCGTGATGTTCGGAAACCCCGAAACCACTACAGGTGGAAATGCACTTAAATTCTACGCAACAGTTCGTGTTGATATCCGCAAAATGAATCAGATTAAGGATGGCGATGATGCAACGGGGAACAGGGTTCGTGTGAAAATTGTGAAGAATAAACTAGCTCCACCATTCAAAAAGGCTGAGTTTGATATCGTATTCGGTGAGGGAATCTCCAAAACAGGTGAGATTATAGATATGGGAGTTGAAATGAATATCATCAAGAAGAGCGGTTCATGGTTCAGCTACGGCGAAACCCGTCTTGGTCAAGGGCGCGATGCAGTTAGGCAATTACTCTTTGATAATATTGAACTAGCTGATGAACTTGAAAAAAAGATTAGAGAGTCGTTGAAGAATAAGTAATATTTACAACATTAAACCTGACAGGTTTGAAACCTGTCAGGTTTTTTTTATTTCTACTCCCCACCGTACTGCATTAAATACGCTTTAAGAAAATCGTTCAAATCGCCATCCAAAACATCCTGTACATTTGATGTTTCATAGTCTGTTCGCAAATCTTTAACCAGTTTATAAGGGTGAAGAACGTAGTTTCGAATTTGGGAGCCCCATTCAATCTTCTTCTTCTTACCTTCAATCTCATCCTGAATCTCTCTTTTTTTGCGAAGTTCTAGCTCATAAAGTTGTCCTTTCAGAATTCGTATAGCATTCTCCTTGTTCTGATTCTGCGAACGGGTTTCGGTATTCTCAACAACAATGCCTGATGGAAGGTGATATAATCTCACGCCTGTCTCAACCTTATTCACATTCTGCCCTCCAGCACCGCCCGAACGGTAAGTATCCCACTTAATATCCGCAGCACCAACAAGAATTTCGATGGTATCGTCAATTGCAGGTGAAACAAAAACCGAAGCGAATGTAGTATGTCGTCGAGCATTTGAATCGTATGGAGAAATTCGCACAAGGCGATGTACCCCATTCTCACTCTTCAAATAGCCATAAGCCAAATCACCAACAAATTCAACAGTTACCGACTTTACTCCTGCCTCATCCCCTTTCTGAATATCGATAATTTTAACCTCGTAGCCATTTCGCTCTCCCCAGCGCATGTACATGCGCATGAGCATTTCAACCCAATCCAAACTCTCGGTACCGCCAGCACCGGAATTAATCTTCATTATAGATCCAAGACGATCTTCCTCGTTGCGAAGCATATTCCTGAGCTCAAGATCCTCGATTTTTGAGAGTGTTAAAGCGTATTGTTTGGCAACCTCATCTTCAGTTGCCTCGCCTTCTTTTGCAAAATCGTAAAGCACTTGAAGATCATCGATGCACTGCTTTACATCAAAGTATGATTGTGTCCAAATTTTTATAGTGGCAACAAGTTTAAGCTGCTTTTCAGCATCTGCTGGCACATCCCAGAAGTTTGGCGATTGAGTTTTTTGCTCCTCCTCGTCGAGTTTAATTAACTTGTTATCGATGTCAAAGATGCCTCCTCAGCGCGTCTTCGCGCTTTACAAGTTCCTTCAATTGTTCAATATTGATCATGATCGCTGATTTTGCGTAAAAGTAGTAAAAAGAGCCTATAGTTTTTGTTATCGATGAAACCTTATAATATATCTTTGGTCTAAATAATTCAAAAGCCAGAAATCAAAAAAATGACCACGGAGGCACAGAGTGCACAGAGATATTTAAACGCTACGGCGCAAAGGGCTATTAATAAACGTGTTCATCTGTTTAGTCTGTGTCCTTTGTGTTCTATTTAACTCAAAAGCCAAAAATCAATTAACAAATGAATATGAACCTATTTATCGACCTGCGTAGCGATACAGTTACCCGACCAACCACAGGAATGCTCAAAGCAATGATGACAGCACAAGTTGGTGATGATGTTTTTGGTGAGGATCCAACGGTAAACGCCTTGGAGAAAAAAGTTGCCGAGATATTTGGAAAACAAGCTGCTATATACTGTCCTTCGGGAACAATGACGAACCAAATTGCTATCAATGTTCATGTAAGACCTGGCGATGAGGTTATCTGCGATCAAACTGCCCATGTCTACAATTTCGAAGGTGGCGGGATTGCCCGTAACTCATCCGCATCTGTGCGTTTGCTTCAAGGGGACAGAGGTAGATACACTGCTGACGATGTTTTAGCAAACATCAACCCCGATAATATTCATGCAGCTAGAACGAAATTGGTGGAAATCGAAAATACCGTTAATAAAGCTGGCGGAAGCTATTGGGATATCAATGAGATTCGCAAAATAAAAGAGGTTACTGATAAATATAAATTAAAACTCCACCTCGATGGAGCAAGGCTATTCAACGCATTGGTCGAAACAGGTGAAACTCCAAAACAATACGGTGAACTATTCGACTCTATTTCAATATGTTTATCGAAAGGGCTTGGAACCCCTGTAGGTTCTGTGCTGCTCGGCACTGAGGATTTTATCAAAGAGGCTCGTCGAACTCGCAAGGTATTTGGTGGAGCAATGCGTCAGGCAGGATTTATGGCAGCAGCAGGACTTTATGCACTTGAAAACAATATCTCAAGGCTAAAAGAGGATCATCAACAGGCAAGAGCTATTGCCGATGTGCTATCAAAGCAATCATACATCGAAACGGTAAATCCTGTTCAAACGAATATCCTTGTATTCAAACTAAACCAATCAATGAAAGATAAAGATTTTGTTAAAATACTAGGGGAGAAAAACATTCACTGCCTTACGTTTGGACCTCAAACCATTAGAATGGTAACCCATTTGGATTTTACGGATGAAATGCTTGAAATTGTAAAGAAAACTATAAGTCGTTTATAAAAGACTAACCACGGAGACACGGAGGACACAGAGATTGAAAGAGCATATGACATTTTCAGTATAGATTCAAAACCTCTCTTAACTGACGGAGTTATTCCACTTAAAGTTCAATTTTACTCGGTGTTCTCCGTGTCTCCGTGGTTAGTCTAATAAGCAAAGGAATTACCAAAGCGTATCCAATCCAAAGTTATGAATTCGATAATTTACATCAATGAAAACCCATTTTTTATTACCTTTAAGCAATCTTCTGACTTATGACATAAATGGAACCGATTTACAACGCTCAATTAGAGCTGGCATTTGATTTTGTTCAATACACCAACAAAAACATATTTCTTACAGGTAAGGCGGGTACTGGTAAAACAACTTTTTTACATAACCTTAAACTCAAATCGCCCAAACGAATGATTGTTGTTGCACCAACAGGTGTTGCAGCAATAAACGCAGGAGGAGTTACAATCCATTCATTCTTTCAATTGCCCTTTGGACCTTTTCTACCAATACAGAAAAATTCAGAGAATCCCTTTCACGATTTTGAGGATAAAACTTCAGCCGATAGCGCAAAACGGTTTAGTCGTGAAAAAATAAATATCATCAAAAGCCTTGATCTGCTTGTTATTGATGAGATAAGCATGGTGAGAGCCGACATACTAGATGCAATTGACGAAGTGCTTCGCAAATATAAAAATCGCTTTGAACCCTTTGGTGGAGTTCAACTCCTGATGATCGGCGATTTACAACAACTTGCCCCGATAGCTAAGGATGATGAATGGGTAATACTAAAGGATTACTACGAAAACACATTCTTTTTCTCCAGCCAAGCGCTTCAAAAAACACGATATATAAGTATCGAGCTAAAACACATCTATCGTCAAAGCGACCACCATTTTATTCAAATTTTGAATAAGGTTCGCGAAAACATACTCGATGATGAAACGTTGAAAGAGTTAAACAAAAGACACATTCCCAATTTCGATCCCAGCGATGATGAAGGCTACATTACCCTTACTACTCATAACAATCAGTCACAGGCAATCAATGAGTCGAAGTTGAATAAATTAAAGGGAGGAACCCATAGGTTTAAAGCAATTGTAAATGGAGATTTTCCCGAAGGAACCTTCCCCACCGAATCAGAACTGATTATGAAAATTGGGGCTCAGGTAATGTTTGTTAAGAATGATAGTTCATACGAAAAACTTTACTATAACGGAAAGATTGGAACAGTTACCGATATTGACGATGATATCATTTATGTTAAATGTCCTAACGAAAAGATTGCAATTCCAACCCAAAAAGCCGATTGGCAAAACACAAAATACTCAATCGATTCTGAAACCAAGGCGATAACCGAAAAGATTGTTGGTACATTCACCCAATACCCTTTGAAATTAGCATGGGCAATCACCATTCATAAAAGCCAAGGATTGACATTTGAAAAGGCTATAATCGATGCAAACTCGGCATTTGCTCACGGACAAGTATATGTGGCTTTAAGCCGATGTAAAACCATTGAAGGGATGGTTCTTAGCACACCCATTGCCACTAAAAGCATTAAGAGCGATTCTACTGTTTCGCAATTCGTTCATGAGATAGAGCAAAATCCTCCCAAACAGGAACTTTTAGAGGATTCTAAAAAAGAGTATGAACGAACATTAATCTTTGAGCTTTTTGATTTTAGTGCCATGCAACGCCGTTTAAACTACTTGCTAAAGCTTATCAATAACCATAAGGAAAGTCTCCACGAGAACTTTAGTGCACCTTTCAATAAAATGAGTTTGTCGCTTAAAGTTGACCTAGGGGAAGTATCGGGAAAGTTCAAGATTCAGGCTCAACAGCTATTAACATCTCAAAATTCCGTTGAAGAGCACGAGCCGTTGCAGGAACGGCTAAAGAAAGCCAGCACCTATTTCTCCGAAAAACTAGAGGCAATTATTATCAACCCTCTTAATGAGATATTAGTTGAAACCGACAATAAAGCCATCAGAAAACAGATTACCGATCAAATCGATCGATTAAATGAGGAATCTTCAATTAAACTGAAGTGCCTTAAAAGTTGTATCGCCGGATTCAACATAAAGGATTACCTCGACACCCGAGCAAAAGCAGCAATTCATAAGGTAGAACTAAAAACTAAAAGTCGAACAATACATTCATCGAGTAGCAGCACACCTTCAAAACTATATAATACGCTTAAAGCTTGGCGCGACGATAAAGCCGATGAGCTAAACGTACCACAATACATGGTTCTACCTCAAAAGGCTATGCTTTTACTGGCAAGTCAACTCCCTTACAATCTTGCTGAGCTAAAAAACATAAAAGGACTTGGAAAGAAAAAAATACAACAATTCGGAAGTGAGATACTTGAAATAATTATAGAATATCGAATCGACAATAATATTGAACTACCACAAAAGGCTGTTGAATTGGTATCATCGAAAAAAACAGAAAAAGTTGATTCGAAGAAGGTAAGCTTTGAGCTATTTAAGGAGGGAAAATCCATTCAGAAAATTGGTACAGAACGCAATATGGCACCAACAACAATTGAAGGGCATTTAGCTCATTATGTAGGTACAGGAGAAATAGACATTAGCCTATTTCTTACTCAAGAAAAGATAGATCAAATATCCGATTACTTTATTAGCCACAAAACGAAATCGCTCACCAATGCAAAAGCAGAATTTGGCGATAAGGTTACCTATTTCGAACTAAAATTCGTTCTGAAACGCTTAGAGTTTAATGGGAGGTCGTAGATTGAGTAAAAACAAAAAAACTTACTTTTTCAAGTAAGGCTTTCGACGCTATAAAAAAGCAAAGCCCAGCACTTTCGTGCCAGGCTCTGTCTTTTGTCGGGGTGGAGAGATTCGAACTCCCGACCCTCTGGTCCCAAACCAGATGCGCTAACCGGACTGCGCTACACCCCGAAATATTATGGCGGAGAGAGGGGGATTCGAACCCCCGGTACCAGTTACCCAGTACGTCAGTTTAGCAAACTGGTGGTTTCAGCCACTCACCCACCTCTCCAGTGGAGTCTGAAATAATAAACTTTGTATCAAAAAAAAACTTTCATACCCCTCAGTGGGTTTGACTTCTATTCTAAATTGCCGTTGCTGTTTCAAAAAGAAGTGGCACAAAAGTATAAAATCAATTCAATTTAGCAAAAAATAAATCTCTTTTTACAGATTATTTTCAAAATAAAAGGGAGAAGACGTTTCTCCCTTTCCAATATTATTAACAATCTGCCTGATACACATCAAAGTAACGCTATCCGATTTCTAGTTAGCACAGATTATTGTTGTTATCCCTTTTAGGTCAAATTCAACCTTCATATCCTCGAGCTGACTATGAGAACCTAGCTTAACATCGCATTTACCCTTATGATGGGCAATAAACGTGCACTGCTCGGCCTGAATAGGATCGTGATTGCAAATATCAATAAGATTTTCGACAATAAAATCGAAGCTATTCACATCATCGTTAAAAAGCACCAAACTGTAATTCCTCAAGGATTGGAATTGTCCCTGAAAATTATCCGATGGCATATCTTTTGGCTTACCCCTCATAATCAACGTATTTACGCACAAATATAGCTATTTTTTATCAATTTCAATGGCTACAACTTCGGCTGAAGAAATTCCGCTAGCAATCAGATTATCCTTTACACGGTTTGCCTCATTAATGGTTGAGTAATTGCCAATGGAGTAAACAACTTGTCCTTGATCGTTGCTTTTTCGAAAGATATCTTTCCCCGATGCCAATGCCTTTACAGTTTGTAAAACTCCATCGGGTATTTTATTTTGATATTTACCAACCTGAACAAGATAAATTTTGCCTTTTGTAGATGTTGAATCGGTAACGACTTTTCCTTTTAGATTATTCGGGTCGATCTTATCCGATTTGCCTTCCATTGTCTGAGTTCTACTCACCGGTAAGGGCTTACCATCTAACCATGATACGATAAAAGCATCTTTAAATCCTTTTGTTCGTACAATTGGCAATGATTTTTCCGCTTCAGAAAACCTTCTAAATCTTCCAATAAAATATTTCGAAACCGTTGCTCCGCTCGGCCTTTCGATAGACACTGGATTCATCCCTTTGAAGGAAACAATTTCAAGAGGTTTGCTAAAAGCACCCAGCTGAATTTTATAAATCACACCATCAGGCAACGCCTCGTTTACCGGGATTGGATTTTGAGCATTGTAAGGAGGTTTATCCGAGATTTGAAAAGCCAATGGTTCATCCTCCTTAATAAAAATAGACTCTAAGCCAATATTTTTATTCTCAACTTTTGAGATTCCTTGCTCCTGCTTTGTCTCAGTTTTAATTTCGGAAACCAGCTCAACATTGGCTTTAACCACCACTGGAGGTAAAGGGTTTCCAAAGGCAATTTTTTCCAAACGAATAACCTTACTCGTTGTCTGCTGCTCAAACAAATTCATTCCCCATACCCTAGCAAAGGCTAATTCTAGCCTTAAAATACCTATTTCGTTAAGAAGAGACGCCTCGTAAAAACTCTCGGCCTTTCCCTCATCGCTAACATTATTCTTAATGGTAGTTGCAGCCCTAAAATGGCCAGTTGCTCTTTCTATTTCTAATCGTGCATCGTCGCCATTATTATTACCGCTTTTTACAATGGCAACCATTACACAATCGGAATAAATCCTGTACTTGGTATCAAAATACTTTAACGCTAACGTGCTATATGCGTTCATTTTAACATCTGCGAGTTTCAGCAACGAGCCACATTCGCTTGTTGAATCATTCTTTTCGACACAGGCATTGTATCTGGCTTTAGCTGATACGGCTGCCTCTCTAGCAGAGTTTATCTGACTTTGCAGTTTTTCAATCTGAGTCAAACTATTGATTTCATCGCTTCGAAAAACTGTTGAAGCGAATTGAGCTTGATATAAATAATCGGGGTTATCGTTCGTAAAAGTTGATGTAGTTGAACCCTGTGGTTTACGCTTTCCGGTCAGGAACTCCTGCTCAATTTGACTCGCCTGAGCGAACATCTTGTCAGCCTCGGCCTGCGCAGCAAGTAGCCCATTCTCAACCTTCACAACTTTTGATTCTAAACTTTTGCGCTCTTCTGCCGTTGTTATGTAATCGAACTGATTCCTTAACTTTTCGAGTTTAACCCGAAGCGAGTCGGTCTCTTTTTGTTTACTAAACCCTTTGGTAATGACTCTAATATACTCTGGATCATTTTCAACCGCGTTGAATGATGCCGATTTTATTTTGGGCTTTACAACGGCATTAAGATTTTGCTCATGAACCACCTGACTATCCTCAACCTTAACTCTTTTTACAACTTTTTCTATTTCCAACAAAGCAATTGCCTGAACCTCCTCTACGGATGTAAATGAACGCTGTACTGGATTTTTATCAACCTTATACATAATAACATCAACGCTATCGCCCTCGCAGCCACGATTTGTTGCGAAACAGGCCAAGCTATCCTTTGAATCGGGGATATAAAGAATATCATCGTATGGTGAGCTGAATGGGAATCCTAGATTTTCGGGATTACTCCATTTTTTTGCTCCAGCATCAAATACGCTCCGATAAATATCATAACCACCCATGCTATAATGTCCCTTTGATGCAAAATAAAGCGTAATGCCATCGGGTGCTATATAAGGATACTCCTCATCTTCGGAGGTATTTATTGCTTCACCTAAATTTTCGGGTTTACTCCAATAGCCATCTTCTAATCGTTTTATCCGATAGATATCTTTACCGTTAATCGTACTTTTACCATAGCTAGAATAGTAAATGTAATCGCCCGTTTGCGGGTTACTTGGATATAAAATAACAGTGCGCTCACGCTTCTTCTGATCGGTATCCGTTTTTAGATTATCAGGCATCTCGATAAGCGATCTCGACTTTGGCACCAAGGAATAGTACTGAAAGAAATCGTTCATACCAACTCGTTTCTTATCAGTGATTTGGGGTGCGTAAATATACTTTAGAAGTGAATTCCCATTTTCGCAAATATTCAAACACTTTTCAATATCGCTTGTTTTGATATCCTTAGAGCCTCCGTTAATCGTAAATCTGCGATAGTAGTCAATGGCCTGATCGAAACGATAAGTTTTTCGGTACGCCTCGGCTAGATAAAAATAAACTTTGCTGGAAACCTCTCCAACTGATGCCTTTAACAGGTATGGAATTGCTAAATCTACCTTTCGGAATGAGTTTACGAGGCAAACGCCAAGGGCGTAGTTGTAGTAATAATCTTGTGGATAAGAATCGCAAAACTCTTGAAAAAAGGGTAATGCTTTTGAAAAATCACCTGCGTTGAAGAGCGAATCGGCTAAAATACGTGTTTCTGATCTGCCCTTTGTCAGCTGAATTCCCTGCGAAAAAACAATTATTGAAGATATAAATAAGACAAGAGTCAAAAACCAGCGACATGTATTCATGATCAGATGCTTGATTAAGTGAATTATCCTGTAAAAATAACACAATATTTGGGGTTATCCGAATGCAAATTACCTTGTTATATAAAAAACAGGGTATTCCTCAGTCAAGCCAGGCTTAATTTAACTACACATATATCTTGCTGTTAATTCAAAATAGATCAACCCAAAGATCATGCTCAAAGCAACAACTTTTAGGATTAACACCTCAACCTTGGAGGCGTTACTTCTACGAAATGTGATATGGTTTATCATGGCTTTATGTATTAAAATATTTTCTTTTGCTTTATCGTTAATACAACTTACAAATAGTATACCCTACTTTTCTCAAATCTGTTAAAATGGAAAAAAATCAAATTCAGCACTATTAACTTCTATTAAGATTTCGGCTGAATATATTATCTTTGGGCAGCATGAAAACAATAAAACCTTATCATTAAGGTTGATAGTTTCGGCAAAAAGTTTTCGCAATTTAGGCTGAGTGGTTAGTTATTAATAGAATAATTTGAAACCCTGCGAATGCTAACGGAGTATTTTTCATTAAAATAACATTAATAGCTAGAGATGAAGTATATTGATATTGAAAAAGGCATCAACGACAGCAGTTCCAAATTACTAAAACGCCTACCTCGTTTTATTGTAAAGCTCATTATTAGGATTGTAAAACAGGAAGAAATCAATGAAATATTAACAAGATATTCCGAAAATATTGGCGTTGATTTTTTAGAGAAGATGCTTGTTGAGTTTAATCTCACCTTGATTATTGAAGGCAAGGAGAATCTGCCCGAAAATGGAAGATGTTTCTTTGTGTCGAATCATCCGTTTGGAATAATTGATGGGCTTGTTCTGACTCACACCATATCACAAAAATATGGAACGCTAAAGGCTATCGGAAATGATTCGTTTAAATACGTTCCTCACCTAAAGCCTTTAATTGCTGCTGTTAACTCGTATGGAATAAGCTCTAAAGAGTATATAAGCGCTTTAGAAGATGTATTTGACTCCGATACTGCAATAACCCACTTTCCTGCTGGTGAGGTTTCGAGGCTATACAAATTTCGGGTACAAGATTGCAAATGGCAAAAAAGCATGATTACCAAAGCGATATCAAAGAAACGTGATATTGTTCCAATTCACATGTACGGTAGAAATTCACGCCTATTCTATTCTATTGGATTTATCAGAATGCTACTCTTCTTAAAGCTCAATCTAGAGCTAATGCTTCTCCCAAGCGAAATGCTTAAGAAAAAGAATGCTACAATAAAAGTTAGAATTGGCAAACCAATTCCTTATCAAACATTTGACTCTTCGCATAACCATTGGGATTGGGCGCAAAGGGTAAGAAAACATGTTTATGATTTAGGGAAGAGTAAAGATGGAAATGTACAATTCTAATTGTTGATAATTAATGCGTGAATTTTCGATAATCTCGGTTAGCCTTTTAAATCTAATCATTACAATCCGCTACTGCTGGATGCTTTATAAGGGCAAGATTAAACCTGCATTAGCCATGTGGGTATTCTTTACTATTGCTGTTGGGATGAGTCTAGTTACCTATCTTGCTAAGGATAACTTCAGCATCTGGGATAATATCCTAAACACAACCGATTTAATACTTGTACTTACCGTATCCATTGCCATTGCCATTTGGGGCGATAAAAGTTCCAAGTTTACCAAGTTTGACACTGGCTGTCTAATAGCCGTAATTGTGGCAATACTTTTTTGGGCTATCACCCAAAACCACCTTATAACCAACCTCTCCATACAGCTGATAATGGTTGTTTCGTACTTCCCTGTTATCAGAAGGCTTTTCCAATCAAAGGAGAACACCGAGCCCTTCTCGGTTTGGATAATGATGATGCTTGTTCCTCTATTCTCACTAATATCCAGCAAAGGTCTTCTTGCTACTATCTACTCGGTAAGAGCCATAGTTTGTGTTGGGTTGCTCCTCCTGCTAATGCTGCGAGTTGAGATGATGAGGAAAAGGGAAAAATTGATAAGTCAATAAGTAGATAAGTCGACAAGTTTATAAGCAAAGAAACGCTAAGTTTACGCTAAGAACGCAAAGTTAAAATCAACTCTCTGCGGGCTTTGCGTTTCCCCTTTGCGATCTTTGCGAGAAATAACAAGAATAAGTTAACAAACTGGCAAGTCGCCTATTAATGCGAGAAAATTATGTTTCTTAAGATTCTTCGCTGCGCTCAGAATGACAATCGGATAAGAATAGTTTTACTCCTCTATTAAACCCTTAATGATATTGCCTTTTAGCGCATTACGAGTTGAGAAGTAAATCCAGATTACACCGCTTGCAAATACAATTAGCACGAGTATTGTTATAAACCCTGCGGGCATTGCAAATGCTGGCGAAAGGATTGATGGAAGTATTCCTATAAATGCCGAGACTAATCCGCAAATAAGCCCAATAACTAGCAAGAATAGGTTCTCCGTAAGAATTAACCTGAAGATTTGCTTTTTTCTATAGCCAATAGCCATCATCAGAGCAATTTCGGAGCGGCGCTCCAGCATATTGCGCAACAAAACAACTCCTAGTCCAAACGTGCCAATGATAACGCCTAGTCCTCCCAATACCATAAACACAGTCAGGTAGGTATTTTCAACTGAATTGAATTCTGCTAAACGAGTGTTTGTTGGAGTAAGTTCAATACCATAATCGGTAAAAGTAGAATTTAGTAAAGTTGCAAGCTGCTCCTGATTGATTTTTGGGGCATCAACTAGCATTATTTTCGAACCACTTGTTGATGGGAAGTTTTGTACAAATAGGCTATCTGCTATCAAAATATTTCCTTGGAAGATAGAGTTATCAAGCGCTGCAACCAAAAGGAGTTTTATCTTTCTGCCCGATTCATTTAGGTAAATCAACGTATCTCCCAAAGCTTTTTTTAAACCCCAAGTAATTACGGTTTGGTCGGCAATGGCAGGGATAATATCATCATCAAACCTCTTTTTCAACTCAAGCCAAGCATTGTTTTTATCAACGCCATTGAGGCTGCTAACAAAAGTGAATGAATGTCTACTATTAAAAGCCTCAGGATTTACCCCCAGTATTCTTGGTCGCTGAACCTGATTAAGGTTGAGGCAACTAGCATCATCACCATCGAGGCTATGAATTTGAACAAAAGTGACTCCTTTAATCGTCTTCTCGGTATCAAACCCAAACTTGGCTTTGCCATTGGGGCTATTCAAATTGTACGGAATGGGCAACGTAGTTTCGGCCCAGTAAAGGAATCCGCCTGTTCCCGATTGATGCAGGTTTTCAACGCCAAAATACGTTTTGCGGTTAGCCCCAGTGATTATTATACTAAACGTTCCAAGCGCAAGCAACGCAATGGTTGTAAGGCTTCGACTCTTCTTCCTGCTCGTGTTTTTCAACGCTAGTTGAAACAGGCTGAGTGGTGATGTATGGACTTTATCTCTAATAATCCTGAGTCTCCAGTCAATAAAAGCGATGCAACCAACAAGAAATAGCCCTCCTGCTGAAAGGAACATCTCAGCATTAACCTCACTAGGTGATAGCAACGAATAGATAACCATTGTTGCTGTACCCAAAATAGAGACTAAGGAAATTAGTTTGCTTGCATTCAGATAATTTCTAACAATCTTCAATGGGCTATCGAAACTGCTTCTAATCAACGATGATATGGGTTGTTTCAGCTTTCGGCGGGTTACAATATAGATTGATATCAGCGCCACCAACACGCCGCTAATAGCGCCAATTGCAACTGTCAATGGCTTAACAAAAACCTCAAGATTACTGGTATGAACGGCACCCTGCCAAACAGAGTTCAAGCCCCAAACAAGGGAGTAGTTATAAAGCACGCCAAAGGCAGCGCCAACCAATCCGCCCAAAAGCGTAACAAGGATTGATTCGCCAAAGCGAATTTTCAGAATTAGCTTTCGCTCAAATCCAAGCCCCGAAAGCACGCCTGTCTCCTCCCTGCGCGATTCGGTGTTCAGCGAGTAAATCAGCACTGTAAGCAAGATTCCTGCTGCAATTACAAAAAAACTAAGGCTCAAAAATAGCCCACCAAAGTCAACCGAATTACTGGCGGCATTAAGCCCTTGAGCGTAAACGTGCATAAAGGTTAAGCCAATATCCTCGGGCTTAATCTTGCTAAGAATTTCGCCTTTAAGCTGGTCGAACTGAACCTTCTCTTTATCAAATCGGATAGATGTGTAGTTCCCAAACTTATTGCCCCACATGCTTAACCCAGCTTGCATCGAGATTAAAGCCTTGGGAGTACCCTTGTACTTGTTCCAGTACTTCTCGTCCTTATCGCGGATCTTGGTTAAATCGATTGGCACGCCCGTTTCCCAATCGCTACAACTCTCGGCATCGGCCAAACCGGGGAACAGGGGCATCAAGGAGTTATTGATAAATTTACTTTGGGTAGGAACAACGCCCTTAACGATAAACGTTTTTTTCACCTCCTTAATAGTGCGCAGTGGACCGATTACAAAGTATTTCAGAAAGATTGAATCGCCCGTTTTCACACCCAAATCGTTTACAATCCAATCGTTTACCAAGATTTCATCATCCTTTAGATTGCCCGATATATTTGGGCTTGATGATGCAGTTACGAATGAGTATGGAATCTCCTTGCCATTAAAACTGATTGAATTAACAAGATAGGTTAATACCGTTTCGTTGGATTTATCGATGCTAAGTATCGATTTTGCGATGGGCTCGTCGATAAAAATCCTTTCTGATAGCACTTCAATGCTATTTGATTCAGCCAGCTCACGAATTTTGATGTTTGCGTCATCTAACTCAAAGGATTTGTGAAAAGCAGATTTTAAAGCGCTTTCATCAGCATCACTAGCAAGTACAATATTTGCTTTGCCCGCTAAATCGAGTTTGCTTGCAAGCATTTCTCTTGATATAAAGATATTGTAAGGCGCAGCCTGATTGCTCTTTAGGCTGAATCGGCCTAAACTCTTGTCTTCAGCAATCGCCTTGACTTTAAGCCGAATTGCTACCGATGGGTCAACATCCTGTGAGAACGGAGCACTCAAAGGGATTACACTTGCCTTTTCAATTCTTAAAAGGAATTCATCTCCAACCTTTATGTTTAATCTTTGAGAGAGATTCTCACTAATTATGGCTTCATCGTTAGATATGGCAGCCATTTTAATTCCTGAAAGATTCCAAAAACTACTATCGACACCAACAACCTGTGTTCTATTAATCCTCACTTCAGACTCAGGATTAATTGCAATCCCTTGAATCATAAGCAGCGATGCAGTTGATGTATTGAGCTTCGTTCCTAGCTCCGATGCCATTGCTGCACGCACAAAGCGATCGCCTGTTTGCATTGCAAAACGGGCTTTTCCTAAACGAACATCAACAAGTTTTGTAAGGCTCATCCGAACCGAATCGCCAACAATTAGAGCACCTGTAAGTACCGCAGTGCTAATCAACGTTCCAAGGAATACGGCTAAGTGCTGACGCCAGTAGAATCGGATGCTTTGTATGATAAACTTAAGGATAGACATGCTAAGTGTTAGTTGAGGGTTCTGAGTTTAGGGTTTTCGGTTTTGAAATTTGATTTTTGTCTTTTGTCTTAAGTTAGTCCAACCGTCCATTCGACAATCTGTAAATCGTCTTCATCTTTTCGGCCAGAGTCAAAGAATGGGTAACCACTACTATGGCAACATTATGCTTTTTATTGATATCTAAGAGCAAATCGCCAAGCTGAGCAGCAGAATCTTGGTCGAGTGAGCCTGTTGGTTCATCGGCAAGAATCATCTCGGGTTGGTTAATCAAAGCCCTTACAAGCGCTGCGCGCTGACATTCGCCTCCAGATAATTGCCCTGGGCGCTGATGAATCCTATCAACCAGTCCGACACTATCGAGAAGTTCCATTGCCCTTGCATTAATGGCTTTGCCATTAACCTTGCCATTCTGAGGAATTACGGGAACGAGAACATTCTCAATCAAGCTAAGCTGTGGCAACAAATGGTGAAACTGAAACACAAAGCCAATGCTTTGATTCCGGATTTGCGCCAATCGTTTCTCATCAAACCCAGTAACATCCTCGCCTTTAAACATAACCGTTCCCGACGAAGGGATATCGAGCGTTCCAACAATATTCAGCAGTGTACTTTTCCCCGATCCCGATGGGCCAACGATTGCCAATGAGTCGCCATTATTAACCGTAAGATTTATACCCGACAGCACATTGCGCTGGATATTCGTTCCAGGGTTTATATAGGATTTACCAACCTTATTTAGTTCGATTATCATCTTGTAAAACATTAGATTTCAGACATCAGATTTTAGACTTATTTACTGTCGATTCATAAACCCCAATCATCTTTTTAATAATTGATGATGAATTAAAGTTCTCCTCAACAGCCCTTCGACCATTGATGCTCATTTGCTTTATTTGCTCAGGATTTGAAAGCACTTCGGCTAGTTTTTGCACCAAAGCATCGGGAGTATTGGGTTGATATATGGCTCCGCCACCTGTGGTAGCAACAATCTCGGGGAAAGCACCAAGTGCTGGCTGCACAATTGGAATTCCCGATGCTAGCGACTCTAACTGGTAAAGACCAAACGCCTCGCCCTCAAGAACTGGAACCGATAAAAGGGTTAATCCCTCGAAGAAACCACCAAGCACCTCGGTTCTAAAATCTTCAATAAATTCTATATCGTTCTGAAAGCCTTTCTTTTTCAACTTATCAACTTGTCTCCTTATAAACTTTTCATCATCACCTGTTTTACCGCCAGTAACCCTAAACTTTGCATTGCTATACTTTGGATTCTCCTTTAGCTTGATAAAAGCATCAACCAAAACCTCAAAACCGTTCTCCTTGTTTGACCTTGACAGATAGCCAATCGTTGGCACATCAAGATTTGGAACTTTTACCGAATACTTAGCTGGATCAACGCCGATGTGAACTACATGTAGTTTCCCTTCGGGGATTGACATCTTCCCCTTCATCTTGTTGGCAAAAAAATCGCTTACAGCGATTAATGCATCGGTATCGTTGGCCTTTTCGCCCATCAGTTTCCAAATCTGGCTTCGATAAGGC
>JANYLA010000074.1 GCA_025361485.1 Bacteroidales bacterium
GTTGTGAAAACCATCTCTCCTTACAATTTTACTCCCACAGTAAAAGCACTTTTTTTATTCATAACCTTTCATTTAACTCAAAGATAGTAGTTGCAATGCTTTCATGTATTTTTAACACCATAAATGTCCATTAACCCTAAATCCCAGCAACAATAAATATTACTGCAACAATCCGTCTGAACCACACCTCAAACACCTTTACCCTATCGTAAAATCCGCCAACACCTGAGATGGTAAAGGCAACAAGATAAGCTACAATAACAAAAGGTAAGCATGCACCAATGGCAAAAACAATTGGGAGGTATAACCCCGATGCGCTCGATATGGTCATAGGCATAAGCATCCCAAAAAAGAGGACTCCTGTGTAAGGGCAGAATGCCAGCGCAAAAACAATCCCAAGAAGAAAAGATTTAATTGCCTGTTTTCGAATACTCTTTTTTGATATTGTATCAGCAAAATTGGAACTGAAAAAGAGGTTTAGCTTGATAACATCGAGCATAATTATCCCAATCAAAATCAGCAATGGTCCAATAATTCTGCCGCCATACCGCTGAAAGAAAGTGGCAATCTTAAACTGGTTTGCACCTAAAAAGAGTATTATTCCAAGAGCCGAATAGCTTATGGCCCCACCAAGCATATATATTAGACCATTGTAAAACACTCGCTTTTTGCTCTCAATCTCCCTACTAATAAATGCTATGGCTGTAATATTTGTTGCAAGCGGGCATGGACTTATGGAGGTGATTAGCCCAAGCAAAAAAGCGGAAAGTAAAGGTAGATTGCTGTTTTCGAGCAAGCCCTGGATTGTGTGCATCATCTAGCCGTTTATGCCTTTGACAACAATATCGACAATAAGTTTACCTAAAGAATCGGGCTCGTCAAGAGCATACTTAAAGGCCTCGAACGTAATATCGTTTGGCTTACCCTTTACATTAATAACCAACGATGAGCCTGTGATACGAAACTTTTCGGCAATCGACCTGTTCTCATCCCTATCGATATTCATATTGAAAAACTTCACAGATTTTTCACCCTTAAAATGCTGATTATATACATCTGTGGAAATTTTTTCGATGCTTATGCAGGTTGGACAGCGCCTATCGCCATGGAAGTAGATAATCTGCACAGTAGAATCAGCGGTAGCAATTATTTCTTTTGAATCATTGCTTTCCTTTGTTTTTGCTCCATTGCCACAGCCAAACGATAGTAGTGCAATGGAGCAAATTGCTATAAAGAGTTTACTCTTATTCATCACTTTATGATTTTTTGACTTAGGATAGCCCTTAACTCATTCATTGATGGAATTCGACCGCTTACCACAACCTCGCCATCAACCACCAAACCGGGTGTGTGAAGTATTCCATAGCTAATAATTTTATTAATATCGCCCTCCTTGGCGATTTCGGCATCAATACCCAACTCAACAACAACGCTTTTTGTTCGCTGCTCAACCATATTGCACTTGACGCAACCCGAGCCTAAAACGATAATCTTCATTTTTTTATTTTTGATTTAACAACAATCCTCTTTAGCTTTTGAGCAATCGCAGTTTGGCTCAGTACCCTTAATCAAACCGTTTATAACGGCAGCAGCACAACCAACCCCAGATTTTACGCTTATTGCCCCCTCGGGGCAATTCTTTTCACATGCACCACACTCCATGCAATAATCTTTGTTGACAATTACTGCTTTTTTATCCCTCATGCCAAACACATCGTGAGGACAAACGATGTTGCACATCGTACATCCTGAGCATTTTTGCTCATCGAGTTTTAGCGTAATAACACCACTTAGGTAAACAAGTCCGCTCATTCTATATAAATCTTGAAATTATCCAACCAATAAAACCTAACGACACAGTAACTATTTGAATTGGTAGCGCGGTTTTCATCTCCTTTTGCACGCCCGAAAGGGAGGTGTAGGTAGATGATCCTGTAAAATTCATAGCCATAAATGAGGATATACTTCCAATTATCAGAACCCACGATACTACCTCAACAAAATTACTGCCTAAAAAGTGAAAATATCCTAAAATAAGAGCCAAAACCATCCCTAAGGACAAACCCTTTAGCGAAAACCTTTTTAACGGAATAATGGGCAAAAAAATGGGCGTTAATACGCATCCTGCTAAATAACTTGAGAAAAGATTTAATGCTGAATTTTTTCCTTCTGATAATGCCAATTCAAAAGAATAACCTTGACTATTCAAACCCGATAAAGCAAGGAAAATCAGTGGAACCGCTAACAAATAGTACTTACCATAAAATATCTCAACAGGAATTAGCTTAACCCTTTCCTTTAGAGGGAAGTTAACCCTTCGCATTTCGGGAGTTGCCTTATATCCTAATGCAACAAAAGGTTTGATATCATTAGCTCTAACTGGTCCGTAAACAACCCTAAAGCCAGTGCTTTCCTTGACTTCGTGAGCGGCTATTCCCACTGCTCCTAACTGAGGAACAATAACCTTTTTGTGATTAACTAGTTTGTCAAGGTCATGTATTTTAATTCTTTTTATGAACTCCTTTGTTCCAAAAGTCCCTTTCCCTGCTGCGCACCAAACATTGACTCCCTTTGTATCGAGAACTAGAATCCAAGCATCTATTGATTTTAGATTCTTCCGTAGGGTATCAAAAGATAATTTGTAGTTTGCCGTTACAAAAACATCCGAACTGCTAGTGGGTTTTCCAACCTTATATAAACCAGCATCTACTCTAAAATTATTGCGTCCAATACCCCAGCGGACTTTCATTGCACCTAAATAGTCCTTTATTTCCAATGTTGATGAAACCGTTGGAATATAAAAGGACATTGGTCTTAAATTTTGAATATTAATATATTGCATTTTTTCTTTCTATAAATAACTTTTTTTAATAATTATCCACAGCATCCACATCCATGCCGCCCAAGTATTTGACTATCATAAAATGCTTTAAATCCTTCACCTATTTCATCGCGACTTTTGCGAAAAACTGAAAGTATTTCTTCCTCAGTTCCTGTTGCCCCTGCGGGATCGTCATAGCCTAAATGCCATCGATGTTTTACCTTTCCAATGAATGCAGGACAGGTTTCGTTGGCTCCACCGCAAACAGTTATTACGTAATCCCACTCCTCATCAAGGTATTTGCTAACATTGATTGGATTTTGCTTACTGATATCGATTCCAACCTCGCTCATTACTTGAATTGCATACCTATTTACTCGATAAGCAGGTTCTGTCCCTGCCGAAAAAACCATTAAGCTTTTATCGAACGATTGTAAAAAGGCTTGCGCAATTTGGCTTCGGCAGCTATTGCCGGTACATAGAATTAAAACTTTCATATGCATTTCTTTTTTGTTTTGACTTCACATTTGATTCCTGCCGATTCAATCCTTTTTGCAAACTCATCAAACATTGCTCGGTACTTCGAGATAGTCGATTCACATAAGCAGTAGTTAACCCTTAAACCATCAATCTCACCATGAATTAATCCCAATGCTTTCAGCTCTTTGAGATGTTGATATACGGTGGTGCGGCTTAAGGGAATGTAATCGGATATATCACCCGAAATGCAGGTTTTAGTTTCGGCTAAATACTCAAGTATTGCTAATCTTGCAGGGTGCGATAAGGCTTTCGCGAATTCCGAAAGTTCATGTAGTTCAGGGTTGAACTTGTTCTTTTTTATCATTGCTTTAAATCAACCTTATTTATGTCGCAATATTACGACATATAATTCTAAAAAAACAGTTTTTAAGATTAAATAATTGCTTAATTAATTGTCTTTGACTCCTTTTTTAAGAAGTATAATAGTAGCTTTTTCAACGGTAATCATGCAACCCTTGTTTATGCTATCAAAGATTGGAAGGATAATCTCAATAAATTTCTCAATTTTTTCCGACTCATCTAAAATTTCAATAACCAAAGGAACTTTCTCAGTTATCTCCCAATTGGTTGGTGAGTACACAGCGCTGCTCGAACCAAAGCCCATAATTCCTCTTAAAACGGTTGCTCCAGCAATTCCGTTCTGCTTTGCAGCAAATACAATAACTTCATATAAAGGTTCGTGTTTATACTTATCGGTTGAGCTGATAAATATCCGTAACAGTTTGGCCTCACCTTTCATTTCCATGGTTAAAAGATTTTTATGACAAGATTTCCGAAATATGTAGCCATTAACCCTAAGAATACACTAAGGCTAGTATAAAGAGCAAAGTAAAAGAAGTTGCCATCGCGCAGCAGCGAAAGATTTTCGTTAGCAAAGGTTGAAAAAGTGGTAAATCCTCCGCAAAATCCAACGGTAAGAAACATCCGCCAATCGGAATTCATGATATCCCCCTTCTCCGATAAACCAAAGAAAACTCCAATTAGGAAACACCCTAAAATGTTCACTAAAAAAGTCCCATAAGGAAATGCCGATAGTATATGATTTTGAACATACCGCGATGCTAAAAACCGCGATACAGTTCCTATAAAACCACCTGCACCAACAATAAGAATCAATCGAAACATAAATGCCGATAATTTAAGTAAAAGTACAAAATCAATATCGAATAAGCGATAAGAAGGCTTGGTGTAATTTTTTCAGGGTTTCATCACTAAAAGGCAAATCAAATAGATTTCTTCTTACAATATTATTGTTAAAATCTATAAATAATTACATTTGGAGAAATAATTTCTCGTTTTTTGCGGAGATGAAGTTTAAACTACCACAAAATATCAGATTCAACAGGAATGAGTTTTCGGGCTCGTTTGGCGATATTGGTACCGATTTACCTCTACTTATTGGCGTGGTGTTAACCTGCAAGCTCGATCCAGCAAGCATCTTCATTATGTTTGGTGTAATGCAGATTATGACCGGATTCCTTTACGGAATTCCCATGCCTGTTCAGCCTCTAAAAGCTATGGCCGCTTTAATGATAGCCCAACAGCTATCAGGTAATATCCTGTTTGGAGCAGGTTTAGCAATTGGTGTGCTGATGCTCATTCTTACGTTCACAAATGTTCTAGATTGGATTGTACGTAAAATACCCCATAGCGTAGTTCGTGGGATTCAGTTTGGCTTAGGATTAAGCCTTGCAAGTCTGGCATTAAAAGATTTTGTTCCTTCATTAGGATTAAATGGATATATTTTAGCAGCCATAGGCTTTGTATTAATCATTCTGTTTATTGGAAATCGGAAGTTTCCTCCTGCAATATTTGTTGTTCTTGTAGGCGTTTTGTACGCCTCATTTTTTACAGTTGATTTTACATCTCTATTTGGTAGTTTTGATATTACCTTTCCAACTTTTTATGTACCCTCGCATAATGATATTATTAATGGATTTCTAATACTCGGGATTCCACAAATTGCGCTATCCATATCAAACTCTGTTATTGCAACCAATAGAACGGTCTCCGACCTTTTCCCTGAAAAGAAACTAACAGTAAAAAAGATAGGCTACACCTACTCCTTGATGAACCTTATCAACCCGTTCTTTAGCGGATTCCCAACATGCCATGGGGCTGGAGGCATTGCAGGGCACTATAATTTCGGAGGTAGAACCGGTGGGTCAGTGATAATTTACGGATCGCTATTCCTTGTTATCGGACTTTTCTTTTCAGCAGGATTTGGTGAGTTTGTAAAGTTTTTTCCAAAACCTATTCTTGGGATAATTCTTCTGTTCGAAGCGCTAGCATTGATGTTTTTTATAAAGGATATAACACCCTCGCGAAAATGCCTTTTCGTTTCGTTTACAGTTGCTCTTATAGCATTTATGATACCCTATGGCTATGCCATTGGCTTGATTGTTGGAATTCTGCTTGATTATCTGATAAAAAAGGATGGAATTTTAAACCATTTCTAAGTAGAGTAAAAGAACTACTCGCCCCTTAGATTCTCTTCGTAAAACTTAAATAGCCTTTGTTTAAGCTTATTGCGAGTATGGCGAAATGCTTCTAAAATTTCCTCCTCAGTACCCGTTACAAGCGAAGGATCGTCGAAGCCGATGTGTACACGATGATGAACTTTTCCGTAGAAGATTGGGCAAAACTCATTTGCACTACCGCACACGGTGATTACATAATCCCACTCCTCGTTAAGGTATACATTAACGCTTTTTGGCTTAGTAAGTCCAATGGTAATACCAATTTCGGCCATTACCTGAATGGCATATTTATTTACTTCGGCAGTTGGCTTTATTCCAGCAGAATGCACGATAAGCGTTGGGTCAAAAGATTGTAATAGACCCTTTGCCATTTTGCTGCGGCAGCTATTACCAGTGCATAATACTAAAACCTTCATTTTGGGTAAGAATTCTTTGATCGTTTTTAAAAAGGATGACAAAGGTACTGCTTAAACTTCAAAATCAAACTTTTATAATCAATTTTTTAAAATTCAGAGCCCCTATGCTTTGGATAGTCGATGGAGTAATGCAATCCTCTACTCTCTCGCATCATTTGAGCAAACTTGATAATTAGATAGCCAACATTTATCAAATTCCTTAGTTCACAAAGGTTTTGGGTTAAGGTCAATTTCTTATAAAGTTCTTCATTTTCACGATAAATAATCTCCAAGCGAACCAAAGCCCTCTCGAGGCGAAGATCTGAGCGTACAATACCAACATAATTACTCATGATTTGTTGCATCTCCTTATAGCTTTGGGTAATCAGAACCATCTCCTCAGTATGGGTTGTACCCTCGTAGTTCCAATCAGGAACTTTATCGTTTAAGTCAATGTTTTTGAAGTTTTCCAAAGAGTGCTTTGCTGCCTTCTCGGCATAGACAATAGCCTCTATTAGCGAGTTCGACGCAAGTCGATTAGCACCATGTAAACCTGTTGAAGAGCATTCGCCAACAGCGTAGAGTCGCTTAATAGTGCTTTCACCATTTAAATCAACCTTAATTCCTCCGCACAGATAATGTGCTGCAGGAACTACGGGGATCATATCAATAGTAATGTCGATTCCTATTGAAAGACACTTTTCGTAAATATTTGGGAAGTGGTTTTTTATCTCGTTGGCATCCTTAAAAGCTACATCAAGATAAACAAAATCATCACCACGGGTTTTAAGTTCATGGTCAATGGCACGAGCAACAATATCGCGGGGAGCTAATGAACCTCGCTTATCGTACTTATGCATGAACTCTTTGCCATCGCTTGTCTTGAGAATTGCTCCAAATCCACGCATGGCTTCAGTAATTAAGAACGATGGTCTTTCGCCGGGATGGTAAAGCGAGGTTGGGTGAAACTGAACAAACTCCATGTTCTCAACTTCACCCTTGGCTCGATAAACCATTGCAACGCCATCGCCTGTTGCAACTAGAGGGTTTGTAGTGGTATGGTAAATATTTCCTGTCCCTCCTGTTGCCACAACTGTTGCACGAGATAAAAAGGTACTAACCTTTTGAGTTTTTAAATCGAGGATATACGCACCAAAGCACTTATTATCTGGATATCCACGTTTTATCTCAACGCCCATATGGTGGAGGGTAATCAGCTCAACTGCAAAATAATGTTCAAAAACTTGAATGTTTGGATGCAGACGAACCTTTTGTGATAGCGCTCTTTGTATCTCGTAGCCTGTATTATCTTTATGATGAAGTATGCGATGTTCCGAATGACCTCCTTCGCGAGCTAAGTCGTACTGGCCGTTTTGCTGACGATCAAACTTAACGCCCCACTGAATGAGCTGGCTAATTTGTGCAGGTGCTTCAGAAACTACCATTCGGACGACCTCTTCATTGCAAAGACCATCGCCACAAACCAGGGTATCCTGAACGTGTTTTTCGAAAGTGTCGGGATCATACATTACTGATGCAATGCCTCCCTGAGCGTATGAGGTGTTTGTTTCGTCTAAGCTAGCCTTGGTAATGAGAATGACCTTACCGTAATCGGCAACCTTTAGCGCGTAGCTTAAGCCGCCAATTCCTGAGCCGATTACCAAAAAATCGCAACTATAATTTGGCATGAAGCAAATTTTATACAAAGATAGAAGAAGTTTCTCGCAAAGGAACGCTAAGGTAACCGCAAAGTGCGCTAAGTTTTAAAGATTATTTACTATTCTACAATTTCATGATAAAAGAAAACTCTCGCAAAAAACACAAAGTTTTAAACTCTAATCCCTGAAATAATCTTTGCGACCTTTGCGAGAAACCTCTTATTCTTTTCTTTACTCGTGATTGTTCGTGTACTTTGTAATTATTTGATTACGCAAACCAGTAAACATCTCGGTAACTTTATTCATCTTACCGTTCGAATAGTTGGTTAAAAATTCGCGGGCAAGTTTTGGGTCTTTTTTGAATAAATTCATAGCCTCATCTTCTATTGCCTTTTGATTATTGAACATCTCAGCCTCAAATGGATCGCGGACGGCACGAACATCTTTTGCGATATCTTGGAAACGAAGGTTTGCTAGGTTATCGACAAAGTCGATTGCCCAACGGGCTGATTTTTCGTCGTACTTATTAGGATCATAAGTATTATAGGTTTCAGCAACCGATAGGTTACCCGAATAGATTGGCACATAGGGACTGAAGTATGGGTTATCGAGATAAACCCAGTAAACACCACCAATCTCGTTAGGTAACCAGCTGCGAAGCTGCATAACCATTCCGTAATGTCCACGATGTCGGGCTACTGGACGACGATAGGTTTGCTTTATCAACTTACGCATTTCACTCCCTGGAAATGGAGTTGCCAACGGGCTTTTGATATATCCACCTTTTCCATCAGGAACAAGCCACTCTGGGTAAGAGGTCATATCGTAGATTGTGCCCTCGAAGGTTGAGCGTTGGAATGCAATTACATCCTGAACCCCAATCTTTTTCTCGGGAGTAGCAGAGAATGGGTAAAATGAAAGTGGTTCAACAACTTGGTAGTAAGGCTGCATTCCTTTGAAAGGGTTAGTTGGATCTAGCATTCTATCGGGCCAAGTCTTAAGGTTTGGCATAAAAGTATGGTAGAATAACCAGAAACGGCTTGTTGCATACTCCTCTGGCAGCGGAGCGTAGGCTTCTTGCCAAATAAATGGTTTTCCTGATTTAGGATTGTACCAACCACGATCAATCGCCTCTTGCATATAGTTGGTCGATACCATAAAGTTTTCCTTATCCTTTGCGTTAATCTCCTTAATGATGCTCCAGTTTGGGATCATTAACGCCTGATCGTCGCCTATACGTTGAGCAGCCCAAATAGCGCCGGGTTTCTTGCTTTCGGGAGTCCAGTTTGGACCAACACCAAAAACTTCCAATACCCAAGCCTCTTCGGTATCAGCAATTACTAAATCTTCGGAACCATCGCCACTTGAAGGAACGAAACCATAAGTAGTACACAAATCGCCAATGAACTGAACAGCTTCTCTCGCTTTTTTAAAGCGTTGAAGGGCAAAAATCATCGCCTGCTCAATAGTCATGATTTGTCTACCATTCTCAATGGTGCATTTTAACTCATCTCTTTGTGCCGTTGTACTTTCAGCAATTCCAAGCTGATACTCGTTCATGTGTGAGTATGCGGATTGAAAGTAACCATATGTTTTCTCAACCTGTGGAAGATAACCCAAAATCTTACCATCATCGTTTAATGGCCTATCGGCATCCTGAATTCCCCAGAATATAGAAGCCATATCTCCCTTTTTATAGGTTTTACCGGGCACAAAGAAAATTCGGGAATCGGGACCTGTATCGGTATGAGATATTATAACGGATCCATCTGCTGAAGCCTTTTTGCCAACGGCAATAACAGTACAAGAGAAAGTATTTGTAACTGAAATCGATATAAGTACGATTATTGAAATGATAACCTTATTGATTTTCATTTTATTTGATTTAGTTGATATTAAAGAATTTGATACAATTTCTGAGCAGCCTTTGAACAGCCACCGCAAGGTTTATGTTTTTTTGATGATAAATCCACATCGAGCCACTTCTCAAGAACAGTATAAATGCTATCTTGCATTTCATTTGGAAAACTATTAATTCTCGAACCATGGCTTCCACCGGGGTTATACATCTTTACAGCATTTGTTTTATTTCCAGGATCAACTGCGGTTGATGACCAAGCATCGTTTTGCCCGTAGATGTAAAGCATATTATTCCCCGATGTCTTAATCCACGAGTCGATATCCTTCATCGTTTCATAGTTGTATTTTACTTTATTATGTCCTTCGGGCATTGCAAAGGAGAAATTGATATTAGCGGTATCTTTTAGGTACTTGCTAAAAGGTTTAACATTGTAGCCGTACATTCCAATCTCAGTCATTGCCTGATAAAAGAAAGGTCTAGTGTTCTCTATATCCTCCTCATTAAAAAAAGTAAATGGATTAACCATCTTCCAATGAAGAAATAGAATTTGTGCAGGCGAATCTTTTAATGGAATGGTTTCGCACGATGTTCCCCACTGCCAAAAGGCAAATGAATACTCTAAAACGCTTAAATCGTAGGCTCTATCCAATCCCATTTTAAAGTGCCAATCCTTTTTCTTGGCTAACTCTTCAAACATTGGAAAAATCTCCTTTTTCTTTTCGAAAAGTTGAATCTGAAAATCTAGTATCTTTTTTCTACAGTCATCAGTACCAACCTTTGATAGAAAATCATAAACCCTTGGATCCTCGCTCGAAAAATTTAATGGTGCAACATATGGAACGCTAATATCAACATCATTTGGGTAGTAACGGCGATGAAAGATTGTAGCCTGCCCACTTTTACTTATCCCGGTTGAAGCCCATTTACCCTTATAGAAAGTCTTAAACGCTTCTATAATTTGATGCTGATCGGCAGCTGCTTGACGAACATTTAAAAAACTCCAAGGGATAGAATCTTTTGGTCTGCTCTGATCAAAAAACCGATGCTCAATGGTCAGTTGGTTTGCATCTAGAATTCTAGTAAGTTCATTGGCTGCCGAGGTATACATGGTGTAACCATCTATAACCACAACCATGGGCTTATTAAAATCTTTGTGGGAATAGTAAGCCTTTAATGGGAAGGTTGGGCTATTAGGATTATTATGATCGAGAGGCATCCTAAACCAAACCACATAGGTTGATTTAAAGAGCGTATCATTTGCGATAGGCTTTATGCTATCAACAAAAGCTATTCGAGAAAGTAATTCTTCGGGAGTTCTTGGTTTTGGTTGACAAGAGATCAAGAAGATGATCGAAAGAGTCAACAGGATAGGAACTAAAAGCCTTTTATTCATAGAGATTGCTATTAGTGATGTTCAAAGATATTGATTTCAATTTGATTAAAATGCCTTTGCTCTTTCAGCCTCAACATCCTCGATAGATTTTGCTAGTGGTTTACCAAGAATTCTATGGCCTGTTTCTGTTATAAGTAAATCTTCCTCGTTACGAATTCCCCCGAAATCACGATACTCGTTTACCCTATCGAAGTTGATATAATCCTTGTTTATGCCATTCTGCTGCCATAGGTCAATCAACTCGGGAATAAAGTAGATACCAGGTTCAATGGTAAGCACAAAACCGGGTTTAAGCTCACGTCCTAATCGAAGCGATTTTAAGCCAAACTGCTTACTCTTTGGAACACCGCAGTAACCAACGTATTGCTCGCCTAAATTTTCCATATCGTGAACATCAAGTCCCATAAGGTGGCCAGTACCACACGGAAAGAACAGCGCATGAGCGCCATTTTCAACGGCATCATCAGTGTTGCCCTTTGTAAAACCAAGTGCTTTCATGCCGTCGAATATGGTACGAGCAACACGAAAATGAACATCGCGGAAATGTACTCCCGGTTTTAGCATCTCAATTGCGCCATTGTGCGCAGCAAGGGTGATTTTATAAATTTCTTTTTGCTTTTCGGTGAATGTTTTTCCAACAGGGAACGTGCTGCTCATATCGCCAGCATAGCCCATTGGGGTTTCGTAACCAGCATCTAAAAGGAATAGTTGCCCTTCCTTTATTATGTTCCCATGATAATGATTGTGTAGGGTTTGACCATTGATTGTAGCAATAATTGGAAAGCTGATATCTCCACCCTCAGCAAGGGCAGCCTCATAGACCTTAGCAGCAACCTGAGCCTCCGTCATACCGGGCTTAGCAAAACGCATTGCAGCTTGGTGCATCTCGGCAGTTACCGTTACAGCGTAATCCAACTCATTAATCTCCTCAACCGACTTGATATTCCTTTGCTCACCAACAGCTGTGATAAACGGGATACTAGCCTTTGCATGCGACTCGGCAGGGCTAATTCCCATAAATCGCATCACTTTTATTTGATGCTCGGGTCGATATGGAGGTAAGTAATTAACTGAACCTTTGGGATACGTATTAAGTTTTTCGGAGAACTGAGAAATACTTCCTGTACTTTCGACGCCAACTGTTGATGCCATCTCGCTAATTGTTGGCAAGGATCCCATCCAAACAATGCTATCGATGGTATAATCGTCGCCAAAGATGTAGTCTTTGCCACCATCAATATCTATTAAAGCATACAGCCCAGGGCGATTCAACCCGAAATAGTAAAGGAAAGTGCTATCCTGACGGAAACGGTAAGTGTTATCCTCGTAATTCATCCCGCTTTCATCGTTTCCAATGAATAGAAGAACGCCAGATTTAAACTGCGATCTTAAGTGGTTGCGGCGGTTTATGTAAGTTTGTTTGCTAAACATAGTATAGGGTTTTATAAGTTATTGAAAGTTAAATTTTTATTTTATCCACCGATTGTAGCTTTAATACCGTATTCATTAAATTTTATGATTGCCTGTGCAATCACACTTTTATCTGGCTCCATCAATTTCGCGAAGTCATCGGATTTACCTAATTTCATATACTTGTTTTGAGCAATATTGTGGTAGGGTAAAAGGTTTACCTCCTTTTTATCACCTGCTAATTCGGAGATGAATCGCGCTGTCGCTTCGACATTCTCAACAGTATCATTAACTCCGCCAATCAAAGGAATTCGAATGATAATATTTGCTCCCAATTCGGAAATCGTCTTAAGGTTTTGAAGAATCTTTTTATTACTTGAATTAACCCATTTTTTGTGTAAGTCCGAATCCATCATCTTTAGATCATACAAGAAAAGATCCGTTCTTTTGGCGGCCTCAAGTATTATATCAGAGTTGACATTTCCGGCAGTGTCAATTGCAGTGTGAATCTTTCTTTTTCGACATTCGTCGAGCAATTCAATAAGCATTTTTGAATGAATAAGCGGCTCTCCACCCGAGAACGTAACTCCGCCACCAGACTGGTCGAAGAATATCCGCTCCTTCTCAATGATATCCATAACCTCAGAAACATTCATTGCCTTTCCAGACATTTCGATGGCTTTTGTTGGGCATACATCGGCACATTTCCTACAGACTTTGCAAAGGTCAGGATTGGTAACAACTCCATCATGAGTCATGCTAATGGCTTTCTCAAGACAAGCAGCAATGCATGTTCCACACTTAATACATTTTGCGGGAGCATACATCTTTTCAACTTTTGCCGAAATACTTTCGGGGTTATGGCACCAAGCGCAATGCAAGTTGCATCCTTTGAAAAAGATCACAACCCGGATTCCTGGTCCATCATTTATTGCGTAGCGTTTTATATCGAAGATTAAGCTATCGTGCATTTCTTTTTTCTTCTTAAATCAAAAATCGAGCGTTTTTTGCGAGTTCGCCTATGGCAATCGTTGATCCTTGTTCTTAAATCTATTTATTCAATGTCTTTTACCTAAGCGTTATTAAACGCTGACAGGTTCTTCGAACTCTGTCAGGTTAGCTAACTTGAATGACCTTTCAGAGTCGAAAGAAAGGGTCAATTGTAAAATTATTAGAATGAGTCATTCTCTGTCCGCTCAATTACCTCCTGCTGCAAATCAGCATTCATATCGTTGAAATAGTCGCTGTAACCAGCCATGCGAACCAACAAATCTTTGTAATCCTCTGGACAGGCTTGGGCTGCTAGCAAAGTTGCTGTATCAACGATGTTGAACTGAATATGATGACCACCAAGCGTGAAATAACTTCTGATTAGGTGCCCTAATTTTTTTATATCCTCCTCGTTCCTCATCAGGCTGGGTAAAAATCGTTGGTTTAAAAGAGTACCACCAGATTTTGTATGATCAAGTTTAGTAAGCGATTTCACAACTGCCGAAGGTCCTTTTGTATCTGCCCCGTGCGATGGTGATGTTCCATCAGATATTGATTTTCCTGCAAGTCGTCCATTTGGCGTTGCACCCATTACCTTTCCAAAATATACGTGGCAAGTAGTTGAGAGCATATTCAGATGGTATTTACCACCAGGTTTGATATTTGGTTTTCCATCGATGGTATCAACCAAATCGTTATAAACTTTAAGGGCAATGGAATCGGCATACTCATCATCGTTTCCAAAGAATGGCGTTCGATTTATAATTGTTTGCCTCATCAGCTCCTCACCGTCAAAGTTCTTGAGAACAGCATTTAAAACTTTATCCATGCTAAATATTTTCTCCTCGAAAACGTGCTTTTTCATGGCTGCAAGGCTATCGGTAACCGTTCCAAGTCCGCAACACTGAATATAGCTGGTGTTGTATCGTGGACCTCCGTCGTAATAATCGCGACCCTTGCTGATACAATCCTCAATAACCACTGAGAGAAATGGTGCTGGAGCATATTTTGCAAACATCCTGTCGATGTAGTTGCTCACTCGCATTTTCTGATCAACTACATATTGAAGTTGCCTCAAAAAAGCATTGTACAAATCTTCGTATGATTTGAAACTGCGAGGATCGCCGGTTTGAATCCCAACAATTTTGTCCGTAACTGGGTTGATACCATTATTTAGAGTTACCTCTAATATTTTTGGAACATTTAGATAGCCCGTAAGCAGGTAAGCCTCTTTACCAAAAGCCCCAACTTCGATACAACCACTGCAACCCCCTTCGCGGGCATCTTGCATCGATTTCCCTTGGCGCAACATCTCTAGTATATAGATGTCGGGATTAAACACAGAAGGGAATCCATGCCCCTGACGAATTACATGCGCTGCGGCATGTAAAAATTTATCGGGAGTTTTTGCGCTAATATGCACCGAGTTGCCGGGCTGTAAAATGTGCAACTCCTCAACAACTTCAAGCATGATGTACGAAACCTCGCTTGTTCCATCGGAACCATCGGATTTTACGCCGCCTAAATTGATATTTGTAAAATCGTTGTAAGTACCGCTTTCGCGTGCTGTAACTCCAACCTTTGGAGGTGCTGGGTGGTTGTTCACCTTTATCCAAAAGCACGATATCAACTCTTTTGCTTCTTCGCGAGTTAGCGTTCCAACTGCTATCTCTTTTCCGTAGAATGGAGTTAAATGCTGATCGAAATGACCAGGGTTCATGGCATCCCAACCATTCAATTCGGTAATGGTTCCTAGATGAACAAACCAATACATCTGTATGGCCTCCCATAGATTTTGGGGAGCATGGACAGGTACCCAACGACAGACATCAGCAATTCTCTTTAGCTCTTTTACCCTTTGTGGATCTTTCTCATCTTTTGCTAATTTCTCGGCTAGCTCTGCGTGGCGTTCAGCAAAGACGATAACTGCATCGCACGATATATCCATTGCTTTCCATTGCTCGGCTTTATCAGTTGCCTCGAGATCGTTCAGATAATCGAGTTTTGCAAGGTTACCGGCAATCTCCTTTTTGAAATCGAGCATCCCTTTTCGGTAAATCTTGCCATCAAGTGCAGTATGACCTGGAGCACGTTGCTCCATAAACTCAGTAAACAAACCTGCTTCGTAAGCAGCTCGCCACTCATCGGGTACATGGCTAAAAATTCGTTCGCGCTGCGTTTTGCCCTGCCAGTAAGGGATTACCTCTTTTTCATATAAATTGATATCCTCTTGGCTAATAGTATAGCGTTGAAGTTCGCGAGTATTAAGAACGTTTAAGTCGTCAACGCTATGGCAGGTTAATTCCGGAAAAGTAGGAACACACTTCGGTTTTGGGCCTCGTTCACCAACTATCAGTTCACCTTCACCGATATATATTGCTTTTTTCTTACAATGATCTAAGAAATTCATCGCACGTAATACAGGAATTGAGTATTTCCCATAATTCTCTTTATAGAATGTTGTTTCGTGCAAAGCACGTTCAATAGAAAGTGATGGTTGAGTTTCAACGCTTAGCTTACGAAGTTTCTGAATCCGTTCATTCATCCCTGAACCAATTTTATTTTGCTTTGGCTCATAGAAGTTGCCCTCAGTAGTTGCAGGTCTTTCGGGGGTAACTGTGTGGGGTATTATTTTTTCAAACATGATCTTGCTTTTTGAAAGATAGATTAATGACAATTGAAATTTGAAAATCGTAATAAAAATTACGAATAACCCTAATGGATAGGATAATATGTGCTTTTAAGAATAGGTGAAGAGGTGGATTCAGCAGATCCAGCAGGAGAATAAACCTTTGCCGTTATTGTGGTACAGAGTAGATGTTAGTAAACGGATCATTGGTTATTGATTTTTACAAATATAGAGTTTAATCGATGCGAAAAGCAATGATATTTATCAATACTATAATTGAACCTCAGAGCCTTAAAAAATTTAAAGCGATAAAATCAACGAGACAATAAATGGAACTAAAATGGTTAAAACTATCCCATGGAATAAAGAAACTATAGCAAACTCTTTCCCCGATGCTTTTGTAATAATTGGCAATGTTGTATCCATACTTGTTGCACCTCCTGAGCAGATTGGAGCGATTTTTCCAAAGTAGATTGCGATTAATGGTGCTCCAAGGAGTGTAATTATCTCGCGCATTACATTTGAGAGTAATGCAACAACACCAAGCGACTTGCTATAGGTTTCGGTAATGATTATGCTCGATAAGCTATAGTAGCCATAACCTGCCCCTACAGCCTGCGATTCCTTAAATGAAATACCCGGAATCAATAGAAAAATCAATGAAATTCCTATTGCAGTTCCTATAATTGTTGTTAGAGGGACTAAGAATATTTTAATGTTATAGCTCTTTAATGCCTTAAAAGCTCTTGTATCCGCGCCAACACCAATCCCAACTAAAAACATCAAGAAGTATAAAGCGTAAGAGCTAAATTTATCGTTAATAAGAAAATCCGGAAGGTCTACGTAGTAGCCTAAAATCAAGCCAGCAGAAAAGAAGCTAAGAATAATCAAACTGCCTTTCATTGCTGCTCTTTGTTTTTGAAGAAAACCTTATAAGTAAACCATGCCAAAAGTATACTACCAAAAACACCGCCCAATGTAATTGCCAAAGCTTTAAGCCCAAGAGTAGGAAGGCTTTTCATAATTGTTTCATTTGTTCCTATGGCAATTCCGAGGACAAAAAGCAAAAGGTAGATTGCCCACATGATAAGCTTATCATTAAGTTTAATTAGTCGGTTTTTATTTCGAATTAAGTATCCGAAGATAATTCCAGCAGTCATGATGGCAACAACGATAATCATTTTAAAACAGTTGATGGTTACGCAATGAAAATTTTACCAAAGCGGTGATGGATACTCCTGTTTGGCAACTAATTCGTTTAATCGTTCCATTACCATTGGCTTATCGCCAGGGTATGTAACACCAAACCATTCGGCAAAAGTAGGAAGAACTTCACAGGTTGCTTTCTTCTCCCCTACCAGTTTATTTACAACGGTTGGAATATAGAATTCTGCTTTAGCATTGCTAATTGATCCTGATAGAAAACCAGAAAGCATCTCCTCGGTATAGTTCAAAAAATCCGGGGCAAGCCCCCAACAATTCATCGAAACTGGAAGCGTTTCATCCACCTCAACGTTATCGCCTAACTCATTTTTAAAATAAACCTTGCCGTTTATGCGCACAATTTGTGTACGTTCAACACACGTCTGAAGCATCATATTGCTATCGGTTGTACAAACACCCCTCGAAACATATCCCTGCTCTGAAAGCGTTTTGCCCAAACAATATCCAACCATAAAGTAAGTCCCCTTATGTAGATTAGGTTTTGAGAGGGCATTTGCTAATACCCTAAATGCATCAAACCCATAAAAGTCATCGGCATTGATTGCTGCAAATGGTTCTTTTACCACGTTGCGAGCTACCCACAAAGCATGTGCTGTTCCCCAAGGTTTCGTCCTATCGGCTGGACATAAAAATCCCTCTGGAAGCATATCCAACTCCTGAAAGACAATTTCAAAAGGAACTTTGCCCTTAAAGCGATTTCCAAAAACCTCCATAAAATCTTTCTCGATGCTTTTTCTGATTACAAACACAACCTTACCAAATCCTGCTCGCATTGCATCGTAAACAGAGTAATCGATAATCGTTTCTCCGCTAGGTCCAAGACCATCAACTTGTTTTAGGCCTCCATAGCGGCTACCCATTCCTGCAGCAAGAATTACTAATGTTGGTTTCATAAAAAAATAGTTGGATTTTAAATACAAAAATCTTTACACCCCCTATAGGGAAAGACAAAGGTAGTGCTTTTTTTTTCTGATGATTGAAACAAGCAGCACAGTATTTTATCGATGATTACTTTTTCGCAAGACCACTGATAACATCAATATAGCAGGTTTCACCAATTTTTGGCTCATTAGAAATTTTAAGTCGAACCATTACGATAAGATTTTCCTTTTGATAGCTACTCACAATTTCAGTTGTTCGCGATGGATCAAGACTAAACCCTTGGCTTACTAAATATTTGGAGATTTGATTTCCCACCTCTACCATCTCAGATAAAACAACGGTTTTAAGCACCTGTTCAGTGGTAATTTTTTGCCAACTAATCGTTGGGGTAACCCAATCCTCCTTGAATGGCTCAATTTCGGAAAAAACAACGTTCACATTTTTTATTATTGCCTCAAGCACCTCTACATCGCCAATCTCAGCAAGAGGTGTTTTTCCGTCACCTGAAATAATTGCGCTCACATATTTCTCAGCGCCTTCGTTAAAAAGCAACGTATCGCCTTTGAAACTTACGCTAACAGTTGTTGAAGAACCATCGTCAAAATTAATTATCAGATTATTCTCTTCCAATTCCCAAATACCAGATGCCGCTAGTCGGTTGTATGTGAATGCTGAGTAAACGTATTCGCTATCAAGTTTTTCGAACTGTACATATTCATTTTCGCCAACAATTGTTTTCCAGTAACCTAAAATTTGATCGTGTTTCAAGGTGACTTTTTTGCTACTACAAGAATTTATCATCACCGCACCTAGAACAATAATGATAAGCCTAAAAGAATAACTTTTCATATCATCAATTTTATACTATAAAAGTATTTAATTTGTCTGATTCTAAAAAACTTGATTGAATGTGAATTAATTAAAACAGCCATTGCTCTTTAAAAACAATGGCTGTAAAAATGTTGAAAATGATCAACTATTGCGGCATCATGCTATAGGTTTTGCCAATAAGAAAAAAAGTTAAAATTGCGCTTATAATTACATAAACTGCAATGATAACAAGCAAGCTAACAACATAGTAAACGGTCACTTTATCGTCAGGTGTTTTCATCATCGGTTTTATACCGATGTATAGAAGATAAAGACCATACAAACCTACAATGCCAAGAATTCCCAGTGCAGGAATTGCTGTAAACACACCTGCAAGCATAACAGGGGTAAACGCATAAACGACCAGCTGCATGGATTTTCTGAAATCCTTTACCGAACCAAAGTTTGGTGCAAGAATATCTATTATTAGCGCAGAGATGTAAACCCCTAGGATTGTTGAAATAAAGGAGATAATCGCCATTTTGATTCCCCAGCTAAGTATTGGGCCAAAAAAGGCGACTCCAATTACTCCATATCCAATAAATGCCGCAATTGCAGGAATTAATGCAAGCGGAAATAGGTATGTGGCAACGAGAGTTGCTACTGATGTATCCTCCTGATCAATCAAAGTCCATTCATCCTTTGGTTTAAGGATAATGTTTTTAGCGCGATCTACTAGATTCATGGTCGTAATTTTTTTAAAGGGTTAATATGAACTATCAAAGTTACAAAAGTATTAGATGCAACAACTATGTTTTGATTCTATTTCATGCTCTCGAAACGATAATCGTTAGAATGCCCTGTCGAACTTATTAGTTAATGGTTTGGTTCAAGCCTTAACCCATTGTATATTTGACCCGAAATTTATTCATAATGGCATTAGAGAAAAAAAATGAGGCTCGCTGGTATGCAGCATACACCAAACCACGCAGCGAAAAAAAGGCATTGGCACGTTTGCAGGAAGTTGGAATAGAGTCGTATCTGCCTTTGCAGAAAAGATTAAAACAGTGGAGCGATCGAAAAAAGATGGTTGAAGAACCATTGTTTCGATCCTATATTTTTGTTCGGATTACTCAAAAAGATTACTACAATGTTCTTAACACATTTGGTATTGTTAGATACATAACATTTGAAGGCAAGGCTGTTCCAATTCCCAAAAATCAGATCGATCTGATTAAAAGTTTGCTTGAACAGAACGTTGAAGTTGATGCGGTTGAAGAAAAGTTAGAACTCGGTGCTAAGGTTGAAGTTAAGTTTGGCTCATTAATAGGTTTAATTGGTGAGCTAACGGAGCATAAAGGAAAACAAAAAGTGATTGTTCGCCTCGAACATATATCGCACTCTCTGTTGGTTACATTACCAGCACAATACGTCACAAAAGCGATAGAGCAATAATGATAATTATTTGACAGATATCTTACTCACCCTCAGAGAATGGCGACCACCCTCAAACTTGCTCTCGAGAAAAGTTTTAACAATCTGCTTGGCCTCATGAAGATCCACAAATCGAGAAGGAACAGCACATACATTAGCATTGTTATGTAGGCGAGCCAAACGAGCAATCTCTTCATTCCAACAAAGAGCAGAACGAACGCCTTGATATTTATTGGCAACGATATTCACACCATTTCCGCTTCCACAAAAAAGAAAACCAAAGTCGTAGTCACCTTCGTCAACTGATTTTGCAAGCGGATGAGCAAAATCAGGGTAATCGACGCTCTCCATGCTATGGGTGCCAAAATCCCAAACATTACAGCCTAAACATTCGAGATAGCTTTTAATATTCTCCTTTGTTGAGTAACCTGCATGGTCGCTGCCAAGGGCAATCTTGTAAGTCTTCATTTTTGTGTATTTTTGCAAAGATATGGAATTTACCAATCTCTATCAAAAAACACAAATCATATAAATGGCAGGAATTTACATACATGTACCATTCTGTAAAAAGAAATGCCTATACTGCGATTTCTACTCCATTGGAACGTCGAGTAAGATATCTCAATATCCTATACTTATTGAAAAAGAGCTATCTCTCCGAAAAAACTTTATTGCTAACCAACGGATTGATACTATATACTTTGGTGGAGGAACACCTTCACAGTTAGAACCTTTGCAGATAGACTATATGTTGAAATCTATTTCAAAAGAATTCTATATTTCACATGATACTGAAATTACCATTGAGGTAAACCCCGACGATATTTCTGAAGAACTATTGCAGGGTTATCGCTTGGCAGGTGTTAACCGAATAAGCATTGGCATTCAATCATTCATTGATGACGAACTTCTGTTTTTAGGCAGACGACATAATGCGCAAGCAGCAGAGCAGTCTGTTATTCTTGCTCTAAATAACGGATTTAAAAACATCAGCATAGATCTTATTTACGGACTTCCGAACTCATCAATCGATAGCTGGCGATATAGTCTCGAAAAAGCCTTCTCGTTAAATATAAAACACTTGTCTTGCTATCACCTAACGTATGAAGAGGGCACAGTTTTTGGTCGAAGATTAAAAAATAAAAAAATTGAAGAGATTGACGAATCTATTAGCATTCAACAGTTCGATTTGCTGCGTGAGCTATCAATCAAAACTGGTTTTACCCAATACGAGATTTCGAACCTAGCCAAGGAGAATTATCATTCGAGGCACAATACATCTTATTGGCAGGGTATTTCGTATTTGGGGTTAGGCCCTGCGGCGCATTCATACAATGGTGATAAACGAGAATGGAATTCTAGTTCATACAATGATTGGGCACAAGGAATTGAATCGGAGAAACCGGCTTTAGAATATGAAATATTAGATGAACAAACAAAATTCAATGAACTGCTCTTAACCCATCTAAGAACAATTTGGGGGCTAAATTTATTATCCTTAAAAAAAGATTTTAATAAAACGTTAGTGAATCAGATGCTAAAAAGTGCAGAGCCCTACCTTAAAACAGGTAAACTTTCAATAGTTGATGATTGCTTACGAATACCTTCGAAATACCTCTTTACCAGCGACGGAATTATTGGAGAATTAATACAAATTGATGATTAAAAATTTATACGTTTCCTACCTGTTTGTTTCCAACCAATGGAATTGTAAAATAGAAAGCAGACCCTTTTCCAAGCTGACTTTCAGCCCATATTGTTCCGCCATTTCGTTCAACAAAATCCTTACAAAGTATTAAGCCAAGGCCTGTTCCTTTCTCCATGGAGGTGCCAATAGAAGTAGGATTTGAATCAATCTTAAAGAGTCGTTGCATATCTTGCATCGAGATTCCAACGCCATCATCTTGAATCGAAATTTTTAGCTTAGAATCCTCTTTTAGCATATCAATCTTTATGCTCCCTGCTTGAGCAGTAAACTTAATGGCATTGGAAAGCAGGTTGCGAATAACTGTAGTAATCATGCTAACATCAACAAAAACCATAGCATCCTCAATGGTTTTTGACTCCAGCTCAATGCCCTTTTGTTGTGCATTTCCCTTTAAAAGTTCGATGTTCTCTGTAATTAACTCATTAATATTTACAAGCTTTGGTCGCAATGGCATACGTCCTGTTTGAAGCATCGACCATTGTAAAAGGTTCTCTAATAGGTTAAAGGTATTATTAGAGTACTTATAAATCTGCTCAATAAAAACTTTAAGCTTATCGGGTTCAAATGTTTCAAACTCTTTGGCAAGAAGCTCCGATAGCCCAAGAACCGTGCTAAACGGATTTTTTAAATCGTGGGCAATAATGGCAAAGAACTTATCCTTGGTGCCATTTAACGATTCTAACTCTTTTCGTTGAATCTCAATGGCCTCCTTCTGCTTGTGAACCTCGTTATTTTTAGCTGTCAGTTCAGCTTCTAAAAAATTATAATCTCTTAACCGCCAAACAAGATTATTTAGCATGGCGCGGGTCATTGTGGGGTTATTGTCGAGAAAATTAAAAAAATCGGTTTGTTCAAATCCTAACAAATCGGTTTTTTCTAGTGCTGTTACGGATGTTGACCGAGTGGCAGAATCGAGTAAAGAGTACTCACCAAAAAACTCAGAGTATTGGAATACGGCATAATTATGATCACCAACATGGGCTTTAACGCTCCCTTTTACTACAATGTAAAGCGTATGATCATCGTCTCCCTTCTTAAACAGCACTTCATCCTGATTTAACTGCTTGGGAACCAATACTTCTGCAATTTGTAAAAGCACTTCTTCGCGAACAGACGAGAATAAGCCTATCGTCTTAAGTATTTTAACGCGTGATTTTAAATCTAACTCGTTCATTGGTAGTTTTTTGTAAATATATTAAACTTCTCAAAAATAGTAATCAATTATATTATGGGCATCGAATTACAATATTACTTATACTATTTCTAAAAATCTTCGTTTCGTTAGAGTTTATATAAAAACTTCGTTCATTTTTATAGTATCATTCTTTATATCGGTTTCAAATATTTACCGAATGTTGCTATGTGGATTAAGAAAATTTTAATCCCCTCTTTATAAACAAGCAATACATCACTAATCGAATAAACAATGAAAGCACTTCTCACTTAAAATAAAAAATAGATAGATAATGATTAATCAATTAACTATTTTTGCTTATGTTTAAAGTTGATTTTTAATCGGGATGATATGAAAATAAAATTCAAAATCTGGCAGAAGATAATCATCTTCATATTAGGTGCAATAGTCGTTGTATTTACATCCATCTTCATTTTTATTAGCCAATCATCTAGAAAAATCATATACACAAATGCTTTAGATTACTCTAATGCTCTAGCCAAACAAAATGCCTACCAAATTGAGAGCTGGTTAAATAATGATATGGTTATTGCACGAACCCTCTCTGCCGCTTTTCTCGAATATAAAGCCCTGCCCTTTGACAAATGGCAGGGTCTGATAAGGAACATGTATAGTAGAGTATACGCTGAAAATCCACAGCTCGATGCATTTTGGGATAGCTGGGAGCTGAGTAACCTCGATCCAAAATGGGATAAACCTTATGGTAGACATTTCTACATTATTTACAAGGACAATAATGTTTTAAAAACCAAAGCTGAATTAAGGAGTTTAACGGGCGATCCAGTAACATATGGCGGAATGAAAGCCAAAGGTTTCGAAAGTATTGCAGAACCATACATATCTGTGCTTCAACACGGAAAAATGATGACATCCCTTGCATCTCCCATTATTGAAAACGGTAAATTTATTGGCCTTATTGGTCTCGACTTAGTCTTAAGCCGATTTCAAGAACTTGTAAGTAGCATTAAACCCTACCCCAATAGCTACGCCTTCCTCATTTCAAATAAAGGTATTTTTGTTTCTCATCCTGATACCTCTTTCTTTAAAAAAAATATTAACGATAAACTTCCTGAACTTGTAAAACAGGAAAAGTTTATGGAAAAAATTCAACGGAGCGAAGAGTTCAATTTTACCTATAAGAATAAAAATGGAGAGACTCTTTATTATACAATGGCTCCAATAGTTATAGGAAAAACAAAAACTCCGTGGTCGTTAGGAATAGTCGTTCCTAAAAATGAGGTTATGGCTGAGGCAAATTCAAACTATAACCTTAACTTCTTGGCAGGGATTATCGGTTTACTCGTTCTTGTAATCGTACTATTTATATTCACAAACTACTTAACCGGTCCAATTAATAAGATGACCAAACTCTTACAAGAGGTGGCTACCGGTAAAGTGGATAAAACGATGAATCTAAATATTCGTACAGGCGATGAAATCGAGGTAATGGCTGATGCCCTTTCTGCTTCAATCGTTGGAATTAATAACAAAACCGAATTTGCCCGATTAATTGGAACTGGAAATCTGGATGTTGACCTTACCCTCCTTAGTGATGAGGATACACTTGGCAAGTCATTAATCGACATGCGCGATAGTTTGATAAAGGCAAGAGAAGAGGAGAACAAACGCAAAGCTGAAGAAGAAAAAGTTAAATGGGCCAATTCTGGGCTTACACTTTTTGCCGAATTACTTCGTCAAAATAATGATAATCAATCAAAATTAGGAGATGAAATCATTAAAAATCTTGTTTGGTATTTAAATGCCATTCAGGGTGGTCTTTTTATTATAAACGATAAATCGCAGCACGAAGAGTATGAGCTTATTGCTGCATTTGCCTTCGATCGTAAGCGAATATTGCACAAAACCTTTGCAAAAGGCGAAGGCTTAGTTGGTACTTGTGCTGCGGAGAAGGATATTATTAACCTCATTGAGATTCCACAAGAGTATATAGAAATTACATCTGGGCTTGGAGGCGCAAATCCTAACGCTCTTCTTTTAGTTCCGCTTATTGTTGAAGAGGAAGTCCTTGGTGTTATTGAGCTTACTTCGTTTAATAGATTTAAAGATTACGAAATTGATCTTGTAAAAAAACTAGCACAGAATATTGCCTCTACGCTTCATTCGGTAAATGTTAATAGCCGCACTTCTGAACTTCTTGAAAAATCACAAGAACAGGCTGAAATGATGGCTGCTCAGGAAGAGGAGATGCGTCAGAATATGGAGGAGTTGCAATCGACTCAAGAAGAAGCTTCGAGAAAGACATTTGAACTCGAAGGACTTGTTAATGCTTTGAATGCTTCAGCTTATTTAATGGAGTATGATACAAAAGGCTACGTGCTATCGGTAAACGATTCCTACCAAGCGGTTCTAGGTATTCCTCGCGATAAAATAATCGGATCTCATCATTCTCAAGACCTTAAATTGGCCGATAATCAAATGATTAGCTATGAGCAGTTTTGGTCCGAATTACGTAGGGGTAACATTAAAAAGCAAACTTCGAAGTTTACAATAAATGGAATGGATCATAAATTTCTTGAAACCTATACTCCTATTTACAATCATCATGGAGAGGTGAGTAAAATTCTAAAAATTGCTGTAGATATTACAAATGCCTAATTGTTATTTAGAGTTTTCGATTCGTTTGAAATCTTTCTGAAAAAACTATAAAATTTAACTGGTCGCACAGGTTACCTACAAATATGCAATGCAATAATTGCATTATCTCCAGATCGGTCTTATTACTCTTCTCTTTTTGATTCAGAAATGTATCCCCACTTAACAAGTTCACCTTTATTGCTTATCTGTTTTATTCCACCATCGAAAACTAAGCAGTAGCGATTAGCAACATCAAGAACATTACGATAATCATGGTCTGTCAATATAATTCCTTTTACTTTTGATGCCTCTTTAATAAGCCCCTTAATTACTTCAATAAGAATTGGTGAAACACCGTTAAAAGGCTCATCGAGTAACACAAATTTTGAATCAATGCTTAATAGGAGTTTGATCTCCAAATACCGCATTTCACCTCCGGCTAAGTTTGAAACTTTACACTTTCTTAAACCATCTAATACTTGGTCTATAAAAAATGATGCAACGAACCTCTTTTCTAAATAAAGTTCAACCACTTTTTCAACCGCTAAATTCTGAGGTAAAAAATTGTTTTGAGGTAAAAAACTCAAAACATTTCTAGCGTTATATGGCTTATCAAGTACTTCGCCATCAATTCTGATAAATTTTCTATCAGCAGGCAATGTTCCAAAAAGAATCTTAAGTAAAGTTGACTTTCCCGAACCATTTCTTCCAAGCATACCCAAAATATCGCCTGTTTCGCATTTAAGGTAAATATCGGTAAGCACCGGATTACCGCCAAATGACTTTAGTACACTATCGATTTCAAGAACGCTAGACATGAGCAATGATTTTAACTAGAACAAAACTTGTAATTAAATTTAACGCCATACTTACAACAATTAAACTCACCTTTGAAATACTGCGGTTGTAGTAAAAGTAATATTCGTTCTTCTTAGAAATCTCTTTATAGAATAGGCTAAGTATAGGGCCTCCGGTCATCATATAAATAGGTAGCATTGTAAAAAAGAGCGGGAAAATTAACATCGAAAAGGCAATTGAGAAAGACCAATTGATTAGCAATGTACTTCGGTGAAACTCCCAGAATAATCTTACTTTTTTCATATTTACTCTAATCTATATTTGCTACTATATCATTACGTTCATTTCCATTTTCATCAATCTATAAGTAAAAGTAAACATTTGTAATTAATATCTATCATTGCAAATTACTCATATTTAATATATTAAATAATTTTAACATTTTTATTTGAAAATACTTACTACTATGTATTGCATAGTATATATTTGCGTATTATATTTGCTTCATAATAATACCTTTATAGACTTGGTAATTAATAATTAGAACTATGAAAAAAACGATGACAGTAAGCCTTAGCGGAAGTATCTTTAATCTTGAAGAAGATGCCTATAATGTGCTTAATGGCTACCTGAAAAGATTAGAGTTCCACTTCGCCAACGAGGAGGGGAAACAAGAAATTATATCGGATATTGAAACAAGAATCGCAGAGCATCTGCGCGAAACCATTAAACAAGAAAGTCAGGCGGTTGATATCCATGAGATTAACCGAATCATCAAAATTATGGGTGAGCCTGGCGAAATAGAAGGAGAAGAAAATATGAAAAACAACATTCAAAACGATTACAGAAGCTATCGCAGATTGTACCGCGATGCTGATGACAAAATACTCGGAGGAGTATGCTCTGGCATTGGATACTACTGGAGAATAGAGCCATTAGTGCTAAGACTTCTTTTTGTTTTCACTCTATTCTGGGGAGGCTTAGGCTTAATCACCTATATAATTCTTTGGATTGCTGTTCCACCCGCCATAACATCATCGCAAAAGCTTGAGATGAAAGGTGAACCGGTTACTGCTGATAATCTCGGTAGGTCATATAACGATACAAGAAAATAATAAAATTAATAATTATCGATATGGAACTAGATAATTCAAAAGCTCAAATGAGGAAGGGAGTGCTCGAACTTTGCATTCTATCAATCCTTTCGAGGGGCGAATCATATACCACTGATCTAATCAATAAGCTGAAAGAGGCAAAGATGATCGTCGTTGAAGGAACGTTATACCCTATGCTTACTCGACAAAAAAATGCCGGTTTGCTTAGCTACCGCTGGGAAGAGTCGCCTCAAGGTCCACCCAGAAAGTATTACGCACTTACTGATAAAGGTCGCACCTATGTAGCTGAACTCGAAACAAGCTGGAATGAACTTGTTGATACGGTTAAAACCATTAGAACCATACAATAAGCTTCACTATGAAAAAAACGATTAAAATTAGCCTAGGCGGCTTAACCTACAATATTGACGAGGATGCTTTTTTAATTCTCGAAAACTATATCAACACCCTTAAGCAAAGGCTTATCAGCGATAAGGAGGGAAAAGATATTGTTCAGGATATCGAAGAAAGAATCTCGGAGCTATTTGCTGAAAAGATGGGCTCAGCTGAATCAATATCCATTGACCTTGTAAAAGAAGTGCTGGAAATACTCGGAAATCCAGATGAGATTGCATCTGGAGCAGAAAGCAGTAACACATCGGGTAGAAGCTATCCATCACAAAGAAGGTTATATCGCGATTCTGTCCGCTCCTATATTGCTGGTGTTTGCTCAGGTTTAGCTGAATACTTTGGAACCGATCCAATTGTAATTCGAATAATTTTTCTGTTCCTACTACTATTTAAAGGTGTTGGATTAATTCTTTACATAATCCTTTGGATTGCAGTACCTAAAGCCATTACACCAAGGCAAAAACTGGAGATGAAAGGTGAACCAATAAACCTAACAAATATCGAAAAATCCATTCGAGAGAAATCATCCCAAATAAATCAGAATATTAAGAAAAGTGGTCTTAAAGGTTTTCTTGAGAGCATCGTTTACATCATTGGTCGATGCGCATATTGGTTTATTCAGGTTCTTCTCATTTTCGTTAAGGCAATTGCAATTATAATCGCTGTTACCCTTATTGTAACAATGCTCATTGCTCTGTTTGCAATAGTTAATGTTATCTTTTTTGGAGGCTTGCTATTCCATGGTGCTTTCCCGATGGTGCAGGGCATTCCCCTTGGTGAGGTAATTACATCAATTTTTGAGTTTAGCACAAGTATCTGGCTTACAATTCCTATCTTTTTAGTTGTTGCAATCCCCGTTTTTGCACTTCTTTACCTTGGAATTAGGATTCTTTTCCACTTTAAAGCTCGCGATAGATTTATAGGTCTAATTGCGGCAACAATGTGGGTTTTTTCTATCGTTGTATTAGCTTTTGCCATTTACTCTCAGGCAAAGAGTTTTACGGTTCGTAAAAATGTAACTGAAACGATAAGCCTTGAGACAAGTTTCAAACCAGGTGGAACGCTGCATATACAGGCAATTGACAAATCCGATAGCCTCTTCTTGCAATCACCTAAGGTTTTTGAAATTGATGAATATACCATAGCAAAGGTGAATGGTAAAACCTTTATTACGGGCAGGCCAAGCATAACGATTGAGAAAACCTCGAAGAAATATCCTGAACTTGAAATAATTCGCAAAGCACGAGGATCAAACAAACTTACGGCAGAGCTAAATGCTAAAAGCATAAAATATAATTACTCCATAAAAGATTCTATACTAAATTTTGATTCTTACTTTACACTTCCGTTAGGTGAAAAATGGAAGCTTCAGGAGGTGATAATCAATCTTCAAATCCCTGAAAACTATAAAATTTATCTCGATGTCTCAATGGAGGATTTGATGAATGCACATCAGCCAAAATCTGATTACTGGCCCAATGAGATGATTGAACGGAAGTGGGTTATGAAAGAGAAAGTATTAAAAGAGCTTGAAAAAAAATAATATTGCTGGTTTAGTGTTTTCTAAAATAAGAAACTCTCTTTTTCTGAAAGGGAGTTTCCTGCTTCAAATCAGGCATTAACGAAATAGAAACATACTATTCTAATGAAGTTTTTGATGCATTCGCAATTGTTTTTTCAGATTTTTTTCTCAAATATTTGCAAGGAGGTAAATTTGTATTATTTTTGCCGTGCCTTTTTTAGGGCGATTTGTGATTGACCTATGGTGTAATGGTAGCACTTCAGATTTTGGTTCTGTCAGTCTAGGTTCGAATCCTGGTAGGTCAACAAAAAAATGCAAAGAACCACTTTAATTAAAATTAAAGTGGTTTTTTGTTTCATATCAACTTTTTGTCCTTACAGGTATCTCCTAACCCTTTTGCAGTAACGAACCCACTGCTCCTTAAATTTTGCTAACAGAAACTTTTCCTCGGCTTTGATAATGAAGTGGTGAATAGTTACAGCTAAAACCAACAATGCAATATTTAGCCAGTGCGGAACATATATACATGAGGCCAAGCCTAGCATGTAAACGCTAACGTAAATTGGGTTTCGGCTATACTTATACAACCCATGGGTTTTAAGCGAGGTCTCCTCCTCGGGCAGTCCAACTCGCAGTGATTCGCCTAACTGAAGAATTGAAGTTACAAAAATAAAAAGGCCAGGAATAAATAGGATTATCAGATTTGCCAGCAAAAGCCAAAAGTTAGGTTCAGGGGTGTTTACATATCCGCCAAGGAAAGCAAAGGCGAAGTTTCCAACAAAAGCTAACTTCCCAGTGTAAAATACAATTGGATTGATGGTTGTTGTACCGAATATTTTCATTTTTAAAGTTTTTGATTACGTTGATTTAGCTCAAAGTTAAAGATCATTTACATTGAATGTTGTTCTTTAAGCAAAAAAACTTTCCCGTTCAATATATGGTTAGGTTGCCGATAGGAGATTTGAAAAAAAGTTGGAAACTCAATCTCTCTTTTGTAGTTTTATAAAACTTATCGTTCAATTTTTCTTATCAAAACTTCATTACATATGGTAATTGTTCTTAAAGCTGTTCTTGGGATAATCGCAAGTCTCTTTGGTTTTTTCTACATCAAGGATGTCGTTGCTAACAGAAAAACCTTTTCCGATAAACCATTTACAGGGCTTTCGTTTACGGGATTTATCACCAATTTCTTCGACACGCTCGGAATTGGAAGTTTTGCTCAGCAAGCTGCAATATTCAAAATATTCAAATTTGTTGATGATCGGCTAATTCCAGGAACAATGAACGTTGGTAATACAATTCCTACCGTTGCTCAGGCCTTTATTTTTATGACCGCCGTAGATGTTGATCCGCTAACACTAGTATCCGTGTCGACAGCAGCCCCAATTGGAGCAGTAGTGGGAGCCGGAATGGTGGCTAAAATGTCGCGCAAAAAAATACAGTTGGGCATGGGTTTCGGGTTAATGGTTGTAGCCCTAATTATATTTGCAGGCCTGCTTAAGCTAATGCCTCTTGGGGGCGAAGCGATAGGACTAACAGGATGGAAACTCATGCTGATAATAGCCCTAAGCTTCGTTTTCGGAGCCCTCCAAACCATTGGAATTGGCTTTTATGCTCCTTGCATGGCAATGGTATACGCCCTGGGCATGCATCCATTAACAGCATTTCCCATTATGATGACTGCAACGGCAATGCTTATGGCTGCAGGGGGTTTTAGATTCATAAAGGAGAATGCGTATGATCGAAAAACGTCAATTGCATTAACAATTGCTGGAGTTGTTGGCGTTTTTTTAGCAGCATATGTAGTTAAATCGCTCCCGTTAAATGTGTTGAAATGGGTGGTTTGTGCCGTTGTTCTGTATACTTCAATATCGATGTTTAGATCAGCAACGCTAAAGGAGCAATAATCATCATCTGAATTGTGTCAACTATAAATCAAACGGCCTTACGATAGCGATGGTTTTTACTAAACATTAGCTTTCTTTAATTATTCTATTAGAAAATATTCAGTAATTTCGTAGGTTCAAAATATAATATTTTCATTACCAACTAAATATAATTTACCTATGCAAAAAAAGTATTCTTTATTATTTTTCTTTATTCTAACGCTCTCTTCTTTCGCTTCGAAAGCGCAGGAACCTTGGACTTTAGAGCAGTGCATTAAGTATGCCTTCGACAATAACATTCAGATTAAGCAACAGATGCTGAGTATTAAAAAAAGCGAGGGTACACTATTTCAATCAAAAATGGGAACCCTGCCAAACCTAAATGCCACAGCAGATCATTCATATGAATTTGGTCGTTTGCTTGGTAAGGATAGCAGCAAATTAGGTTCTCAGTCAAATCAATTCTCAATTTCATCTTCGGTTAATCTTTTTAATGGTTTACAAACAGTAAATTCGATTAAAAAAAATAAATTTGATCTACTAGCAACACTTAGCGATGTTGAAAAGGTTAAGAATAATATTGCCTTATCGATTGCATCTGCTTATCTTCAAATATTATATAGCGAAGAGCTGGTTTCTTCATCAAACAGGCAGGTTGAACTATCGAAAATGCAAGTTGAAAGAACAAACGTATTAGTAAAAGCAGGAAGTTTGCCAGAGGGAAATTTATTAGAAATAGAAGCACAACTTGCAGGTGATGAACTACAGCTAGTTAATGCTCAAAATCAACGTGATTTAGCGTACCTTACTCTGACACAATATCTCGACATCAAATCTCCAGAGGGTTTTAAAATCCAAAAGCCAAACCTTGATAACTTTGAGACTAAGCTGGTTGACATCTCTCCAAACGGCATTTTCGAATCGGCTCAACAAATAATGCCTCAAATAATTGGTACCGCTTATAGGGTTTCAAGCTCCGAAAAAAGTCTAAAAATAGCTAAAGGAGGCTATTTTCCTTCATTAAATTTAACTGCAAGTTATGGAACAAGGTATTCTCATTACATAAATTATGAGTGGGATAAAAGTGATCCTTTTAATAGCCAATTAAGAAACAAAGCTACTACCTCAATTGGATTTAGATTGTCAATCCCAATATTCAATGGCTGGAGTATTCGTAACGGCATCACAAATGCAAGAATATCTCTCGATAAATCTAGGCTAGATTTAGAAAACGAAAAAAATATTCTTTACAAGGATATTCAACAGGCATACACTGACGCAATTGCTGCGCAAAAGAAGTTAAAAGCGACTCAAAAAAGTTTAAAATCACTCGAAGAAGCATTTAGATACTCGGAACAAAAATTTACAGTTGGTTTGGTAACTTCGGTTGAGTATACAACAGCCAAAACAAAACTTTCAAAATCTGAAACAGACTTGTTACAGGCCAAATACGAGCTAATTTTTAAATCAAAAATTTTAGAGTTCTATAAAGGAATTCCTTTAAACTTATAATCATAAATAATATTATATCAGATGAAAAAGAAAAATACATTAAAATACTTACTAGGAGTTGTTTTAATCCTCATTGTATTAGTCGTTATCGGCAAGAAAGCTGGGTGGTTTGGTAAACCCGAAGTCATTGAAGTATCGGTTGAGAAACCCTTAAAAAGAACAATAACCGAAAGCATAACCGCTAACGGAAAAATTCAACCCGAAGTAGAAGTAAAGATTAGCCCCGAGGTATCCGGTGAAATCATTGAGCTAAATATAAAAGAAGGTGACTATGTTGAAAAAGGAGTTGTTCTTTGTAGAATAAAACCTGATACTTACATATCATACAAAGAAAGAGCAATTGCAGCTGTAAATTCCTCAAAAGCACGACTAACTCAATCGGAATCACAATTAGCTTTGCAACAACTTGGCTTTAAACGTAGCAAACAACTTTTCGACCAAAAAGCAATCTCCGAATCGGAGTTTGAATCAGCAAAAACCAACTTTGAGGTTGCTCAGTCCGATGTTAAATCAGCTAAGTTTAACGTGGAAAGTTCTGAAGCATCACTTAAAGAAGCCGAAGAAAATCTTCGCAAAACGACCATTTACGCACCGATGAGCGGAACAATATCAAAATTAAACATTGAACTTGGCGAACGCGTTGTTGGAACAGCTCAATTTTCTGGTACAGAAATTCTGCGAATTGCCGATTTAGGTCGAATGGAAACCCGCGTTGATGTTAATGAAAATGACATCGTTCGAGTTAAAATGAACGATACCGCCTTCGTTGAGGTTGATGCTTACTTAGATCGTAAGTTTAAGGGAATTGTTACCCAAATAGCCAATTCAGCAAGTGTACAGGGAGCATCAACCGATCAGGTTACCAGCTTTCAGGTAAGAATACTTCTTCTTGAAAATTCTTATAAAGATTTATTGAAAGGTAAGAACTCAAGCCCATTCCGCCCAGGAATGTCAACAACAGTTGATATTCGCACTCAAACCAGGCTAAACATATTAACCGTTCCCATTCAGTCGGTTACAACTCGTTCAGACTCGTTGAATAACAATGCAACAGTTGGATTATCAGAAGTTAATCAAGCTAATCAGGAAAAAACAACTGCTAAGCCTAGCGAATTAAAGGAAATCGTTTTTATTGCAAAAGGTGATTCTGCAAAAATGGTGGTGGTTAAAACGGGTATTCAGGATAATACTTACATCGAAATTAAAGAGGGTTTAACAGGAGATGAGGAAATAATTTCTGCTCCTTTTAGCGCTATTTCAAGAAAGTTAAAAGATGGCAAGCTCATTAAAAAGGTTGCAAAAGACAAACTCTTTAAAGAGGAAAACAAGAAGTAACCTTTGGAAATGAGGAAATTCCTACTAATTGAATCGGGCACAAATGTATGCTCAGTGGCATTTGCCGTTGATGGAAAAGTTGTAGGCATAAAGGAAAGCAATGATGAAAAAGCACATGCCTCACAGCTAACCGTATTTATCGATCAATTAGCGAAAGAAACCGGCATCAATATCCCTGATCTCGAAGCTGTAGTGGTAAGCAAAGGGCCAGGATCATACACAGGATTAAGAATTGGGGTTTCGGCAGCAAAGGGAATATGCTATGCTGCCGAAAAACCGCTAATTTCTATTAGCAGTCTCGATTCTATGGTTTGCGGCGCAACCTTACTCTATAAATCAATAGTTGAAAAAAATGGAATCGATTTCCTCTGTCCAATGATTGATGCGAGACGCATGGAGGTTTATACCGCATTATATGATAAAACACTTCGTAAGATAAAGGATATAGAAGCGCTGATCGTTGATGAATTGACATATAAGAGCAACCTGAACGACAAAAAAATTCTTTTCTTTGGGAATGGTGCTGCAAAATGTCGTCAAACAATAAATCATCCCAATGCTTTTTTTGTTGATGATTTCTCGCCCTCAGCACAATTTATGCTCCCATTAGCATTAGTTGCTTTTGCAAATCAAACCTTCGAAGATGCTGCCTATTTTGAACCTTACTATCTCAAAGATTTTGTTGCAACCGTATCTCAAAAAAACCTGATTCCAGGCTTGCATTAACCTATACAAAAACCTATGCTCAAAACGACTCTAGCTAAAAGCCTATTTTCAACAATCGCTCTATTAGTTTTTATAAGCACGCTTTCTGCACAACAAAAACAATCGTTTAAGGTAGGTGAGCAGCTTAAGTATCAGTTGCATTATGGTTTTATACGTGGTGGCGAAGCCATCCTTTCCATACGAGAGAGTAATTATGAAGGTAAAACAGTAAATAATTTATACCTAAACGCAGTATCGATTGGCCTAGCAAGCTCGTTTTATCTCGTTGATGACACCTACCAAAGTTTTACCGATACGGAAACCAATTGGCCCTACAAATCAATTCGGGATATTCACGAAAACAGATATAAACACCATAGTACACAAGTATTCGATCATTGGTCAAGAACCGATTCCTCAATCTGCAACAGCTCAAAAACAGGTAAGATTGTTGTTGTGAAGGGATGTCAGGATATTCTTTCATCTGTTTACTATCTTCGAAGCGTTATGGTTGATAGAAAACCTCAGCCTAACGAGAGGTTTATTGTTGAAACCTACTTTACCGATGAAAAATTCTCTCTAGTTATTCGATTTAAAGGCTATGAAAAGGTAAAAACAAAATACGGAACCATTGAATGTATGAAATTTATGCCAGAGGTTATAACCGGAAGGGTTTTCAAATCAAAGGATGACATGTCCATCTGGTTCTCGAACGACAATAACTTTATTCCCATAAAAATTAAGTTCGATATATTCGTTGGCTCGGTTTACTGCGACTTAATTGATTATAAAGGGCTGCTATATCCTATTGTGTTTAAATAGCCTTTATTGTGTTCACATAAAACTTTTTTATCCCCTTTTGTTTAATCCATTTTTATTTATTTTGATAAATATCAAAGACTTCTGAATAATTAATATTTAGATATTCATGGTTTTACTATTTTTGCAAAAAATTTTTACTCAAATAAATTTATGGCAACTACTGCAGATTTTAAAAATGGCATGTGTATGGAGTTTAACGGAAAACTTTATACTATAGTTCAATTTCAGCACGTTAAACCAGGTAAAGGAGGTGCATTTGTTCGTACAAAGCTAAAGAATCTTGAAACAGGAAAAGTTATTGAAAACACTTTTACTGCAGGTGTCAAGGTTAATCAGGTTCGTATAGAGCGCAGACCATATCAGTTTTTGTATAAAGATGATCTTGGGTATAATTTTATGCACCAAGAAACCTTTGAACAAATTTCGCTTCAAGAAGAATTGGTTGATAACAAAGATCTTTACAAAGAGGGTCAGTATGTAGAAATGATGATACATGCTGAAGAAGAGCGAATTCTTTCATGTGAATTACCCCCTTTTGTTGAAATGGAAGTAACATACACCGAACCTGGTCTTAGAGGAGATACAGCATCATCAACCGCGCTAAAGGCAGCAACAGTTGATACGGGTGCAATCATTCACGTTCCTCTTTTTATCAATATTGGTGATAAGATTAGAATTGATACCCGTACCAGAGAATACTACGAGCGAGTTAAATAATTCCTAGCCGTGCCAAGTATAATTATCAAAGGCAAAAGCCTTTGATAATCTTTTTTTCGTAACTTATTCTTTTTTTGAAATCGATTCAGTTTAATAAATCTTCAAATAGAGCATGTCCCAAACGTCATCGTCAAAAAGATTAAGGCAAAGTACGTTCAAGTTGAACGCGCTCCTTACGATGGCACAGGCGATTAGTGCTGATTTAAAAACTGAGAATCTTCTTCAACGATTTAAAACCATTCTAAACGAGGATCTTGGTATAGATCGAGTTCTTTTCTACAAAAAGGAAGAAACCTGGGAACTTTTGCTCAAATCGAACTGTCCCGATTCAATCATTGAAAAAATTGACGTTGAGCGTGATTTAATTACTTACTCTGAAATAACAATCATAAGCACGGTAGAAAGTTCTGCTCTTCAGGAACTCGATATCATTATTCCTGTTATACAGAATAACATTCCTTTAGCATTTATTCTTATTGGCGACACCAACGATCAAGAGAAAGGGGTAAGCGCATCGATTCGCCATCTGAATTTTGTACAAACCCTTTCGATCATCATCTTTGTTGCAATCGAAAATCTTCGATTATTTTACAAAAGTCTTGAACAGGAGGCGATTAGAAAGGAGTTGGAACTTGCATCGAAGATGCAGAATATGCTTATCCCTAGCCCCGAGAGTTTACCCAAAAATGAAAAAGTAAAAATAACAACTCACTATCAACCTCACTACGAGGTTGGTGGCGACTACTACGATGTAATAGAGCTCAGCCCAACTGAGATTGGCTTTTGTATTGCCGATGTTTCGGGAAAAGGTATATCAGCGGCCCTATTAATGTCAAATTTTCAAGCCAACCTAAGAGCTCTTTTCACCCACGAAATTGCGCTTACAAAACTTGTCGAAAAACTGAATGAACGGGTTATGGCAACGGCAAAGGGAGAAAAATTTATTACCATTTTTATCGGTCGATATAATCTTCAAAAACATCATTTGGAGTATATCAACGCAGGTCATAATCCACCACTGCTCTACAATAAATTCTCAAAGCAAATCAATCAGCTGACAAGTGGGTGCGTTGGTTTGGGTATGCTCGATGAGATTCCTATAATGAATGTTGGCTCAATACTTATCAATCAACCCTCAAAGCTCATCTGCTTTACCGATGGACTAGTTGAATTCCTGAGCGATAATAAGATAGAGTATGGAACAAAAACAATCGAATCAGATATCTCCAACTCATTACCGCTTGATGAAAATATTGCGCATATTATTGAAACGCACAGTAAACAATCGGAGAATAATAACATTGTGCTTTTTGATGATATTTCAATCCTAGGACTCGAATTTCTCTAAATCCTCGCTTTTCGCAAATTTATAGCGAATATCAAGGGCAACAATAAAAGCAATGAAGCCCCAAAATGGCGTTGCAATTTTATCGCTGTCCAAAAAATCATTTAAAACACCATGGATCGCGTAAGTAACCAAACCTAGTAGGGCTCCTATAAGAAGAATTCTATAATTCCTATCCTTTATTTTTCGTGAAAGGCTAAATCCTCGATAGAATACAATCAATAGAATTAAAACAAAGTTTAAAGCGCCAAATACTCCTGCCTCGGATAAAAGTCCAAGGTACTCACTATGAGCATTTCCACCAGTTCCAAGGTTTGTACTGATAATGGTTCTGTCGTACGACCTCTGAAAAGGAGCATAGCAAAACATATACGTTCCCGGACCCCAACCAAATACTGGCCTTTCCTCAAACATTCGAATCGCTGAATTCCAACGGTTTATTCTCTCAAGGTTTGAGGCATCGGTGCTTACGTTCAAGGCTGAATTCAAATGTTCTTTCAAGTTTCCGCTCGAATCAGTTGTATTACTGCTAAGCCACTGATTAATTTCAAATTGAAAGGAAAAAAACAGAACGAGCGTTAGGATAAAGCCTACCGCAACTATTGAAAACTTAATTCTGAGGTACCAAATAAACCAAATCACACCAGCAATCATAATACTTAACCATGCTGCACGAGAATACGAAAAGACTAAAGCAACAACAAAAAATATTGATAGAATTAAGAACAAGAATTTTTTAACCTTCGATTCTGATATAAAAACAAGACCTATTACCATAGGTATCAAAAAGGCGATTGTAGCACCATATGAAGTATGATCGATAAAAAAAGGAGCACAGGCACCATGTGCTTGTTTCTGGTCAAAAATTCCGCGTCCAATATGTTTTATTAGTGTTAGTGATACAACAACGAATAACCCAAAAATAAATGCCCAGAGAAAATATTTGAAGTATTTGGTATCTGACTTAAAAAGAATATACCCCAAGTAGAAAAATACACCGATAAACCATAATCGAACTAATAAATATTTTACCGATACCAAGGGCATTTCACTTGGAAAAATACAGATTAAAAGCCAAGCTAAGTAGAATAGTATTGCCCAAAAAACAGGGTGGCCTGTTAGGTGATGATCAAAATATTTTTCTTTTATTGATTTTAAGATAAGTATAATAAGTATGCTGAATATTATTGGTTCGGTTGGAAACCAAAAATCAAAAGTAAGTCCAGGAATAATTCTATAAAGAGGAACTGAAATCGGGACAAGAAACACTAAAAGATAAAAGAGTTGCTTAATAGAGAAAAGCAAAAAAACAATTGAAAACAATAGGATTGGTAGAGCATTGAATAGAGACTCATTCCTTACAGTAAAATATGTATTTGCAAGAATAAACAGGGTTGAAATCCCAACGATTCCTATTTCGTACTTTCGATTAAACAACCGCTTATTCTTTAGTCTTTGGCTTAAAAAAATCGGCAATAACTATTGCGAATATTCCAAACATTAGCGCCGATAATGTAGATATAATAATTATGATTGATTTTTTAGGATAGACCTTTTTATCGGGCACCGAGGCCCAATCTACTACAAACTGACTTGGAATAACTTGTGCTGCTTCAATTTGTAAAGTTTTTACACTTGTTCCTAAATCAGTAATCTGAATCGCCTTATTTAAAATCTCTTCCTTATATCTCATATTCTTACTGCCATAACGCTTAAGGGCTTCCATCTTCTTTTCAAGAGCTCGGATTGCCTCGGTTTGATTATTGGCTATAGCTTTTCCATATGCATCAAACAAACCTTGGGTTTGCGCTTTAACATTAAACACTCCATTTGCCATTGTGCTAGCTAAAGAATCTTCTAAACCCTTCATCTCCGCTAAACTTTTTTCATACTGCTCTTGAACAACGATTAGACCTTTTAAAGAAACCTGAGCCTTAATGGAACGCATCAAGCTATCTTCAAGGGTAACAATAGTATTTGCAATTTTTGCAGATAATTCAGGCGATGGGTCCATAACCTCAACCTCAACGCTCATGTACTGAGTAGGCCTAAACCGAATATTGTCGTTATATATGTCATTCACCTTACTTTTTGCAAACTTCTCGTTTGGACTTACGCCCCAAATAGCCATAAGATCGAGTTTTTTTATTACTAAATCCCTTAGCGTATTGGAAGAAAGAACCTGAAGTAACTGCTCCATCTCCTTGCTTTCACCAAAAACTGTTAATCCTGCCATAAGAACAGGGCTAAGCAATTCCTTAGAAACTTGATTATCTATAGGGGGATAAATTATTGCTGAGGCCTTAAACTTTGGGGTAATTATAAATGAAGCTATTGTTGACCCAACAATGGCAATTATGCCAATCAGAATTAAAAGTTTACGTTTACTCCAAACCAAAAGAACAAGATTGGTTGAGTTTAGGTTGAAATCGTTATTTAAAGATTCCATCATTTTTAGATAAAAGGGTTAAACTGAATAATGACGAAGCATTGCATTATCAACAATAGTTCGATATAATAATTGATTCTTGTATACTAACTGAAAAATTATACTCCTCGTATAATACTGTAATTCTTTTTTCCTTTTTGAACCAAAAGATACTTCCCATTGATTAGATGATTAGAAAATATTAGCATCTCCGAATCAACTACTTTTTCTTTGTTTATGCTAATTCCACCCCCTTGCACAAGCCTTCTTAGCTCTCCTTTTGATGCAAATACAGCTGCATTTTCAACCGTTAACAAAGAAAATGCTATTCCTTTTTCAAAAACATCCTTTGAAATATCAAATGTCGAAACACCTTCGAATACAGAAAGGAATGTTTCTTCATCAAGTTTATTCAATGTATCAGCTGTAGCGTTTCCAAAAAGAATTCCCGATGCCTCAACGGCCATTTGGAAATCTGCTTCGGAGTGAACCATAATGGTAACCAACTCAGCCAATTTCTTTTGCAATATTCTTAGATGAGGAGCCTGACTGTGCTCTAAAATTAATACATCAACCTCCTGCTTGGTAAGCATTGTGAATATTTTGATGTACTTTGCAGCATCCTCATCAGATACATTTAGCCAAAATTGGTAAAATTTATATGATGATGTGTATCGTGAATCTAGCCAAACATTTCCTTGCTCGGTTTTTCCAAATTTTCCGCCATCGGCCTTAGTGATAAGTGGACAGGTTAGAGCGAATGCCTCTCCACCAGTTTTTCTTCGAATAAGTTCAGTTCCTGTTGTGATGTTGCCCCACTGATCGGAGCCACCCATCTGAAGTTTGCAACCAAGATCCTGATATAGGAAAAGAAAATCGTACCCTTGAACCAGCTGATAGGTAAATTCGGTAAAAGACATCCCCGATTTTGATTCTTCACCAAGTCGTTTCTTAACAGAATCCTTTGACATCATGTAGTTAACCGTGATGTGCTTACCAATATCGCGAATGAAGTTAAGAAAGCTGTAATCTTTCATCCAATCGTAGTTGTTCACCATTAAAGCCTTATTGGGCTTTTGGGTTTCAAAATCGAGAAAGTTGGAAAGTTGCTTTTTAAGCGCCTCTTGATTGCACCTTAGGGTCGGTTCATCGAGTAGGTTACGTTCCTGTGATTTTCCCGATGGGTCGCCGATCATACCAGTTGCTCCACCGACCAAAACTACTGGGCGATGACCTGATGCTTGAAAATGCTTTAGCATCATAACGCTAACAAGGTGACCTATATGAAGCGAATCTGCTGTAGGATCGATTCCTACATAAGCAGTTGTCATCTCTTTTTTTAATAAATCCTCTGTACCGGGCATGATATCATGAATCATACCCCTCCAAGTTAACTCTTCTACAAAATTCATCTTTGTCAAAAATTTCCCAAAGATAATAAATGCTTTGTATTAACTGATTGACCGAAATTGATGAATCATTCTTTTCTTGAGTTAGGAATTCACTGGGTTAAAAGTCTCCTTTAATTTAGTTTTTATCTCATCAAAGTTTAAATCAGGGAAAACTGCGGGTGCTAGCCGTTGAATTGGTCGGTAGAAAAGCGATTTTTCGGCAATATCCTTAGGCAAAAAGTTCATCTTAACATCAGCCTTTTCAAGGATAACAAGAATTACACTAAGAATAAAAGCCGTTTTTAGCACTCCAAAAACAACACCTAAAATGCTATTGGCAAATCCGAGAAATGCCATTTCGAAAATCCCCTCAACAATTTTGCCTAGAAAATGAACAGCAATTACAATTAGACCAAAAGTTATTGCAAAAGCAATAAGCGGTAAGTACTCCGTTGTCAGGTTTAAATGCTCTCTGAGCATATTTGCAGTGTAATCTGAGAATTTAATGGCACCCCAGATACCTAGTAGCAAACCCGCTAAAGAGGCTAATTCACCAACAAATCCCTTTTTATATCCAGCAAATCCAGCAAGGATAAATACTGCAATCAGAATGATATCGACAATAATCATAGAAATAATTTTAGGTTATTCGATAAGGTTAAAATAGTATTTGATTTTAATCGCCTCAAAACTAATTCAATCTAAATTTTGAATAAATATAAAATAGGCAAACAAAGGATTTTTGTCGGTAAAATGAGAGATAAGAAATGGAAAGCTACTTTTCTACTAATCACTTACTTCTTTCAACTATATAGTCGGTTAACATCTCCAACGATTTACGGTACTCGCACTCAGGATAAAAAGCCAATTGCTCCAATGCTTTGTTTTTAAATTCCTGCATTCTTATTGCCGTATATTCTAGTCCACCGTTTTGCAGAACAAAAGCAACTACTTTTTCAACGGCTTTATCGCTCTTTTTACTGCTTCGAACCAGTTTAAGAATCTCTGACTGCTCCTTTTTACTTACTTTAGAAAGCGCATGAATTAAAGGGAGCGTTAACTTTTTCTCCTTGATATCATTCCCTGTGGGTTTTCCGATTATCCCTTTTGGTTGATAATCAAAAAGGTCGTCTTTTATCTGAAAAGCAATGCCTAAATATTGTCCAAAATCTTTCATTCGCTGAACTAATTCAGGGGTTGCTCCTACCGATGAGGCTCCGTTTGCAGAGCATGAAGCCAAAAGGCTAGCGGTCTTTTTTTCAATAATCTCGAAATAGGTCGATTCGTTGATATCCATCTTCCTCGATTTTTCAATCTGGAGAAGTTCCCCCTCACTCATATCCTTTACTGCCTGACTCATAATTCGAAGCAACTCAATCTCATTCTTTTCAATAGCCAATAGAAGTCCTTTCGAAAGTAGATAATCACCAACAAGAACGGCTATTTTCGAACGCCATAGCGCATTGATTGAAAAAAAGCTTCGACGCTCATATGCTTCGTCAACCACATCATCATGGATGAGAGTTGCAGTGTGCAACAGCTCAATCATTCCGGCTGCAACGTAGGTTGATTGGTTTATTTTACCGTTAAGCCCTGCCGACAAAAAAACGAGCAAAGGACGCAGCTGTTTCCCTTTACGGCGATAAATGTAGTTGGTAATAACATCGAGCAGAGGAACCTTTGAGCTCATTGAGTTCCGAAAGTATGGTTCAAACTTATCTAAATCAAGTTCAACGGGTCTCTTTATTTCATTTAGTTTTGGCATTCGGAAAGAAATTTAAACAGGAAAATTAACTATTTTTTTAATCCTTGATATCTTAATCGATTTGAATTATAGGCAAAACAACAAAATTTTAAGCATTGAGTTGCAATCCGCAGGAAAAATTATTGAATTGAAACGGCTCACCACGGAGACACAGAGATCACTGAGGTGTGTTTTATTGTCCTAGGAATAAGAACGTTAACCCGAATTACGCTAGACAATGTGTAATCGATAAATCGAAATTGAAACAATCACTTAATCGGGGTTAACTCAATAAAATCAAGCCAAATGATGAATTTGGGTTTAAACAAATACATTTTTTGTCAATAATCTAGGCTTTTGTTCTCATTCATTCTCTGTGTTCTTCGTGTCTCCGTGGTTTTCTTTATTTTGATTACGGCTGAATAGTTACATTGAATTAACATATCGGATTAAGTGATAGTGAAATATTCATATATTTGTATTTGATTCTACTGCCATCAAATCATGCCACAACGAAGAGAGTTAAGTATCGAGCAGCTTGAGCAAGCCGTAAATATGCTTAAAGCCATTGCTCACCCAATGAGAATTTCCATTATCAGCCTGCTTGAGGATGGTAGGAGGATGACCGTAACCGAAATTCATGAGAAACTTGAAATTGAACAATCAACCACTTCTCACCATTTAGGTATTTTAAAGGATAAAGGTGTTTTAGCCTCAAAGCGCGAAGGAAAGAACACCCACTATTTTTTGAAAAACGAGAATTTAGGAAAGATCCTTGATTGTATTGGAAAATGTACGGTATAGCATTTTGCAACTTTCTGACAAAGGGTTGTTAATAGCAATCCTTTTTTTATCTTCATAATTAACCAAAACCAACCTTTATGTCCACAATAAGGTTAACCAAAGAGTTTCATTTCGAGCTCGCCCATGCCCTAGAGGGGTACGATGGTGCTTGCCGCAATATTCATGGCCATTCCTATATTCTGTTTGTTACCGTAATTGGCAGCCCGATATCATCGGTATCGAATCCAAAACTTGGAATGATAATGGACTTTGGAGACCTTAAGGGGATTGTAAATAGCACAATAATTAGCCGGTTTGACCATGCCCTACTGCTGAACCAAAGCTCATCTATGCTAAAAACATTACGAGCCGAAAGTTTCGGTAAAGTCGAATCACTTCCATTTCAACCGACCTGCGAGAATCTACTACCTTATTTTGCAGAATTAATCTCATCGCGCTTACCCGAGGGTGTAAAATTACATCATTTGAAACTTAACGAAACAGCTACTTCGTTTGCTGAGTGGTACGCATCCGATAATCTTTAATAAAACCCTAAATGCCCAAAAAACTACTTCTCATAGATGCTTATGCATCAATTTACAGAGCCTACTTTGCTTTTATTAATCGTCCAATAAGAACGAGCAAAGGCCTTAATACATCGGCTATTTATGGTTTTACCAAGTTTATGCTCGATGCCATAAAGCGAATTGAGCCAACCCACGTTGCCGTTGCGTTCGACCTTTCGGGACCTACTTTTCGCACTGAACTTTTTCCTGCTTACAAAGCAAACCGACAAGAAACACCCGAGGATATTCGAACTGCCGTTCCTATCATTAAGCGGTTGCTAACCACTATGAATATTCCAATCGTAGAATTAAAAGGATTTGAGGCGGATGATATTATTGGTGCGCTTGCTACAAAGGCCGACCCTCTAGGATTTGAAGTATTCATGTTTACCCCCGACAAGGATTATGGACAGCTGCTTTCGCCAAACGTTAAAATCATCAAACCAGGCAAAGGAGGTGCTGACCTAGAAACCATAACTGCAGAATCATTTTGCGCTGATTATAAAATAAATACACCATCTCAGTTCATCGATATTCTCGCTCTTTGGGGGGATACCTCCGATAATATTCCGGGCGTTAAGGGCATCGGCGAAAAAACTGCTGCCGACCTAATCTCAAAATTTGGCTCCATTGATAATTTACTTCAAAACACCGATAAACTTTCGAAGGCACAAAAAATAAATGTTGAATCATCGGTTGAGCAACTGCTGCTATCAAGAACATTGGTAACTATCAAAACGGATATATGCCTCGATATTGATATCGACACGTTCATCAGAAAAGAGCCCAATAGCGTTGAATACAAAAGTATGCTCGAGGAGCTTGAGTTCAAATCAATGCTTAAAGATTTGCCAGCAAGCAAATCGGAAAAGCCTGAACCCAAAAAGGAGACCTTTGTGCAGGGGAATCTATTCGGCGAAGTTGCGACACAACCGGCAGCCCCCACTCATAGCTTAAAAACCCTCTACGATTTCAGCTTCGATTATCGGGTTGCATCAACCGTTGAAGAACGAAAAACGCTGATTGAGGAGCTTAACAAGGCAAAAGAGTTTGCCTTTGATACCGAAACCACCGGGCTCGACCTTTTCTCTTCGCAATTGGTTGGTCTATCATTTGCAACTGCACCTTTTAAGGCGTGGTATGTTCCAATTCCTGCCGACCAAACTGAAGCAAAAAAGATTGTATTTGAATTTAAGGAAATACTTGAGAATACTGAAAAAACGCTGATTGGGCAGAATATCAAGTTTGACCTTTTGATGCTCAAAAATTACGATATCCAAATTAAAGGATTTTTGTTCGATACCATGCTTGCGCACTATTTGGTTGAGCCTGATTTAAGGCATAACCTAAATTACCTGTCGGAGCATCTGCTCGGCTATCGACCCATTGAGATTGAGGAACTGATTGGTAAAAAGGGCGCAAAACAAATATCTATGCGAAGCGTTGAACTCGATAAAATATCGATATATGCAAGCGAGGATGCCGATTTAGCCTTTCAGCTAAAACAGATTTTGCACAAGCGTCTTGTTGATGAGGGGTTATTTGACCTTTACAAAAACATTGAGGCACCGCTTATCGAAGTGCTAGCAGATATCGAGCGTGCAGGTGTAAAAATCAACTCACAAGACTTGAATGATTACGCAAAAACGCTGAATTTGGAACTAATCGCGCTCGACGATTCTATCAAAGAATTGTCAGGCGTTCCAGATTTGAATATCTCATCGCCAAAGCAGCTTGGCGAAGTTCTCTTCGAGAAGCTAAAGATTGCCTCGGATGTTAAGATGACCAAAACGAAGCAGTACGCCACAGGCGAAGATGAACTTTTAAAATATAGAGAGAACCATCCTATTATCGATAAGATATTAGAATTCCGTTCGTTAAAGAAGTTACTTTCCACTTACATTGAAGTACTTCCTCTTTTGGTAAACCAAAAAACAGGGAGAATTCATGCCTCGTTTAATCAGGCAGTTGCCTCAACAGGTCGCTTGAGTTCCAATAATCCAAATCTTCAGAATATTCCAATTCGTGATGAGAAAGGGCGCGAAATCAGAAAGGCATTTGTCCCCTCATCCGCTGAGTATGTAATCCTTTCGGCCGACTACTCTCAGATTGAGCTAAGGTTAATGGCCCACATGAGCAAAGATGCCTCGCTACTCGAAGCCTTTCAGCAGGGTGAGGATATTCACACAGCCACTGCTGCTAAAATCTTTAAGATTCCACTAAACGAGGTAACCCGAGAGCAACGAAGCAGGGCTAAAACAGCAAACTTCGGGATGATATACGGCATTTCGGCATTCGGCTTATCGCAACGGTTAAGCATTTCGAGAACCGAAGCGAAAGACCTTATTGACGGATACTTCGGCACCTACACTGGCGTTAAGGAGTATATGGATAGCTGCGTTCGGAATGCACGCGAAAAAGGGTGGGTTGCTACCATATTTGACCGCAAAAGGTATCTAACCGATATCAACTCAAGCAATGGAACCGTAAGGGGTTTAGCAGAGCGAAATGCCATCAATGCTCCTATTCAGGGATCAGCCGCTGATGTCATTAAAATTGCCATGATTAGAATTCACAAGCAGTTTATCCAACAAAATCTCAAATCAAAGATGATTATTCAGGTGCACGATGAGCTTGTGCTAGATGTGTTTAAACCTGAAATTGAGCAGGTCAAAGAGATTGTACATCGCGAGATGGTTAATGCAGCTCAAATATCCGTCGCCCTTGAGGTTGAAATTGGAGTTGGTGATAATTGGTTAGCGGCACATTAATATACTTGACAGGAAGAGTTATAACCAAAGAATTACATTTTCTAAAAAGATGTAAAGTAAAGGCAAGGTAATAATACTAAACAGGGTTGAGACGAATAGGTTGCTTGCTGCTAGGTGGTAATCGCCACCATATCGTCGGGTCATTACCACAATAATTGTTTGGCATGGCATACCAGCCTGCATAACAAGCACGAATAGAGCTTCGCGGGCAACATCAAGATGCAGAATTCTTATCAAAAAGATGTAAATAAAGCTTAGGATTACTGGAGCTAGTAAAAGCTTATTAAAGCTAACAATAAATACGCTAACAATTCTAAAAGCCTTTTTAATATTCATCCCAGCAAGCAGCGCGCCAATATATACCATCGAAAGAGGGCTAGTACACTTACCTAATCCTGAAAAGGCATCAACAATAAATTTAGGTAGTTCAATCCTCGAAACAAGAACTAGCGAACCAAGAACAATTGCCCCTGTGTTGGCATTGAGCAAACTCTTCCATCCCGATTTTTGCGTTCCTGAGCTTAAACGATAAACACCATAAGTGAAAGTTAAAGAATTAGATGCTAATTGATATACTGCGGCATAAAAAACACCGATACCACCAGGAAAAAGCGCGTCGAATAGAGGAAATCCTAAAAAGACAATATTTCCAAACATGGTATGCAAGGTATGCACCATTTCTTGAGGCTTACCGAGTTTTTGAAGACGAGATGATATTGCACCGGTAAGGTAAAGAAAGCCGAGGTTTACGAATGCAAGGGTAAATACAAATAGCCCATTCTTAAAAAGCTTAATATCAAACTCTAGGTGCGAAAAGGTTGAAAAAATAAGAAACGGTAAGGTTATATCAATAATTATTCGAGCAAGAAAGTCCTTTGATTCATCGGTCAATATTTTTCGTTTGGATGCCACGGCACCAACCATCATTAAAAGGCCAAAAATTAAAAGCTGATTGATAATTATACCCGTTGCCATAAACATTTTGTTGCCACAAAGGTATAAATGATTTTATGGAACAAAACCATAAATCAACGCTTAATCATAATATTTAGGAAGTAGATGTAAATCATTGCAAAAAATTTTGAAAAAAAAATAATTTTTCCAAAATTGCCAAAAATTGATAGCCACAAACAACATTATAGCAAATCGCTTTTATTCGAACAAAAAGGAATTAGATACAAAAAAATCTGCAAATTCGTCCTTCAGAAAAACCAAAGACCTAAATTACCCAACCAGAATATTCACAAAATCAATTAAATTAAAAACTTAATTTTAAACACCGTTTCTAATTACCCCAGAAATGAAATCAAGAAAGGAAATTCAAAAGCCCGTAAGTGCTAATTACGGTTCAGAAGAGCTGAAAAGGGCTAAAAAGCTTACACCCGTGAAAAAGGAGAAGAATCAGAAGCAATCGTTGATTCAAGAGATTGATGAGTTTGAAGACATCGACATGGATTTCAAAGACGAGGAATTTGATGAGGACTACTATGATGATGAGGAAGAAGAAGATTAGTTAATAAATTGGCTTTGACTCAAAGCACCGAATGCCCCTGCTAGGGGCATTTTTCATTTTTTATAAAAACCGATTAAACAATTGCATTTCAATTCGATCTTACATATATTGTAGCATAAATATAACTCTTATGTTTAGGTTTTTTCTTTCCTCATATAGTAAAGCCCTTTCCTCTTTTAATTTTATTCTGTTTTTGTTTATCTCGTCAACAGCAAATATTAAGGCAGATATCATATATAGCCCCGACAGCATAAATAAGGTATTAAGTCAATCATCTGATTCAACCAGATTAGAACTACTTTTAAAATCAGCAAATGACTTTAACAACTCCAATACCAATCTTTCAATTGAATACGCTAAAATTGCAATCGCCTTAGCTGAAAAACTAAAGAATCCTCAAAAACAGGTTGATGCAGAACTAATTATTGGAAAGGCGCTTTTCCTTAAAGGAGAATATACAAAAGCGATTGAACAGCTTGAGAACGCTCAATTACAAACACTCGCGATAGATGATAGTATCAATCTAATAGATATCTTTAGAATCTATTCATTAGTTTACACTAGAATAGGGGATTTTAAAAAAGCTTTAGAATATTCTGAAAAAGGATTCAACCTCATTGGAAAACTAAAACAACAGGATAAACTAGCTGATATCGTTCGCGAAACGGGAAACATTTACTATTCTTTTGGTGAATATAAAATTGCACTAGATTTTTACGAGAAAAGTTTTACCAACAGTCAGACAAAAAACGACCAAATCGTTATGGCTAAAGCCTTAAACAATATTGGTCAGGTCTACATCGATTTAGCTCAATACTCAAAAGCATTAGATTATCTTAATCGATCTCTTGTAATAAAAAACAAATTTGACAATACGCTAAGTTACACAATCACTTTGCACAACATTGGAACAATCTATTTTAGACAAAAAGATTACCCTAAAGCAATTAACTACTTTAAACAGTCCAACAGTATTTATACAAAGATTAATTATGTAGCTGGTATTTCTGACTCTTATCAATATCTTGGTCGCTCTTATCTTAAAACCAAACAATATCAATTATCTGAGGAGTCTTTCACAAAAGCATTGGCTTTAGCGAAAAAAGCCCGTATTAAACCATTAATGGTAACAATATATTCAGGTTTATCAGAGCTTTATTCAGAAACAGGAAGGTTTAACGATGCTTTCTTTTCTTTATCCAAGAGCAAGGAAATTAACGATTCCGTTTTTAGCGAAGAAAGACGAAATCTTCTAATGGAACTAGATGCAAAATATAACCTACAGGCTAAGGAAAAACAAATAAACCTTCTTTCAAAAGAACAAGAAATTGAAAATATACAACGAAAAAAATTAGTGATTTGGAACATCCTACTAGCTTTCGCTGCATTTTTTTTAATCCTTATAATATACTTGATATACAGCAGGATGCGGTTCAGGGGAAAGATTAACCGCCAACTTCTTGAAGAAATTAATCAGCGAAAAATAGTTGAAGAGGAACTACATCGACATCAGGATCATCTGGAGGCTATTGTTGAGGATAGGACTAAAGATTTAAAAATTGCAAAGGATAAAGCTGAAGAATCTGATATGCTTAAAACAGCATTTCTAGCTAATATGTCGCACGAAATACGAACGCCAATGAATGCGATTATAGGCTTTTCAAACCTTCTCCTTGAAAAAGAAACATCTGAAAATGAAAGAAAAGATTATGTGAGACAAATTAGCTCCAATTCCGATATATTAATGAACCTAATAAACGATATCATTGACATATCAATGATAGAATCGGGTCAAATAAAAATTAATAAATCGGAAGTTTGTTTGGCTGAAGTCATTCATGATCTTTCGGCATTATTCGAGCAGGAAAAACATAAAATAAACAAGGGGCATATAAGTATTTCCTTGGACTACGATCAAAATCTAAATAAACTTTTAATTATAGCCGATATCAATAGGCTCAAGCAAGTGTTGTCAAATTTGATATCTAATGCATTAAAGTTTACACACCAAGGATCCATTGTAATCGGTTTTAAACAGAGTAATGCGCATAAAATTATCTTTTTTGTTAGAGATTCGGGTATCGGGATTGCGCCCTCTCATCAGGAAGCAATTTTCGAAAGGTTTAGTAAGTTTAACTCTGAGTGCGAAACAATGCTTTTTCCGGGAACCGGTTTAGGTTTAACAATTTGTCGAGAACTTATTCAATTAATGGGTGGAAATATTTGGTTCGAATCGGAAATAAATAAAGGATCAACCTTTTTCTTTACTCTGCCGTACCTAAGTCTTAATGAATCGCATGAATTTGAGGAGACTCGCTCGTCCGAATCAACACCAGGACTTGATTTCAAAGGAAAAACAATTATTGTCGCCGAAGATGTAATCTCTAACTTCAAGCTAATTAAGGCTTTTTTAAAACTGGCAAATGTAAATCTTCTATGGGCAAAAGATGGAAAAGAGGTAATAGATATGCTCGAACTCCATACTGTAGATTTAATACTAATGGATATTCAAATGCCTGTTATGGATGGCATTCTTACAACAATCCAAATTAGGGGAAAAGGAAATAACACTCCTATTATAATTCAAACTGCATATGCTCTAAACAACGAGAAAGATAAATGTTTCGCAGTTGGATGCAACGATTATATTACAAAACCTATTAATAAAGAGGAGCTACTAATTAAAATGTCAAAATATATTTAAGATTTTACTCTTCTATGTTTTTGGTTTTATCCTTTTTCCCCTTAATTACCCACTTGTCCTTAACATAAACTTGCCTTTCAATAGTTTGATCAAGGGAGATAAAGGTCTCAGTGTTTGCAATTCCGGGTATATTTTGTATTTCCCTAACAAGAACATCCATAAGATGCTCATTATCCCTACAAAATATTTTTAGCAAAAGAGCAAAAGAGCCAGTTATAAAATGACATTCAACAACCTCAGGCATTAATTTGAGTGCCTCGATTACACCATGGTACTGATTTGATGCCGAAAATTGCACACCAACAAAAGCACAAACATCATAACCCAAAGCTTTGGGTTTGACATTCATCCTAGAACCGGCAATAATACCGGCATCTTCCATTTTCTTAACTCGTTGATGAATTGCAGCACCAGATATTCTACATTCACGTGCAATTTCTAAAAAAGGCATTCTTGCATTCTTAACCAAATAGGATAATATCTTTTGGTCAATAGCATCTACTTGATAATGGTCTGCCATTTTAATTACGATTTAAAATATTATTGACTATAAAAATAATGATTTGTAAGATAAAATATATGTAAATGTACGAAATTTTTTATCTGCTATTTTCAAATTATTTGTTTACGTTTCGTATTACAAATAAAAGCTATATCTGCAAACAATTAAAAAAGCCATATCAATAAATGATATGGCTTTACTTCCTAACAAAAGGTTATATTTCTATAAATGTTTAGAATATATTATTTTATCATCATTTAAGTCATAAAAATCTTTAAGCACTGCCTCTTTAAAATATTCGTGTTTTTCATAAAACCCCTGAGTTGGAATATAAAGAGGTTTCGAGGAGGTTTCGATGTATAATACTCGGCCACCCATTGATTTTACCTTCTTTTCGGTTTCTTTCAGAATTAGCGATCCTACTCCCTTTCCTCTGTAATCATCATGGGTTGCAATCCAGTAAAGATCGTAGCTGTTCTTTGTGCAAGCAATGGTACCATAGCAAGCGTATGAGATGGTCCGTTCACCATCCATTGCGAAAACAAAAAAGTAGCTGCTTTCATCGCCTTTATCTATTGCCTCCTCAACAAGTTCTAGGGCTACAGGAATTTCATGATCCTGAAAGAAACCCGATGAATGTATGATTTCTCGAACCCTTTCTACATCATCGGCTAATGGTTCAAACCTTAAAGTATAGCTGCTCATAGTTTCAGTTTTTTAGATGGAATATCATTTATAATTCTTTCTATAGCTTCGCTAAAATCAATACCCGCTCTTTCACAAGCGGCATAAAATCCTCCGCTGTGCGAAATACAAGGGTTAACATTTATTTCAAGAACCCAGGGGTTGCCATCTTTATCGACTCTATAATCGACTCGAGCATAACCATTCAATCTGAATACATCCCAACATCTACGGTTTAAATCGGTTAACTTTTTCAATAAGATTTCATCGCTTGAATTCATTTCAAATGTACGACGAGTATTGTTGTACTCAAAACTATCCTCAATCCATTTTGAGGCATAGCCCATGATTTTTGGTTTATCGCCTTCATAGCCATCAAAAAGAATTTCGGCATGGGGTAAAACCGTTGGACCGTTCTTACCAGCGAGGATTGAAATATTAAACTCTCGCCCATCGATAAACTCTTCAATAAAATGAGTTGCCGGATTAAGTTCTTTAACTGCTTTCTCTAAACCAGCTTCGTGCCACCAAAAAACACAATGTTCATCTAAACCTAAAGAGCCATCCTCCCAAATAGGCTTAACAATGTACCTTTTCCCATTCTCAGGTTTAAATTCGCCCTCTCCATGATACCAATTCGCAGTTGGAACACCACCATTCTTCATTCTCTCCTTGGCTAGGGTTTTTGAGGATGTAATAAAAATCGTTTCTAAGGTTCCTCCGGTAAAAGGAATTTTTAATGAATTTAGTAGAGCTGGTGCGAGAAAAATCAAGTCTCCTTTATTGTCTACACCCTCAACTAGGTTAAAAACAAAATCGGGTTTTACTCTAAGGAGCTCCTCCTCAACCTTCTTAAGATTTAGAGAGAATGTTTGTTTAGTATAAGTTATTCCGAGCTTGTCAAAATTTTCTGCAACGATATTTACCTGTTCAAGCACATCTGCTTCATCAGGTCCAGCGTTCTCAGAAAGCTCGTTGTATAAAATTACTGCCTTTAATTTGCTCATATTGTATTAGTTGATACGTTTTAACGCTGATTTCATAATCAAATCGATTAGCTGAATATAGGTTATTCCGTTTTTCCCAGCAAGCATAGGGAGATCGGAGTGCTCAGGATTTATCCCTGCTAAGGGATTAACCTCGATAAAGTTTGGAACTCTATTTGCGTCCATCTTTAGGTCAACCCTACCACCATCTCGACATCCAAGGGTTCTCCATGCGCTAAGCGCAACCTCAATGCATTTTTTTTCAATATCTCCTGTGGCCATCGTATACTCAACAATGCCCTTCCAATTCTCTTTGGTGTGATATGAATATGTACTCTCCTTGGCCCTTTCGGTGATAATAATCTCCATCGCACCAATCACTCTTGCATCGTCGCCGGTTCCAACAACGCCTACAGTAAACTCTCGACCAGGTAAATACTCTTCAATGAGCACAGGTTGCTTAAAGCGTTCCAAAAGTTCAAAACAAAGATTCTCTAGTTCATCTTTTGAATTAACTTTGGAGCGACTATCGATTCCTTTTCCTGTACCTTCCGCAACCGGTTTTGCAAATAGAGGATAACTAAGATTCACATTAGCCAAATCAGACTGCTTTTCTACAATAATAAAATTAGCTGTTGGAATTTTACAATCTCTTATTACCCTCTTTGTTAATCCCTTATGCAGTGTTAATGAAAGCACTAGAGGATCTGAAAACACATACGGAATTTGATATACATCCAACAAAGCAGGAACTTGAGCTTCTCTTCCTATACCGTACATTCCTTCAGCAATATTAAACACTAGATCCCATCTAGTTCCCACATGCAGGGCTTTTATTAAAGCCTTTACATTTCCAATGCGCTGTGTTTTATATCCTAACTCCGTTAATGTATTTTCAACAGAACTAATAGTTATTTCAGAATCAAATTCAGCAGTTTCTTCCTCGGAATAACCCTCTTTCAAATAGTCGCTGCGCAAATCGTATGTTAGACCAACTGTTATCATATTATATAATGATTATCTGATTATTATATTTCGAAAATATTATCCCTATTTAAAAAATATCGAATTTATAAAAAGTAACCCCATTCGGTATGCACAAAATGCATATTACGAATGGGGTGGGGTTTATCTATGTATAGTTAAAAATCAGGGTAGGTGTAAATTTTATCCTCGTAGTTTTTCAAGAAGATCTCTCCATTATCAGAACCCTGAAAATATTCGGGAAGTAAAGGTATTTTACCACCACCACCTGGTGCATCAATAACAAATGTAGGTACTGCATACCCAGATGTAAATCCTCTTAATCCTTTAATGATTTCAAGCCCTTTTGCTACATGGGTTCTGAAATGACCCGAGCCTGGGATTGGATCGCATTGATAAAGATAATAAGGTCTGACCCTTATTTTTAAAACACCATGCATAAGATCTTTCATGGTATCCAAATCATCATTTACACCTTTCAGCAGAACAGTTTGGCTACCCAATGGAATTCCAGCATCGGCAAGTCTACCGCATGCTTCGGCTACCTCAGGGGTAAGCTCATCGGGGTGGGTGAAGTGGATGCTCATATAAAGCGGATGATACTTTTTAAGCATATTGGCCAAGGTTTTGGTAATACGCTGTGGAAGTACCACAGGAACTTTCGTTCCAATCCGAATCATCTCAACATGTGGAATCGATCTGAGCGATGATAGTAAATACTCAATGTGTGGATCGGGCATTGTGAGAGGATCTCCTCCTGAAATAAGCACATCGCGTATTTCGGAATGATCCCTAATATACTGTAAAGCGGGTTCCCACGCTTTTATACCAATATGACATTTATCTTTTGCCACCATGTGTGAACGGGTGCAATAGCGGCAATATGCTGAACAAAATCCGGTTGACAGGAATAGCACTCTATCGGGATATCGGTGAACCAAGTTAGGTACAGGACTATGGTGTTCCTCTCCAAGTGGATCCTCCGATTCGCCTTTTGAAATTGTAACCTCTTTTACAGTAGGAACCATCGTCCGGCGTAAAGCCTGGAGTGGATTTTCAGCAGATAGCAAACTTGCATAGTAAGGTGTTATCCTCAAAGGCAGGGCATACTTATCATTGTCGATAGCAAGTAGCTCTTGTTCTGAAAGGTTGAGGATTTGGCGAAGCTGGCTTATAGTAGTAATACCATTCTTTACTTGCCACTGCCACGAGTTCCAATCTTTCTCGGTTGCGGAAGGATAATGCTTTGATAAAAAATCGAGGGATTTTTGGCTTGTCCCAATTCTTTCGTTTGATAAACGCGCTCCAACTTTGTTGAAGCGGATTGACACCTCAGCTTCGTCGGTGCTGAGGTCGATGATACTCGGAGGCTCGTCCTCCTCTGAGAATTCGTTGATCATGTAAACTAGCTTTTGCTGCTTTTGATTGTCCATGGCTAGACGCTTAAAAATTAGTTTTAGGTTAATAATGCTTAGCTATTGCTAAGAATATTTTTAAAAACAAGTTGCAAATATTAACATTTATAGAACCCGATGTGCTTTCAGATGCATTTATTTCAGTTGAAACGAAAAATAATTCGAAATCAATACTGTAACAAACTGTAATTCTTACTTATACATCATTTTTCAAAAACAATAATTTTTATGCCAAATTACGTTTTGATGAAATATATGATACTCAATATGGGGTTGAAGAATTAACAATAATCAAAAGTTATTAACAATTACCCGTGGTGATAGCAATAGATAAACATGTTATATTGATTTTCAATGATACTTGCTGACTTTTAAAAAAATATTACCTTTGCCGCTCAAACTATATGGCTCCATAGTTCAAGGGATAGAACGAAAGTTTCCTAAACTTTAGATTCCAGTTCGAGTCTGGGTGGGGCTACAAAAAAAGACTAGCAATCGCTAGTCTTTTTTTGTAGCATTTCGATTCATCTGTTAGTATGGTCCTTGCGCTGTTCCGCCTGTTACCACTGCAATGCTCGACCCACAGCCTAGCCTAGTTGCTCCGGCCTGAATCAAGGCTACTGCTTTATTGTAATCGGTAATACCTCCACTTGCTTTAACGCCCATGGTTGGGCCAACAACTCTTCGCATCAATGCAATATCGGCAACAGTTGCACCAGCGGTTGAAAATCCTGTGCTAGTCTTAACAAAATCAGCATCGGCCTTCTTAGCAATCTCGCAGGCAAGAACTTTCTCCTCTTCAGTTAGTAAACTAGTTTCGATAATTACCTTTAAAATTGTGCTACTACGGCATGCCCGTTTAATTGCGCGGATATCCTCCTCAACAAGTTTTAGATTTCTCGATTTTAGTGCTCCAATATTGATAACCATATCCAACTCGTTTGCACCATTCTCAATTGCATTGCGAGCTTCGAACGCCTTGCTACGAGTCTCCATCTCCCCAAGTGGGAATCCGATTACTGAGCAAATCTTAACCCCTGAACCTCTTAATCGTTTGGCAACAAACTCAACCCATCCAGAATTAACACAAACTGAGTAAAAGTTGTATTTAACAGCTTCATTACAAAGCTGCTCAAGCTGAGACTTTACAGATCCTGGCTTTAGTAAGGTATGATCGATATACCTTGCCAAATCTGTGGGTGAAATTAATGGTTTTGCAACTTCCTTTGCAGTAGTTCCTTCCTTGCCTGATTCCATCTTTTCATTCAAGCGATTCATTACCTCTTTTGTGATTTTGTCAATCAAATCTTTGTTTTCCATTTTATTATCTCAATTTTTCTACAGACATCATCTTATTAATACGTGGCCAGTGCCGTCCCCCTTCAAATCGCGTTTCGAGCCAAAGTTTGGCCATCGCGGTTAGCTCACTGGCTGAGTGTTGAGCAGTACCCATTGTTAGCACATTGGCATTGTTATGCTCGCGGCTATTAACTATTGTTTTTAAACTCCAGCAAAGTGCTGCTCTGATTCCTCTTACCTTATTACAAACCATCGATGAACCGATTCCGGCAGCATCGAGCATAATTCCACGCTCACACTCACCGCTAACCACTTTTTTTGCAACAAGAACAGCAAAATCTGGGTAGTCAACCTTTTCGGTGCTATTGTTTGTACCAACATCAACAACAGTGTAACCAATTGTTGTCAGGTAGGTTTTTAGCATCTCCTTTGAATCATAGGAACCATGGTCGGCACCTATTGCAACTCGTTTTACCTGATCCGTTGTATTTGTATTTTCTGAATTATTCATTATTGTATATTAACCAATCAGTTTATTTGATAACCTTAAAATCCTAAATACGTGCTAATTATTTATTAATTTCATCAACAATTCCAGCAATAACCGCTTTCACAGTCATTGAATCAGGTTCATTGATTATGGCTCTTGCCGATCCGCCCTCCTCGAGGATTAGAACAGTATCGCCTACTCCTGCTTGAACAGCATCGATAGCCAAAAAAGAGGAGCCCTTCGGTTTTCCTGAAGGATCGATTGGTTGTACAACCAGAATCTTTTTTGATTCATAGCCTGGTGCAATTATCGTGGAAACTACATTTCCGATTACTTTGGCCAGTATCATTTCTTGGTATCTACGTAAAGTTCATCAACAATTCCCATAATTGAGGCATCGCAGGGGTTCATGGTTGTTGGTAGAACCCGACCAGCCTCTTTGCTTGTTTCAAAGTAGATGAGCATGCCAGTTCCTGACTGAATGGTGTCCATCGCAACAATTGGGTCACCCACACTATTCAACACCTCGTCGAGAGGCTGAACCAAGCGCAAGCTAACACCCTCAAACGATTCAACCTTTTGGGTACTAACCACTCTACCGATTACTCTTCCTAACTTCATTCTCTATTTTGAGGTTACAATTTTACTACAAATTTGAAAAACTGGTACTTAAATAATCCTAAAGAAATCAACAAGCGTGCATCTTCTCTCTCTTGTGAAAGTTCTTGCTCTGGTAACTCCCTCGCCTGTTGGACTTGCGATGGTAAATGATGCAAAACCTGCACCACCAAAACCTAGGCCGGCATAGCTTGGGCCGTTCTTTATAAATATTGAACAATTCATCACCCGTGCCATTTTGCTCAACTTTTCGATATTCAAGGAGTGCATAATGGCAGTATGTCGGAATCCATGCTCACAGTCGACCGCTAGGTCAATTGCGGTATCAACATCTTTTACACGAACCAAAGGCATTACAGGCATAAGCTGCTCTGTCCAAACCAGTGGATGCTCGCGACCAACCTCACAGAGCAATAGTCGTGTTGATGGTGGAACACTCAAGCCGATCTCTTTTGCAATAAAATCGGCATTCTTACCAACATACTTCTTGTTTGCAGCACCTTCATTTCCTGGCCCTCCGGGTTCAGAAATTACAAGCGCTGTTATTTTTTTAATCTGATCTTCGTTTAATTCATAGGCTCCATTCTTCTTCATCTCCTCCTTGAGCCTATCGGCAACTGATGCTACGCAGATAATCTCCTTCTCGCAGATACAAATCAGGTTATTATCGAAACTTGCACCATCAACAATTGCCTTACCAGCCTTAACTAAATCGGCTGTTTCGTCAACTACAACGGGTGGATTACCAGGACCAGCAGCAATAACTTTCTTGCCACTATTCATAGCGGTTTTAACAACCGCAGGGCCTCCGGTAACAACCATAATGGCTATTTTCTTATGCGACATCAGCTCTTTTGCTGATTCTATGGTCGGTTCATCGATACAGGTTACCAAATTTGCTGGTCCGCCTGCCTCAATTATTGCTCTATTTAGTAGATTGATAAGATAGCATGAGACCTTTTTGGCTGCGGGGTGTGGATTAAAAACCACCGAATTCCCTGCCGCAATCATTCCAATCGCATTGCTAATAATTGTAATTGTAGAGTTTGTGGTTGGAGTGATTGACCCAATAACACCGTAAGGAGCATGTTCTACTAGTGTTAAGCCATGATCGTCCGAAAATGTTTCGGGAATAACATCCTCAACACCTGGTGTTTTATTTATTCCTAGAGTATTCTTTAAGACTTTATCCTCCCAACGACCAAGTCCTGTCTCCTCTTGAGCCATCTTCGACATAAAAGTATTATTCTCGGTACACACCTTTCGGATATTGGCTATAATACCTTTTCTGGTTTCGAGGCTTATCTTATTTAGTTTATTGAAAGCTAGTTCTGCGGCATCAATTGCATGATTGATGTTAGAGTAAACACCAATTCCTTTGCCTGCCACATCATTTTTGAGGTTAAGGTTCATGCCGTTTACAACCTCCTCAACTAGTTGCCGAATATTTTGTTCTAAATTATCCAATAGTAAACCCTCCCATTACATAAAATAAGGTTTGATCTCAATATGAGGCTGAGGTATGATAGTCTCCATACACAGCTGCCCGTTGGCTTTTGCTTTAGCCGTGCCGGCTGTCATTGCTGCTTGCACAGCATCTAGCGATCCCATAAGCTTAACGTACGATTTACCGCCAAAACCAATTGCAAGGCGGATTTCAATGATACTTACTCCCCCAACTTTAGCAGCAACATCAGCCGCTTCGATACTCGAAACCACCGATAGGGTCTCAATAATTCCTATTGCCGCCCAGCTATCCGATGGTATTATGTTCCCAATTGCAGTAACCACCTCCTGATGAACCATCGGAAGGAAAAGGCTATCGATAACTAAATCTTTTCCGGTTTCGTACCCTTTTTTGAAGGAGTACTCAACGGAGGCAACATCGCCGCTAAAAACAATCAGGTATTTGCCGGGACAAATGGTGCGTGCCTCAATTATCTTGATTGGAGCAATCTTCACCATCTCATCCAATGCCCTGATGCCAATAGCAATACTACTAAACTCTAAAGCACCTAATACGGTTAAGTCCATCTAATCCTCACTTCTTATAAACAACCTTTTCGTTCTCCTCGATAGAATCAACGATTCCAACAATTACCGCGTCAAGGGGTTTGTTTATGGTTGCATCGGTTTCGCGGGCAGAAGAGCCTTCGGAAACCATTACAAGTTCATCATTTCCAGCACCAACAAGGTCGAAGGCTACAAGGTAATCTCCCTTTTTTTCGCCTTGTTGATTGCACTTATCAACTAAAAGATATCTTGCGCCAGATAGTCCGTCGTTCTTGGTACTACTTACAACCGTTCCAACTACTTTTCCTAAAATCATTACTCCCTATTTTTTTGGAAAGTGTAGACTCCATCCTTCTCGATAAAATCGACAATTGCAATGATAGTAGAATCGGAAGGCTTGCCTTCGGTAACATTAGTCATTCGGGCGCTACTGCCCGAAACATAGAATACAATCTCCCCAGGGCCAGCACCAACGCTATCCATCGAAACCACATAATCACCTTTGCCTTTCATGGTCACAGGATCGATTTTTTCAAGGAGGAGAAACTTTATCCCTTCAATCTTTGTTGATTTCTGACTCGAAACAACAGTACCAATCACTCTGGCTAATATCATTTTATGATTTTTTTATACCTCTAATACTGTTTAGCAATTAATTACATCTACCTAAAATTATAACGAGGTGATTCACCTCGAGAATTTCAGGTAAATGGAAGTAAGAGTAATAAATCTATTTTTTGCTTGCTATTTGTCTTCCAAGAGGTAATGCGGTATCCACGTTACCATGAGGTCTGGGGATGATATGGGTTGAAACGATTTCGCCAACCTTTTCGGCAGCCTTAACGCCTGCATCAACCGCTGCTCTAACCGAGGCAACATCACCCCGAACAATTGCGGTTACATAACCACCACCGATTTTTTCGTAGCCAATCAGCTCAACTTTTGCAGCCTTAACCATTGCATCTGAGGCCTCAACCATTGCTGCAAAACCTTTGGTTTCGATCATTCCTAATGCTTCTGAACTATTATCGCTCATAACTTTTCTTTTTAATTGTATTTTAACTATTTAATTGTCAAATTGAAACTCTAGGCTAGTATTCCTCTCTTCCGGTGATTTCGGCCAAACGTTTTTCAACAATCTTTTTGGCTTCAAGCACTTCGGCCTCTTCACCACCAATATAAACACGACCAAACTTACCAAATCCCATTACATCGATAATATTGATGCGAGCAGCTTTTTCAGCTTCGTTGGCAGCAAAGTAGGCGTAACCAGCAGGTTCAACCTCAAGAACGAAAAGAGTATCTCCGCGAAGGAGCATCATACCCATTCTGGTTCTGTTGATAAGCTGGGCGTGGTGATCCTCAACGTTCTTGATAAGCTGACTTGTCAAAACTCTTGGTCTGATTCTATCGCTATCCTTCTTTTCGATAGCTTGGAGAACTGCCTCGCCAGCTTGGCGAATATCGCCTTGGCTATCGGAGTGGATTTCGAGCATCCCGTATGCACGTTCAACAATCTGCATACCTGGAGTTACGTGAGTTGCCTTTAGGGCAATATCGGTAAGGGTATTGATTTCGATACCGGGTGCAATCTCGATGATGCAGCATGCTTGTCCGCCAACAGGAAGATAACCCTTGGATACTGTTGACAAGTAGGAAGCCATCTGCAATTGCAGTGAGTCTAGAAAAACGTACGTTCTTAGATCGACCATAGTAGTGTTATTTACTGGTTATTTTCCTTTTTTAATTACTTTTCCACCCAAAGGAAGAGCGCTATCGACGTTCTCGTGTGGACGTGGAATTATATGTGTTGAAACTATTTCACCAACTTTTTCAGCAGCTTTTACACCTGCGTCAACCGCAGCGCGAACCGAGGCAACATCACCACGAACAATTGCAGTAACATAACCCCCGCCAATTTTTTCGTATCCAACCAACTCAACTTTTGCTGCTTTAACCATTGCATCAGAAGCTTCAACCATGGCTGCAAAGCCCTTGGTCTCAATCATTCCTAACGCTTTCATTTCGTTGTTTTCCATTATATTTCCTCCTGATTAATTATCAATATTTTGATTGCTTTGAAGAAAAGAATAAGGTTAAAATTTAACCTTTATTCCGAGATTAAAATTGATAGATAGGCAAATTTAGTATAACAAATTATTATTTCACCCGGTTATAGATGTTAAAAACGACTATTCAGTAAAATAAAGAATTTTATTGTGGAATATATTAAAAACACGGCTGATTTTTCTTTTGACATTGGGCGTTATTAACAGAGATGGAAAAAACAAAAACTATTAACGTTAATGTTTTATTTATTAAATACTTATATAATGTTTGCCACGAATAATGCAAAGTTGAAAAAAAATGGTTATTTCGATTATTCAAGTTTAGTATTATTCTTATGCCTCAACGAATCACGCTGGGTCTTCTTAGTCAAACTCTTAACTAGCTCTTCGGTAAGGTTAACACCTGTTTGGTTTGCAATGCAAATTAGGACAAACAGAACATCGGCCAACTCCTCTCCAAGTTTAGAGCTATCTTCGCCCTCTTTGAAGGATTGCTCGCCGTATGATCTTGAAATTATTCGAGCAACCTCACCTACCTCTTCGGTAAGAACAGCCATATTGGTTAGCTCATTGAAGTATCGAACACCATGCTGGTTAATCCATTCGTCAACCTTTTGCTGAGCCTCTCGGAGCGTAACATCTTCCATTATTCGCGGTTTTTAGAATCAATAATTATTGTAACAGGACCATCGTTCACTATCGAAACCTTCATCATTGCGCCAAATTCACCTGTTGCAACGGTTTTTCCAATACCCTTTTCGATGCATTGTATAAAACTTTTGTACAGTGGAATCGCAATATCAGGCGGAGCCGCTTGAATATACGATGGACGGTTGCCCTTTTTGGTCTTTGCATGCAGTGTAAACTGGCTAACCACAAGAACATCGCCTTGAATCTCCTGAACAGACAGATTCATTACCCCACCCTCGTCATCAAATAATCTTAATCGGGCAATTTTTCCACATAACCATTCTATATCCTCATCACTATCGGCTGATTCTATTCCTAAAAAAACAAGTAATCCTTTCCCTATTTTACTCCTAATTTTATTGTCAATGGCAACCGAAGCTTGATTTACTCTCTGAATAACAACTCTCATCGTATTATATTTTTCAGAACATTACAAAGATATAAAGGAAATCTGATCGACGATGATAAACTTTTTTCTTGTAACTTTTTTCTGCATATTAAAAAAATCGTTTTAATATTACTGTTTGAAAATACTGGCATACTATTTTTAAGCTTTTAAAACAAAACTGGTAATATAATCGTTTAATAGTGTTGTGCTTTATTAACAAATACCTTAATGATGAGATTTTTATCTTTATCCGTTTCATTCTTGCTCCTTTATAGCCTTTCATTTGCTCAGGTTCATGAAATCGTTTTGAATAGAGAGGGCGTTGCCAAGAAATCTATTGCCAAAAGTAAAGTTGGAATTCGATACACGTTTACACACGATAAAATTTTTAGTAAAACAAAAACCAACAAAGAAGGAGCTTCATTTGCCGATATTTGGTTTAACAATTCTTACCCTAATGGTGAAGTTGGTTCACCTAATCTGCCTGCATATAAGAAACTTATTAGAATTCCAAAAGGATCTACCCCTTCGATAAAAGTTGTTTCAAATAGCGAACAATTGATTAATCTTAAAGAAAATGGAATAGATCTTCCAATTTACCCAAATCAACCTTCCGTTTCTAAAAATCTAGATACGACAAAAGTCAACTTTGAGATTAATAAATCTGCATATTCAAAAAAATCCTATTCCAATGCTCCAATAGCTACTCTTGAAGTACTTGGAAATCTTCGGTCAGCAACAATTGCACAGCTTGTTGTAAATCCAATTGATTACAATCCCGCCGATGGTTTGCTAAAAGTTTATAATAATATTGATATTGATGTAACCTTTGAGGGGGCATTGAGCTCAGACCTTGAACAGGAGTTTGACGCGAAAACCTACTCTCCCTATTTCGATGCTACCTATAAATCGCTTGATCAATCTTCAAAGAGCTCGTACACCAATCATCCCGATTTAACTAAATATCCGGCAAGAATGATTATTGTTTGTCCTGATTCTTTCAAAACAGCAATAAAACCATTTATTCAGTGGAAGATATCTAAAGGTTTTACTATTGACACTTTATATAAAACCACAGAAACTTCAAATCAAATAAAAACATTCATTCAACAAAAATACAATTCGGCAACTCCAGAAAACCCTGCTCCATCTTTCTTAATATTAGTGGGTGATGTTGAATTGATTCCTGCATCAGAAACTGGTACAGAAACTGGCAAGAAAACTGATTTATACTATGCAAGCGTGGATGGCGATATGTTCCCCGAAATGTATTATGGCCGATTATCGGCTATAAATAAGAAGCAACTTACAAACATTATAAATAAGATTATATACTACGAAAAGTATCAGTTTGCCGATCCAACCTATCTAAATAAAGTAACGTTGATTGCAGGATCAGACGACACTTATAATCCTAGAGCAGCACAGCCAACTATAAAATATGGAACGGCAAATTATTTTAATTCAAGTCATGGATTTGGTTCAATAAATGAATTCGGAGTAACGATAGATCCTAATAATCCTAATGCAAATTCATCGTACCTAGGGTGTTATGATGTTAATAGAATAGCGGTGGGTTTTATCAACTATACCGCCCATGGAAGCGAAACTTCCTGGCAAGGCCCGGCTCTTTCAAACCCCGATATTTTGGGATTTTCAAACTCAAATAAATATCCATTAGTGGTCGGCAATTGTTGCCTTTCGGCTGACTTTGGCACATCAGAATGTTTCGGCGAGGCATGGATTCGAGCACAAAACAAAGGCGCCGTGACGTATATCGGTTCATCTCCAAGTTCATACTGGTTTGAAGATTTTTACTGGGCTGTTGGTGCCTTTCCATTGGTTGGCTCAAACGATGATGGCAGAGTGCCAACATTTGCTGAATCGACCACAGGTGCATATGATGCTCCCTTTGTAAGTAATTATGTTACCACTGGAGCGATGGTGTTTGCTGGAAATCTTGCAGTAACCCAAGCTAAAAATGATCATTATTATAATGAACAATCAATTTCATCTAAATACTACTGGGAGGCTTATAATATTTTAGGAGATCCTTCGCTAATGCCATATTTTACTGAAGGGGAAACAAATCAAGTTAATTATCAACCAACAATAGTTATTGGTGAAACATCGTTTACAGTAAACGCATTAGCAAACTCATACATTGCTATATCAAAAAACAATCAGCTAATCGGAACGGCTTTTGTTGCAAACACAGGGGTGGTAAATGTTCCGATCGTTCCAATTACATCAACAGGTAATGTTTTAATTGTAATTACCCGCCCTCAAACAATTCCTATCATTGATACCATAACAGCAATAACTCCTACCGGCCCATATTTAATGTTAAACTCCGTTACAATAGACGATCATCTTGCAAATAATAATGGTAAAGCGGATTATAAAGAATCGTTTAGCGCTAATTTAACAGTTAAGAACATCGGAATTGAAGATGCAACTAATGTTAAAGTAAAAATAGAAGGGCTGGATCATAATATGTTTATTACAAGTAATGACTCCATTAGCATTTCGAATATACCTCACAGCGTAGGCGTTAATCAGGTGAATATTAATTCCGCCTTTTCATTTACTGTTCTTGAGAATATTCCCGATCAACATGTTGTCTCTTTCACCTTAAAGTTCTATAGCGATCAGGGTAGTTGGACGTCTGTACTTCAAATTCTATTAAACTCACCCATCCTCTCTATCGGAAAAATCAAAATAGATGATGCTCTGCCAGGAGGAAATGGAGATAGTACGCTTAACTCTGGCGAAACATGTAACGCGCTTGTTCAAATTATTAATAAAGGCCACTCTCTTGCCAAGGGTATTAAATTTCATGTCAGTGTACCCGATAGCTTATCAAGTATTGTAACAGTTAACAATACTCCAACCGAACCATTCTCTCTTGAATTTGGTTCGAGCAAGACCTTCTCGTTTGGGATTTCGATAATTCCGAATCTTCATCAAGAACCCCTAGTACCATTTGTTTTGCAGGCGTCTGTTGTTGAACCTTCGGAACTATCACAAACCTTTGAAAAAACCATTCAGGTTGTAAGCAACGAAAGCGTTAATATGTCAAATAATACGATAAGCACAGACTTTACATATTTTTATGACTCTGGAGGGAGAGATGCGGATTATAAAAATTCGGAAAATTACACCCTTACATTCGTTGCACAAAATGAATACAAATGGTTAAAAGTTAAATTTACGGAATTCTCAACTGAATCGGGGTGGGATTATTTATACATTTATGATGGGCCAGACATAAATAGCCAACAGATAGTAGGAAGTCCATTCTCTGGGTCTTCATTACCAAGTGAGATAATTTCTAGCGACAAATTCCTCACATTTCGATTCAAATCCGACGGTAATACTATTTCTAAAGGCTGGAAGGCAACAGTTGAATCCTTTGGATCAACCGATGCGCCTATTTTAACAAGCGGCCATATAAAAATATTCCCAAACCCTGTTACAGATCTTCTCACAATTAATTCTGAAAAACCGATCACTCGGTTATCTGTATACAGTACTTTTGGCCTTTGTGTGCTAAGCAAACCTGTCTTAATGCTAAATCAAACTACCCTATCGTTTGGAGGCTTAACCCCTGGGGTTTATATTTTAATCATCAACTCTGAAAATTCAATCCCCGAAAAAGCGTTGATTATCAAAAAGTAAAACAGCTGTTTTTTATTCGTCTCCCCTTTGGGATCATGATGTTATATAGAAAAATGCTTTAATGCGTAATTTAATAACATAATTATTAGCAATTCTTGGTCTTATAAATATCTTTACATTTGAAGAGTTTATAAACCATGTATTGTTTTGAGATCAAAAGCAATTATTAAAGAAAAAAATACTCGAAGAAGAATTATAATTACGCTGGTCCTAATTATAGCTGGTCTTTCGTCATTTTACAATTATCAATCTATCCTCGTTAATCAACGATTCAAAAATCAGCTTATCGATTTAAAGATAGGTGAGTTTCGTCAGAATTTGAATACCTTTTACATCAGTTCTGCTGAGGGATTCTTAGAAAAATCTAAGAACATTAGCACCTCCCCAAAGATATTACAATCGATAAAAGAAAAGGATTCGACCTCCTTTTTTCATTCAATAGAAATGTCAATGAAGACAGGGAAGGTTTTTGACAGTAATAATATTCAGGTGTTTTCGTCCGAAGGAATCAACATTTTTGGAGACAGATCAAATTCAGGCATTGAACTGGTTTTAAAACCAATCGTTGATGAGTTAAGCTTCGATTCTGTAGATCAAAAAATTAAGCTTTGCTCAAATGGCCTATATCATGTTGTAAAATCCTCAATAAATGGAGGCTATATTGAGATTGGTATTCAGAAAAACGATGGTCTTAAAAAATTAGAAGGGAAAAACGAGATTATTTTCTTTACTCTGCTAGAAACATCAACTATAAACAAACTTCCCAAAAATAGCATTCAAACTGTTAATTATAATAAAGATTGGTCGATAATAACCTTTGATAAGGCTGAATGCCTTAGCGTTTTAATTGACAAAAAGGCATTTGATAAACCTATTTTAGAGAAAAGGAATACCCTTAAAATTAACAGCAAATATTATGCACTTGTAAAAACAGGGACGCTTGTGCAGAGCAACAAAGAGGCAGCAGGAATAATTGTTGCAGCGGTTGATATTACAAATATTGAAGCTCCTTTCAACAGTTTTCTTATCCGCTCAATACTTTTAACCCTTATAATTATTGTATTCTCATATCTATTAATTAGGATTTTCTTTGATCAGCTTCTTGAACGGTTCTTTAAGATTGAGGAAAGCTTTGAAAGAGAGGTTACCGACAGAACGAAGAAAATACTTGACACCAATATCGAGCTACATCAGATATTTAACTCAACAGCCAATGGGATTCGAATCATCAACAAGAACTATGATATAATAAGGGTAAACCAATCCTTTTGCAAAATTTCTGGTACCGCAAGCGATTCAATCGAAGGACAAAAGTGCTACGATATATTCCCTGGCATTTTCTGTCATACCTCAAATTGTCCTTTAGATAAAATTCGTGAGGGTGAAAACTCAATCGAAACAGAAGAGGTTAGATTTAAAAAAGGCGGAAAGAAAATCAGATGCCAGTATAACGCTGTTCCCTTTTTAGGAATGAACGGAGAATTTCTGGGCATAATAGAAGATTTTAAGGATATCACCGAGAAGTGTGAGGTAGAAAACACATTAAGGAGAACCGAAGAGCAGTTCTCTACCTTTATGGATAGTTTACCTGTTAGCGTATTCATTAAGGATTACGATGGAGTGCTGCTATATCAGAACTCTCATCTCAAAAATGTTTTTGGATTAGATAATCTTATCGGTAAAAACCTAAGCAAAGAGCTTGCACCTGCCTGGGGAGAAAGAATTGCTCTAGAAGATGATAAAGTTCTTCAACTAGGTCGAATTGAGCTTGAGGAAACCCTAACCGACAAGGAGGGGCACGATAGAACCTTTGTTACCCATAAATTTAGATTCCCAGGAATAGATAATAACTGGAAAATTGGCGGAATTTCGATTGATATTACCAAGAAAAAGCTAACAGAACATTTCCTTTACGTTCTATCAAAAGCGATTAAAAACTCTCCGGTAAGCGTTGTAATAACAAATCCAGCGGGAAATATTGAGTTCATAAACCCTTCTTTTACTCAGTTAACAGGGTATTCGCTTACCGAAGCAATACATAAAAACCTTCTTGAAATGAAGGTTGAATACAACTCGGGTAAAAATCTTATAAAAGCTATTGATTCCGTAAAGAGCGGTGAAGTTTGGAAGGGTGAAATGCATCTTCAGAATATTCTGGGTGAACACTTTTGGGTACTCGCTTCGTTTGCACCTATATTTAACCGAAAAGGTGAAATATCTCATTGCGTTGCAAGCATGGAGGACATTACCCTTCGAAAGGAATACGAAAAAGAGTTACTCCTTTCCAAAACAAAAGCCGAGGAATCGGATAAGTTGAAAACGGCTTTTCTCTCGAATCTCTCGCACGAAATTCGAACACCGTTAAATGCTATTATCGGTTTCTCATCATTACTAACCGATTCCGATTTATCAGTCTCGGAAAAAAGAAACCTCTCTGATGTACTCTATAAAAACTCGAACGATCTCTTAAAATTGATAGAGAACCTTATTGAAATATCTGAAATTGAAACAGGTCAACTCACCATAAAAAAGAGCGAATGTAACGTTAATAAGATGATTGAAGATTTAAGAACTACTATTCTATCGGATAATAAAAAAGGCAAATCGGTTAAGCTAAATGTTCGCAGAGAGATAAAATCCGAAGACTTCACCATTCTTACCGATCCATTGCGTTTAAAGCAAATTCTCAATAACCTTATTTCCAACGCATCAAAATTTACCGACAACGGGTTCATCGAATTTGGCTATACCTTTAAGGACGAAAGAACTTTAATGTTCTATGTAATTGATACAGGAATTGGGATAGAACCCGAAAAACAGAAGTATATTTTCAACCCATTCAGACAAGCTGATGATTCCAATACTCGCCGATTTGGTGGCATGGGTCTTGGCTTAGCAATCTCCAAGCATCTTGTCGAAAAGCTTGGTGGCAAAATTTGGCTAACGAGTATCCCAAACTCGGGATCAACGTTTTATTTTACCATTCCTTATATACCTGTTCGTTTCAAGTTCGACCCCGAACCTGCCGATGAAATAAAGTCTACCTACGACTGGAAGAACAAAACCATTCTGGTTGCCGACGATATTGATTCAAACTATGTGTTTCTTAAAGCAGTAATCAAGCAAACCAACGCCGAGGTTATCTGGGCAAAAAACGGTTTAGAAGCAATTGATATAGTAAGAAAAAATCCTGCCATCGATTTAGTTTTAATGGATATTGTTATGCCCGAAATGGATGGCTTTGAGGCGACAAAATTAATAAAACTCCATAATAGCAGTATTCCTGTTGTTTGTCAAACAGCTTACCCAACCAACGAGAATATGACTGCGGCACAGGAAAGTGGCTTCGACAGCTTTATGACAAAACCGATAAAAGTTGATGGAATGCTTCAGGTTATCGATAAATTCTTTTCAAAAAATTAGGGATAATAAGCGTTCAAACGCCCATTATCCCTAAGATATTTAATAAACCGGATTTGTTATATCCCTGAAATAACCTTTAGCCTTGCCGCTCTCTTCTGTTTTTCATTCAACGTGTCCTTGCTACTAAAGATATTCTTCTCCCAATCGCCATACATTGGATTTGGAAGAACGATAAACCGATTTCCAAACTCTTTCCGATTCTGCTCAACAACCGATGTTCCCCAATCCAATCCTCGGTTTTCAAATACTTCGGATAAATCGTTAAGATTATCGCCAATGAGTAGAACGATTTCAAACTTCTCCGAAATCTTATCTCTACGAGATTTTTTACTACTTACATCCTCCTTAAATATCATATTCTCTTTTCGGGCAAATGAAAAACCAAGCGAATCGAGGTTTTTTACAGTTACATCAACCTCCGAAACCTTCCGATTGCTTATATAGATTACCTGAACACCCAGAGAATCACAAACGTGAGTAAACGCCACTGCACCTGGTAGCGCTTTAGCTTTTGCCATTGCCGACCACTTTTTCCATAATTCTGGTGTAAACCCTTTGTTATCAATTATCTCTTGTGCTTCAAAAGGACTATTATCGAGCATCGTTTCATCAATATCAACAACAACGGCCTTTGGCTTAGCCGATTTTTGTTTTACAAACTCAGCCACTCGCATGCTGGCAAGATTATAACCCTGATAGTATAGCGCTTTCATTTCGGGCGAGCGTTGAAACCAAATAGTAGCATACATCAAATGATCCTGTGTGCCATCGGCGCTTTCATTTTTCGCCTTATCAGCGCAAGAGGTAATTATTAATGCCCAAAAAATTCCAATTAAGATCTTTATTTTCATGTTTAACTTTTTGTTTTAAATTCTTTTGGTCAAAGTTATTTTAACTTTTTAAATGGGAAAAACATATTTCGAATAAAAAATGAATAAGCTTGTAACTTTACAAATACATCGTCGTCCTATACTTGAAACCGAAAATACTTAATGACGGTAACGGATTACAATAAAAGCGTTGATTTATACTCCGATGGTATTTATCGCTTTGCCCTGAAAACCTTAAAAGATCAGGAAAAAGCGAAGGATATCGTGCAGGATTCATACGAAAAACTTTGGGTAAAACATAGCGAGGTTTCATACGAAAAAGTAAAATCGTACCTGTTTACCACGGCTTATCACGCATCGATTGATTTAATACGTAAGGAGCAGAAGAAAGGAGAATACGAATCATCATCAATGTTTGAAACATCATCGAACGAACAGTACACCGATATTCATGAGGTTTTAAACAAAGCGGTTGAACAGCTGCCCGACATTCAAAAATCAGTTCTTCTTCTGCGAGATTATGAAGGATATTCGTACGAAGAGATTGGAGAGATAACAGGACTAAACGAATCGCAGGTTAAGGTTTACATTTTTAGAGCACGCCTTTTTTTAAAAAATTACCTGGTAAGCATCGAGAACATAATATAGCGGTACAATGACAATTAATAGGCTCAATTATGAAGTGTTCCTTGTCGATTACCTCGATGGTAAGCTAAACCCATCGTTAGCTGCTGAGCTATTACTGTTTTTGGATCAAAACCTAGATATTAAAAATAACCTTGATGGAATTCAAGATGCTGTGCTCGTTTCCGAAAACATTGAATTTCCGAACAAGTCGAATCTTAAAAAAAAATCGTTCCTCAAGGATGGAATTGATAATGAGTTTGAATACCTATGCATTGCTTCTGTTGAGGGTATTTTAACAAAACCCGAGAGTGACTCCTTTGAAAACTTTCTAAATGAAGATCAATTAAAACAAGATCAGTTTATAGCATTTCAGAAATCAATAATTAAGCCAAATGCAGCCATTACCTATTTGGCAAAACAAGATTTAAAAAGAACTCGAATTATCCCAATTCGTTATTCAAATTTAAGGCTATCGATTAGCATTGCAGCATCAATCGCATTAATAGTAGGCGTTTACACTATAGGAGGCCTTATGATTAGCAATGCTCCGTTAGATAAATATGCAAATTCGAATCTTGCCGAATCGACTTCACCTCCAGCTAAGATAATATCCACCGAAACTTCCAGTGATGTTGAGCCGGTTTACAAAAAAACAGTTGCGAAAAACCTCGAAAAAAGAATAATTAACTCAACACCCGCAGATAAACAAGAAAAAAAATCGAAGATAAATGTTGAGGAATCGATTCCAAATATCGTTCATCGAATCGATTTAAAAGAATTACCAAACGAGAACGTTCAGGAGCAAGAACTATTATTGCATATTGCAGCTAAATACGGTGCAACAAATCAAATTAATGAAAATCTTATTGCTCAACAAGAAATAGGTTCGAGAGAATCAGGTGCTTTTGAGGCAATTCAGTATGGCGTTCGATCGCTCGGGAAGATATTTGGGCGCGATATTAAGCTGAATGCAAACAAAGATAAAAAGGGTAATATCGAGAAAATCAGCTTCGAGTCTAGCCTTGTTGCATTTTCTACACCTGTGAGAAAAAAAGATTAGGTGTTGTAACTTTCGAATCCACTCACCGTCCTACAATAAAATAAACAGAATATAAACTTTAATATTCAAAATTATGAAACGATTACTATTAATTCTTTTTGGTTTAAGCTTAATCACCTCTGCTTATTCACAGGATCCTGAAACCAAGCTTAAAGCTCTTGAAAGCAAGGATTCAACCCTTGAACAACAATCCGATACTTTAAAAAAGTATACTCCTTCAAAATCTGACTCCACCAAGATTCGCATTGGCAAGCAGTCAATTACTATTATTGATGATGATGAAAGTACGGTCATAAAGTTCCCGAACAGGAGGTATAATACTAATTGGAATGTTGAATATAACCATAAGCCTTCTTTTAAGGGGCATTGGGCAGGAGTAGAGTTCGGTATAAATGGCTATATGGATAAAAACCAATCAATATCCATGACCGATGATAAGTCATTCTTAGATTTAAAGCAAGCCCGTTCATGGAACTTCAACGTAAACTTTATGCAATATAGCATTGGGTTTGGAACAAGTAAAATTGGCCTTGTAACCGGTATGGGTATTGAGTTTAACAACTACCATTTCTCAAACCCTATCTCACTTAAAGTTGATAAGGATAAGTTAAGTTCTACCTACGGAATGACAATTGCTGACACGTCCTATAGTAACTTTGACGTAAGCAAAACAAAACTTTCAACAACTCATCTAACAATTCCTTTGCTTCTAGAATTTCAAATACCAACGAGCGACCGTGGACATAGAATATTTATATCATGTGGTGTTATCGGTGAGTTGAGAATTGGAGCGCATACCAAAGTCGAATATGATGATAAAGGAAAGAATAAAGATAAAAATCGCGAAGATTTTAACCTTTCTACTTTTAGATACTCCTACACAGCACGCATTGGTTACCGAGGTTTAAAACTTTTTGCAAACTACTCACCGGTTTCATTGTTTGAAAAAAACAAAGGACCAGAAGTTTATCCGTATTCTATCGGTTTAATACTCTTTAATTTCGACTAAAACTCTAAGCGCTTGTTAAGTAAAAGCCGCCATCTGGTGGCTTTTTTTATTTTATAAAACATATATTCGATTACTTGCGTATACTCCTAATAGTAAAATTATTTTTTACTTTTGAACCTGATAGCAAACCAATCCTTTTATTATGCAACGGTTACTCCTATCTCTTACCATGGGGCTCTTTTCGTTTTTTAGTATTGCCCAAAACCGAACAATTGATAGCCTTGTTAACAGCTTAAACAACCTTCGGAATGATTCTTTAGTTTATAAAGGCTATGTGAGAATTGCCGATGCTTACGCCGATAGCTCCTACGATAAATCGTTGGTTTATTTCAATAAAGCACTTTTATTGGCTGAAAAATCGAGTAAAAGAGAGCGGGTTGCACATGTATACCACAAGATTGGCTCATTATACCTCAAGAAAGGGGAGTTTCCAACAGCGCTAACCAACTTCAATAATGCGCTAGAAATACATGAGTTCCTAAATAATAAAAAAGGTGTTGGGCAACTTCTTAACGATATAGGGTTGATATACAAAACCTGGGGCAAATACGATAAAGCATTAGAAAACTATCTGAAAGCACTTAAAATATTTGATGATATTGGGGATGATGTGAATGGGGCAATGGCTTCCAATAATATTGGGCAAATTTTTTACTACCGCGAGGATTACGAAAAGTCGATTATCTACTTCAAAAAATACCTTGATGTAAACAATAAGAATAAAACCATGAGGGCTGTTGCTGGTGCTGCAAATAACATTGCCAGTGCCTACCTTGAGCTCGACAAACTCGATAACGCCCTTGATTATTATATTAAGGCAATGAGGGTATATGATTCCCTTGGAATCAAAGTTGGTGTTGCCATTATTAAGGATAATATTGGCTCGCTCTTCATAAGAAAGAAACAGTACAACGACGCCTTACTCTACAACTCCGAAGCATCCAAGATATTTGAAGAAGTGGGGAGTAGAACTCGTTTATGTGCTTCGCTTCAGTGCGTGGGATTGGCTTACACCAAGCTTAACCAACCTGATTTGGCCATTAAAAATTTAAACCGTAGCCTTAAAATCGCATTAAGCCTTAAAATACAAGAAACAAAAAAAGATGTTTACGAAACCCTTTCGGAAGTATATGCTCAAACAAAGCAATTCGACAAAGCCCTTTTAAATTATAAACTTTTTACAGAGATTAAAGACTCTCTGCTAAACTCTGAAACAATTGGTAAAATTGAGACCATTCAGGCAGAGTATGAATCTCAAAAAAAGGAAAAAAATCTCTCAGAGATTAATCAAAAGTTGCATAGTCAGAAAATTTTAGGGTTGTTATCCGCAGGAATAATTGTTATGTTCCTATTTCTTACTGTATTAATCATTAAAGAGAGTCATCAGAAGAAAAAAACAATTAAACTCGCTGAAATACAATCCAATACTCTTTACCAAATTATCAACAAATCCAGCCAAAATCTGTTTTTAAACCAAAATGATAGTATTAACACTTCGTCTGTATTTGATAATTTTTGGCATATCAACTCAAGCAAAGAATTCGACTATTCTTATATCCCTTTCATTAAAGACTCTTATCTGATTATAGCATTTGTGTCAAAAGAAAATTCATTTGACAATGAGGATATTATTAGACTATCTGTCTTCGACCTTTTCAACTCATCGAATAGTTTAAGCTTTAACACATCGATTAAAGAGCAGTTCAGCAATTTTATATCAAATGATGTTACTTGGAAGAATGCTTTTAGCGATCAACAGCTGATAAATGTCGATTTTTGGTGTTATAATAAAGATACAAAACTCCAACTGTATAGCGGCATCCTAAGCGCTTTTCATGTTGACAACAACAAAAATATTATAGACTTAAGCAAAAAAAACAATAGTTGGTCAAAGGTTGAAAAAGGCAATCGCCTCTATTTCTTAACATCCAAAAACTTAGGCTCATTTATACTGAATGAACAGGAGCATTTTCAGAATACCATAAGCAAAACGATTGAAAAAACCTTAGACCTCTCATTCAACGACCAAAAAGAAATATTAAGCAATAGTATAGAACTAATTGAAGCAGGGAGTGAACGTTCATTAAATATTTCGGTAGCAGGTTTTATTTTTTAATTTGTTATTATACAACAATGAGATTTTATTTAATTTTTTTGCATTTACCTTTTGGAATTACAATCCCTTAACTATTTTTGATGTTCAAAATCAACACCTAACATAACCGAGAATGAGATTACTCCTGATTAGCAACTCAACCAATGCTGGCGAACCCTATCTTCAGCATCCCAAGGAACAGATAATGACATTTCTAAAAGATGTTAAAAAAGTTCTTTTTATTCCCTATGCTGCTGTTTCTTTCTCATTCGATGAATATGAACGAAAAGTTCAACAAAAATTCAGCGAAATGGGTATTGAGGTAGAATCGATACACCATTCAAAATTTCCTAAAAAATCTGTTCAAGATGCCGAGGCAATCGTTGTTGGTGGAGGAAACACGTTTCGACTTTTAAAAATGATCCATCAATTTGATCTTATCGAAGCGGTTAGATTTAAAGTTCTTAGCGGAACGCCTTATGTTGGCTGGAGTGCAGGAGCCAATGTGGCTTGCCCAACAATTTGCACTACGAATGATATGCCGATAACCGAACCTGATAATTTCGGGGCTTTTAACCTAATAAGATTTCAAATAAATCCACATTTTCTCGATGTAAATCCTCAGGGACATGCTGGAGAAACACGAGAGGAAAGAATTATGGAATTTCTCGAAATGGATCCATATATGTATGTTGTAGGTTTAAGAGAGGGATCAATGATTGTATTAGAAAATGTTACCCTTTCGATTCTTGGACCAAAACCTGCAAGGATTTTCAAAAAAGGACTTCCTCCAAAAGAATACTATCCTGGTGATGACTTAGATTTTCTCTTCGAATAACTTGATAAAATATTTTTGAAGCCGAATTTAGTTCGGCTTCTTTTTTAGCTTTTTGTTAACCTCGTTGTATACAACTATTTTGTAAATTGCTGCTAATATTCTGATTAATAATTCGATATTTAAACGACCATGATAAAAACAGTAGACCTAGTTAAAGTTTTTCGTACCGATGAGGTTGAAACCACTGCATTAAATAAAGTATCGCTCGAAATAAAAAGCGGTGAATTTGTTGCCATTATGGGCCCATCGGGCTGCGGAAAATCAACTCTACTTAATATTCTTGGGCTTCTAGATAATCCATCGGATGGACAATACTTTTTTAGTGATATCGAGGTTGCAAAATACAAAGAGAAACAGCGTACCAACCTGCGCAAATCAAACATCGGGTTCGTTTTTCAGAGCTTCAACCTGATTGATGAGCTAACCGTTTTTGAGAACGTTGAGCTTCCCTTGCTATACCAAAACGTTCCATCATCGGAACGAAAGAAAAAAGTTGAGGCCGTTCTTGAGCGAATGAAAATCTCACATCGTCGCAATCACTTCCCTCAGCAGCTTTCAGGTGGACAACAGCAGCGTGTTGCAATCGCTCGTTCAGTCATTGCAAATCCTAAGCTAATCCTTGCCGATGAGCCCACGGGTAATCTCGACTCAGCAAATGGCGAAGAGGTTATGAATCTCCTTTCTGAACTAAACAACGAGGGTACAACCATCGTTATGGTGACCCACTCACCCACCGATGCTGAAAAAGCTCACCGAATTATTCAACTCTTCGATGGGCATATCGTAACTGAAAATATTAAGAAAATATTGTAGTTTTTTATTTTCACTATTTATAACACATAGATTATTTGATATTTAAGAGCATTCTGTCAATATTTTTAAATAAAAGTACCATTATTCATTTTTAGCCTTACCTTTGCAGCCCAAATTTATATACTGAAATGCAAGGGATTAGAAATATTGCAATCATTGCGCACGTCGATCACGGGAAGACTACGTTAGTGGATAAGATGATTCTCATTGGCAAACTTTTTAAAGACCATGAGAGACCCGGCGAGCTGATACTCGACAGCAATGATCTTGAGAGAGAGAGGGGTATAACCATTCTTGCTAAAAATTTATCGGTTAACTATAAGGGCGTAAAAATTAACATCATCGATACACCGGGTCACTCCGACTTTGGTGGCGAAGTGGAGCGTGTACTAAACATGGCCGATGGTGTACTCCTGCTTGTTGATGCTTTTGAGGGAACGATGCCCCAAACACGTTTTGTCCTTCAAAAAGCGCTTTCGCTTGGACTGAAGCCAATCGTAGTAATTAATAAGGTCGATAAGCCAAACTGTAGACCCGAAGAAGTACAGGAACAGGTATTCGATTTGATGTTTAACCTTGAAGCCAGCGAGGATCAGCTAAACTTTCCTACCATATTCGGTAGCGCAAAGCAGGGTTGGATGTCCGACGATTATAAAAAGCCAGGCAACGATATCGTTCCGCTTTTTGAATGCATCCTAAAACACATTCCAGCACCAAAATCTTTAGAAGGAACGCCTCAGCTGCTCATTACCTCGCTTGATTACTCCTCATATGTTGGACGAATAGCCATTGGCCATCTCCATCGGGGAACCCTTAAGCCTGGGCAGGTTGTAGCTTTGGCTAAACGCGATGGACGAATTATCAAAACGAAAATAAAAGATCTACTCGTATTCGAAGGACTCGAAAAGAAAAAGGTTGATGAGGTTCACTCAGGTGATATCTGTGCATTAGTGGGTATCGATGATTTTGATATTGGAGATACAATCTGTGATATCGAAAACCCTGAACCACTCCCAACCATTGATGTTGATGAGCCAACCATGAGTATGCTCTTCACCATTAATAATTCACCATTCTTCGGTAAAGAGGGAAAATTTGTAACATCACGACATCTAAAAGATAGGCTCGATAAGGAGCTTGAAAAAAATCTTGCTTTAAAGGTTGAACCTACCGATTCTGCCGATGCTTTTACGGTTTACGGTCGTGGAGTACTGCACCTTTCGGTTCTTATCGAAACGATGAGACGCGAGGGTTATGAACTACAAGTTGGTCAGCCACAGGTTATCATAAAATTGGTTGGTGCCGAAAAATGTGAACCAATCGAATTTCTTGCAATCGATTTACCCGAAGAGGTTTCGGGCAAAGCCATTGAACAGGTTACAAAACGTCGAGGAAATCTTCTGTCGATGGAACGTAGGGGCGATCGAATTCACCTTGAATTTGAAATTCCCTCAAGAGGAATTATTGGCCTCAGAAATATTCTTCTCACAGCTACAGCAGGTGAGGCAGTAATTGCACACCGAGTAAAAGGTTTTGAGCCTTACCGCGGCGAGATTGAGATTCGCCAAAACGGATCGTTGGTTGCCATGGAGAGCGGAACATCATACGCATACGCTATTTATAAACTTCAGGATAGAGGAAAATTCTTTATCGATCAGCACGAGGATGTATACGCCGGTCAGGTTGTTGGCGAGAATACACGTCCCGGCGACATGATTATCAACGTTACCAAATCAAAGAAGTTAACCAACATGCGTGCTTCAGGCTCCGATGAGAAAACGGCGCTTACTCCTCCAATTAAGTTTAGCCTTGAGGAAGCCCTTGAGTATATTCAGGAGGATGAGTACGTTGAGATAACCCCAAAATCGATGAGGTTAAGGAAAATTTATCTCGACGAAAACGAAAGGAAAAAAAGATCAAAGGGATAGTCTTTTCTTTCTCAAACCTATATAGATTTTCAAATTCTTTGGTTTGATATTTTTTTTTTTACCTTTGCACGATATTTTTTAATACTGTGAGTAGCATTTTAAATACGTATTCTGTTCATTTTAAGGGGCTTAAAGTTGGCAAACATACGTTTAACTTTGAGATTGACAACAAGTTTTTTGAAGCGTTTGAAGAGGGTGAAATTAAACATGGAAAGGTAAACGTTGATGTAACGCTCAACAGGCAGAGCCTAATGCTAGATTTATTTATTTCTATCGAAGGTTTAGTTGAAGTTACATGCGATAGATGCCTTGAGGATTTTGAACTACCAATTTCATACGAGGGTTCGCTCTATGTGAAATTTGGTGAAACAAGGTCCGATGAGGGTGAAGAGATTATTATCTTATCCAATGATGATAGCGAAATCAACATCGCTCAATATATATACGAAAGTATTTGCTTAAGCTTACCCATTCAGCGATATCACGGAATGAAAGGCACTAAGAGCAAGTGCAATAAACAGATGTTGGATAAACTAAAAAGCCTTTTGGTCAAAGAGTCAAAAAAAGAAACATCGGAGGATATCGATCCACGATGGAACAAACTTAAAGACATAGAATTAAACTAAGTTTTACAATAATAAATTACAACAATGGCACATCCTAAATCGAAGATTTCTAAGCAGAGAAGAAATAAAAGAAGAACTCACGACAAAGCAGAGTTACCAACACTAGGAACTTGTTCAAACTGTAGCTCAGCTATTCAGTACCACAGAGTTTGTCCAGAGTGCGGTTTTTACCGAGGCAAACTTGCTATTGAAAAAGCAGTAAAGGCATAATAAACTCCTTTTCACTTAAAAGAATCTACTTATGAGAATTGGTGTAGATGCAATGGGTGGTGATTTTGCTCCTGAAGCAGTTGTTTCGGGGGCGATACTAGCTCAAAAGCAGCTTTCCGCCGATCAAAGGATTGTTCTTTTTGGTGATGAAAACAAAATCCTTTCATTACTAAAAGAGGGTAACGCTAACCCCAACGACTTCGATATTGTAAATAGTACCGAAGTAATTGAAATGTGCGAAAATCCGGCCAAAGCCTTTACAAAAAAACCCGATTCAAGTATAGGCAACGGGTTTAAAGCCTTGGCTACAAAACAGATTGACGGTTTTGCAAGCGCTGGCAGCACCGGAGCCATGCTCGTTGGTGCAATGTACACTGTTAAGCAGGTTACAGGAATTATTCGCCCATCTATTGCTAGCTTTATTCCAGTTAGCGAAACAAAGCTTAACCTACTGCTCGACGTTGGGTTAAATCCCGACTGCAAGCCCGAAGTATTGTACCAATACGGTATTCTGGGTTCGCTTTACGCAAAATTTGTTCTTGGTATCGACAATCCACGAGTTGCTTTACTGAATATTGGCGAAGAGGACGAAAAGGGCAACCTTTTAGTTAAAGCTACCTTTGAGCTGATGAAAAACAACAAGAATTTTAACTTTGTTGGAAACGTTGAAGGAAACGACCTATTTAAAGATGACAAGGCTGATGTAGTGGTGTGCGATGGATTTGTTGGGAATGTTGTTCTCAAGGAGGCCGAAGCGTTCTATCGAATTATTAAAAAACGAAAAATAGAGGATCCTTACCTCGAGATGTTCAACGCAGAGAACTATGGTGGAACACCAATTCTTGGCGTTAACGAACCCGTTATTATTGCTCACGGATCATCTAATCCCAAGGCAATTATGAACATGATACTTCAAACCAAAGAGGTAATCAGCTCGAACCTTTGTTTAAAAATTAAAGAAGCCTTTAATTAATGGGAAAAATTACTGCTGCAATTACTGGTATCGCGGGTTATGCGCCCGAATATATTCTCACAAACGAAGAATTAAGCAAAATGGTCGACACCACCGATGAGTGGATCATGACCAGAATCGGTATCAAAGAAAGAAGAATTTTAAAGGGCGAAGGACTAGGAACATCTGATATAGCCGTTCATGCGGTAAACGAATTGCTACGCAAAACCAATACCTCCCCAGATGAAATTGATATGCTTATCTGTGGTGTAGTTACCCCTGATATGCAATTCCCTGCAACAGCCAATATTATTAGCGATAAAGCAGGAATTAAGAATGCTTTTGGGTATGATATAAATGCAGGTTGCTCAAGTTTTCTGTACGCCCTGGTTACCGCATCAAAATTTATTGAATCGGGGACTCACAAAAAGGTTATTGTTGTTGGTGCCGATAAGATGTCGTCGATTACCGATTATACCGACCGTGCTACCTGTCCAATTTTTGGCGATGGCGCCGGAGCTGTTCTTCTTGAACCGAATACCGATGGCTTTGGAGTTATTGACTCTTTGATGAAGGTTGATGGTTCGGGTCGTAAACATCTTCATCAAGTAGCCGGTGGTTCTTGCTATCCATCTTCAATAGATACGGTTACAAAACGTCAGCACTTTATTTACCAAGAAGGACAGCCTGTATTCAAAGCAGCCGTTTCTAATATGGCCGATACCGCGGTTGAGATGATGAAAAGGAATAATCTTACCCCCGAAAACCTTGCTTGGCTTGTTCCACATCAGGCGAATATGAGAATTATTGATGCCACTGGAAATAGAATGTGTCTTCCTAAGGAAAAGGTGATGATTAATATCCAAAAATACGGAAACACAACTAGTGCAACCATTCCATTGTGCTTGTGGGAGTGGGAACCAAAACTTCGCAAAGGAGATAATATTATTATTGCAACCTTTGGAGCAGGATTCACCTGGGGAGCATCATACATCAAGTGGGCTTACGATGGCGATAAAGTGAAATAATTTCAATCAAAATATTTACCGCAGAGACGCGGAGGACACAGAATAAAATCTTGGTTCTCCGCATTTTGATTTTAGTGAACCTTGGTTTTAAGCCCTGACAGGGTTAGTACCAGAAAAGCAAGAGTTCCGATCTTTTTAAAAAGATCGGAACTCTATAAAAGGCTAGTTTTTCTGCGCCCTATGCGCCACAGCGGCTAAATATTAGTACTTCACAATTCTAATCGTACTTCTAAAATCATCTCCTTTTACAATAACAAAGTAAACACCCGATTTTAGCATGGTAATGTCTACGGGTTGCTTTCCTCCACTATAAGGTATTTTTAGCATGGTTTCACCAATGATGTTAGATATTGTGATGTGGTTTGCCGACGATTTATTTGCCTCAACGCAAATCGAATTTTTTGCGGGATTTGGGTAAATCTTTACCTTGGCATTTATATTCTCACCATCAATTCCTGTACTTGGAGATACATTAAAAATAAACTACCTCGCAGCAGAGCTGACGAGGTATTAAAACAATGACAATTGCTGATTATGTATCTTTTTATATTCATTTTCTCGACCTTGAGATTTTACGTATGCTTTTATTATAGATTCATTACCATGCTTTCCAACCG
>JANYLA010000164.1 GCA_025361485.1 Bacteroidales bacterium
CCTCGGCTCGGCGAAGTTTAGGCGTTAGCCGTAACTTCGTCGTAGTTAAGTGGCGGTCTCCTGACCGCACCAAATACCGCTTAGCATAAGACCGCACAATTACAAAATATATTCGCTATTGAAAACGAAGCATTCCCCAAAATTGCTAACTTAGCATTACATGTCAACCGGCTATCAAATACAAGATCAATCGGCATTGCACTACTTAACCATTCAAGTAGTGGATTGGATAGATGTGTTTACGAGGCAGATTTATCGTGATATTGTAATTGATAGTTTACGTTACTGCCAAAAGAACAAAGGGCTACAAATTTTCGGGTATGTTGTTATGTCTAACCATATTCATCTAATAGCCAACAGTCCAAATGGTCATTTAAGCGAGACCATTAGAGATTTCAAGAAATTTACAAGCAAAAATATAATCAGTGCCATTGAGAAAGGTAATGAAAGTCGAAAGGATTGGATGCTGAACCGATTTGAGTTCAACGCAAAGCAGCATAGCCGTAATGAAAGGTATCAATTCTGGACACATGAGAATCATGCAATCGTTCTTTTTTCGAATCGTTTTATGCAAGAAAAACTGGAGTATCTTCACAACAACCCTGTTCGTGCGGGGTTAGTCGCTAAACCGGAAGACTTCTTATATTCGAGTGCGAGAAACTACGCTGATTTAGATAGTTTTCTTGATATTGCTTTTATTGATGTGAAGTGGAAAACGTATTAATATGGAATTTATGCGGTCAGGAGACCGCAACTTAGTTACGACGAAGTCCGGAGACTTCGCCGAGCGCGGGGGTTGATGTTGAAAACGGTTATACGCCTCAACGTGGGGATGTAGCTATTCTTCAAGCATGGAGAACCAATACCGATGGACATGCTGAAATGTGGGATGGCACTGAATGGGTATCAGACTATAAGCAAGGAAATGATTTTTACCCATGGAAAGGTTCTCGAGGGGCAACAGATTTACCTGGTTTTAAAATTTATCGATTGAAATAACTAAAAAAGGAAAGTTTATGAAAGCAAGTAAAAAGATCAGTTTTATTATGCTGTGCATAATAGTTTTAATTACAACATTTAGCTGTAAAAATACTCCGAAGCAAAAAAACGTTCAAAAGCAAGAAGATTATTCTGAAATAGAGGTTAAGAGTATGCTAATGAATTTTTATGAGAGTTATACCGCTGAGTTATTTTTTAAAGAATTTGAGAGTCAGGAAAAAATCGATTCAATTTCAAGTATATATTTGACTAAAAAACTTATAGATTATCTTGATAAGAAATATCAATCAACCGAACTAGATTACGACCCGTTTACTCACGCTCAAATGTTTGGTAATGAAACTTTAAGGTCAATAAAAATACGTAAAGATGAGTCTAATAATAATATTTATTATATTTCTTTCTTTTGGTCCTATGAGAAAAAACTTGTAACTATTAAATTAGGCATTATTAAAGAAAACAAGGTGTATAAAATAGATCATGTTTTTTTAGATTACTTTACCGAAGAAGAAATTGACAAATAATAACTCCGTTGAGGCTGTAAGTAATTAAAATAAAAAACATGGAGTTCGGCGCAGGCTCAGTTAAGCAGAGTCTGTAAGTCATTAAAATAAAGAATCATTGGGTTCGGCGCAGGCCCCGATGAGCCGAGGCTGTGAGTAAAAAAAATAAAAATCATGGGGTTCGGCGTAGGTTAGCGGAGCGTACCTGCGTCCAATTTATTCTTTCAGGCTGCGCCTGAGTTTTCAACCATTTACTACTTTCGCTTAGCGTTCTTTGAAAAAATTGGCATTTGCCATAGCTATAGCAGGTGTAGCCTGTTTTGCAAAAAAAGAGTAGCTTCGAAAATCAGGCACAAGCCTGTGAGGATATATTCGACTTAGGCGTGCAGCCTAAGCCGAACAGAGAAATAATAGTTGTTATAAAGCGGTCAGGAGACCGCTACTTAAACAAGCGTAGTTTTGAAAACTACGCTTAGCGAGAGAAAAGCTAAAAAATAGACATTTTTCAATTTTATTAACCTGTCAGCTTTCAAAAACCTGACAGGTTTTTTTGTATAAAATATTTCTACCTTTGCACCCAATAAATTGAGTTAAGGATAAGTAGATGAAGAAAGACGATAAATGCTCGTTTTGTAGCCGCGATAGGCGCGATGTAAACCTTTTGGTATCGGGGGTAAATGCTTTTATCTGCGACATGTGTGCCGAACAGGCGAACCTTATTGTGCGCGAGGAGTTGAAAAAGAAGGGTGAGTTTACGCTGAATAAAAGTAAACTTCAGAAACCTGCCGAGATGAAAAAGTTCCTCGATCAGTACGTCATTGGTCAGGACGAAGCGAAAAAATACCTATCGGTTGCTGTTTACAATCACTATAAAAGGTTGATGCAAGCCAGCAAGAATAGCGACGATGATGTGGAGATTGAAAAGTCGAATATCCTTTTAGTTGGTGCAACGGGTACAGGCAAAACTTTATTAGCACGTACAATAGCTCGAATGCTTCATGTTCCATTTGCCATTGTCGATGCCACGGTTCTAACCGAGGCAGGCTATGTTGGCGAGGATGTTGAAACCATTCTTACTCGCCTTTTACAGGTAGCCGATTTCAACGTTGAAGCGGCTGAAAAAGGAATTGTATTTATTGATGAGCTCGATAAGATTGCCCGCAAAGGCGATAATCCATCTATCACCCGCGATGTATCGGGCGAAGGAGTTCAGCAAGGTTTGCTAAAACTGCTCGAAGGTTCTATTGTTAATGTTCCACCACAGGGCGGTCGCAAGCACCCTGAGCAAAAAATGATTGCTGTAGATACTAAGAATATTCTATTCATCTGCGGAGGTGCGTTTGAGGGAATTGAGAAGAAAATCGCACAGCGATTAAATACCCAAATTGTTGGCTACGGTGCTAGCAAGAGCCGCGACAGAATCGATAAGGATAATCTACTTCAGTATATTGCCCCACAGGATTTAAGGGTTTTTGGGTTAATTCCAGAAATTATTGGTAGGCTACCAATTCTAACCTATCTCAATCCTCTAGATCGCGAGGCATTACGCAATATTCTTACCGAACCTAAGAATGCCATTGCTAAGCAGTACATACGACTTTTTGAGTACGATGGCATTAAGCTGGAAATTACCGATGAGGTATTAAACTACATAGTTGATAAAGCCATTGAGTTTAAGCTAGGCGCACGAGGGTTACGCTCAATCTGCGAGGCGATTATGATCGATGCCATGTTCGAACTGCCATCAGGCAAAGAGGAGCAAATGGTAATTACCCTTGAGTATGCTCAAAAAAAGTTAGAAAAGGCAAACGTTAAACGTCTGAAAGCGGCTTAGTTTTTACGATCGCGAACTAGATTTATAAAAGTATATCCAAGCCCGTCGTCATTGGCGGGCTTTCCTTTTGTAATACACTCGGTCGACCATTCTGACAGATTTAATTCTGGGAAAAAAGTGTCGCCTGCAAACCCAGCATGAACACGAGTTAAGTAAACTTTATCCGCTATTTGAAGGGATTGCTTATAGATTTCACCACCACCGATAATAAAAACTTCGCTATCCAGTTTTGCAAGTTCAAGCGCTTCCTCTAAAGATTTGGCAACTAAACATCCCTCAACGTTATAATTCGCTTGTCGTGAAATAACAATATTTATACGACCCGGTAAAGGCTTTCCAACGCTCTCGTATGTCTTTCTACCCATAATAATATGATGCCCAGTGGTAAGGCTTTTAAATCTTTTTAAATCCTCTGATATATGCCAAAGCAAATGGTTGTCATAACCTATTGCATTATTCTCTGCCACTGCAACTATTATTGAAATTATCATTTTATTGTTGAAAGTTATAAATTAATGACTTTTCGATTCCTCAATCATCTGCTATCACTAAAAATTCGTTGAGACAGCAATAATTATTGCTACTAATCAGCGTTATTCTTAATTATTTTTAGAATTTCTTTTTTCCAAAGTTTTGAAAACTTAACCCTAATCTTTGTTTCTTCATTAGGTATATATATTCCGTCTGGAATGCTTAGTCGTTCTATTATTTCAATTCCAGAGGTCAAATCACTAAAAGAAAAAACAAATTTAGTTTTTTCTTCATCGTTTGATATGAAACATAATCGTTGTGTTGTTAGGATGATTCTACCTGACTTTGTTGCTTCTTCATTATCTAAGGTTGCTGAATCACTTAATATTTCAAGTTCACCAAGTTGTGTTTCTAATCTGGTAAACTTCTTCAATTCTCTAAAATTCCAATAAAGAAAAGTACCAAAAAAAATAATTCCAATAATAATGGAAATAATAAACTTAATTAACAGATATTTCATATGAATAATTCTTCCTTCTGCCAGTGAATTTAGTATTGAAGACAAAAAAATAGCCAGACCAAAAAATAAACCATAAACCCAGAATCTATATTTAAAAATCAATTTGGATGGAATAAAGTATCCATTAATTAGTACAGTAAAAGTTCCAAATGAAATACCAACAGTCATTCCAATAGAAATTATTGAAATGATTACATTGGATTTTGTATTAAAACCCAAAAAAAGAAATGCTATAGCACTTAAGATTAATATTGAAGGAGTTAAAACTTTATAAAATTTACTATTCATTTTTTTTAGTTATAAAATGCATTGCCATTTCATTTAAACTTATCTGCTTGTTAACTTAAATAGCTATCGCCCCCTTTATATGCGGATGCGGATCGTACCCCTCAAGCTTAAAGTCCTCGAACTTGAAATCAAATATCGATTTAACATCAGGGTTAATAATCATTTTTGGTAACGCTCTTGGTTCACGTGTCATCTGCAGTTTAACCTGTTCAAGATGGTTTAGGTAAATGTGCGCATCACCAAAGGAATGAACAAATTCACCAGGTTTTAGACCTGTTATCTGAGCAACCATTAAAGTTAACAAAGCGTATGACGCAATGTTAAATGGAACGCCAAGAAAAACATCGGCGCTGCGCTGGTAAAGTTGGCACGAAAGTTTTCCATCAGCCACATAGAACTGGAATAAAGCATGGCATGGCGGCAACGCCATATTTTCGATTTCGCCAACGTTCCAAGCACAAACCATATGACGACGAGAATCAGGATTTTTCTTAATAGAATCTATTACCTGTGAGATTTGATCGATGTGTCTTCCATCGGCAGTTGGCCACGAACGCCACTGATAACCATAAACAGGGCCGAGATTTCCATTTTCATCAGCCCATTCGTTCCAAATGGAAACGCCATTCTCGTTCAGATACTTTGTATTGGTATCGCCATTTAAAAACCAAAGGAGTTCGTAGATTATTGATTTTAAGTGAAGTTTTTTTGTAGTCAACAAAGGAAAGCCCTGCGATAAATCAAATCGTGTCTGGTAACCAAAAACGCTTACTGTTCCAGTTCCAGTTCTATCGGTTTTGTTCGCCCCTTTCTCAAGAATATGATCAAGAAATTCAATGTATTGCTTCATTTTAATAGCATCAATTAGACTGGTTAAAGGTAAATCCATATTGCGAGAATGCAAAAAAAGTTTGCAGGATGATATGATAAGTAGTTAACAAATCTTAAGTAACAGGCGATAAGTTGAAAAGTGAAAACGATTTCGTAGAATTAAATTGTGCGAATGAATAATTTTGTCTGTTTTCAAACATAAAGTTTCTATAATCAATTAACTTGACGCATTGTTTAAGATGATGTAACTTATCAAGCAATATTAAATATATGCCCTATAAAATCTACCATAATACACGCTGTAAGCATAGTCGCGCAGGGTTGGAATACCTGAAAAGTAAAACTGCCGACATTGAAGTAAGGGATTACATCTCGGATATTATAACCTTTAAAGAGCTGAAGGAAATCCTTTTAAAATCGAACCTTAAACCATCGCAGATTGTTCGTACTAATGAGGAATATTTCAAAACTTATCTGAAAGGGAAGAGCTTTACCGATGATGAATGGATTAAGATACTGATTGAAAATCCGAAGTTGATTCAACGTCCTATCGTTGTTGGAAAGTACAAGGCGATTATAGGCAACCCGACAGAAGAGATTGATAAACTTTTTTAAAAAAAAACATAGGTATTCTTGTAAATCAACCAAATTCGTTTAAAAATAACTCCTATGGCAGCACCCGATTTCAAATTCCAAAAAACATTTCCGCTAGGAAAAGATGAAACGAGCTATTACCTACTTACCAAGGATTATGTTTCGGTAGCACAGTTTGAAGGAAAACCCATTTTAAAGGTAGATCCCGAGGGCTTGGTTATGCTTGCTAAAACAGCCATGCACGATTGTTCTTTCATGCTCAGAACTGAGCATATTAAGCAAATGGCTGAGATACTCGAAGATCCTGCAGCTAGCAAAAACGATAAGTTTATATCCCTAGTGATGCTTCGCAATGCCGAAATATCGGCAAAAGGGATACTCCCCTTCTGTCAAGATACTGGAACAGCAACAATTATTGCAAAAAAAGGGCAGCAGGTTTGGACCGGTGGCGATGATGAGGAGGCTTTGTCGCACGGAGTTTACAAAACCTACACTGGTGATAATCTAAGGTACTCCCAGACTATTCCGTTGGACATGTATAAGGAAAAGAATTCAGGAACTAACCTCCCCGCTCAGATTGATATATACTCTACCAAGGGCGAAGAGTATGAATTCCTTTTCATTGCAAAGGGTGGTGGTTCGGCAAACAAAACAATGCTCTTTCAGGAGACAAAGGCACTGCTCAACCCTGAGAGTTTGGAGAAATATTTGGTTGAAAAGTTGAAAATATTGGGTACAGCAGCCTGCCCACCATACCACGTAGCCTTTGTTATTGGCGGAACATCGGCCGAGGCGTGCATTAAAACAGTAAAACTGGCATCGGCAAAATATCTCGATAATCTGCCAACCGAAGGGAATGAAGGCGGTCAGGCATTCCGAGACGTGGCGCTTGAAAAGCGAATCCTCGATGCAGCCAATGGCATTGGCATTGGGGCACAGTTCGGTGGAAAATACTTTGCGCTTGATGTTAGAATAATTCGATTGCCCCGCCATGGTGCGTCGTGCCCTGTTGGTGTTGGTGTATCATGTGCTGCAGATAGAAATATCAAAGCAAAGATTAATAAAGATGGTATTTGGGTTGAAAAGTTGGAGAATAATCCAGGGCAGTTTATACCCGAAAAGTATCGGAAGGTAGAAGAAGACGAAGCAATAAAAATCGACCTAAATCGACCGATGAAAGAAATTCTTTCTGAACTTTCAAAACATCCGGTTGGGACTCGATTATCGCTAACTGGGACAATAATTGTGGGTCGAGATATTGCCCACGCTAAGCTGAAAGAGCGGTTGGATAAAGGAGAATCACTGCCTCAGTATATAAAGGATCATCCGATTTACTACGCAGGCCCAGCAAAAACTCCAACCGGAATGGTTTCAGGATCCTTTGGCCCAACCACTGCTGGGCGCATGGATTCGTATGTTGATCTGTTTCAATCGTTGGGAGGAAGCATGATAATGATCGCCAAAGGCAACAGAGGTCAAGGTGTTGTTGATGCTTGCAAAAAGCATGGCGGATTCTACTTGGGTAGTATCGGTGGTCCTGCTGCAATTCTAGCACAGGAAAACATAAAAAAGGTTGAACTATTAGAATATCCGGAGTTGGGAATGGAGGCAATTTATAAGATTGAGGTTGAAAGCTTCCCGGCTTTTATACTTGTTGATGATAAAGGAAACGATTTTTATAAGCAGATTATTAAGTAAAGCAGCCAAGACGCTTTACAAAAAGGAGAGGCTGCAAAATTTTGCAGCCTCTCCTTTTCCTATTGAGTTACCCCTTTTTTATCGATCAATCCGTGATAGATAATTTTATAAGTATCAGTAAATTTGATGATTGTAGGAATATTTGTTTTATTTTCGGTTTCTGGCTTTTCTGCTATTTTTTCATCTTTATATTGAGGCTTCATCTTAATAATAATAGGAGTGTCCATATTAGTAGTAGCATCAATTGTTATTTCCCATTCTTCACCCTCTTTTAAAAGGTGCTTCTTTTTATCAAAAGTTATTGATATTCCTTTACTGCTTACCTTTGAAATAGTCAAATTATCTAAACTATAGGGGAGTTTTCCAATGGCATTTATTCGCATCGATAGTCCAGTACCAGCAACGCCTTTTAAGATTTTAACAGTTCCAAGAAGCACCTTAACAGTATCAATGGAGAAACTCTCTTTTCGACGAATTTCGAGTTGTTTTGTTTCCTTGTCAAAGCGATAGGTTGGCCCGTCGATTCTACGTCCCTGTGGGGCCGTTCCACTTATTGCTTCACCATCTTGAGTGTGGATAAACTCAATAAAAGCAACCTGTTCTGGTTTAATAAAATCCTTTTCGCCTTGCTGTTTATTTACACTACAGCTATTCGATGTAATTAAAATCGATGTAATTACAAGTAATTTAATTTGTGCAATCATTGGTTTAATTTAAGTACAGAAAGGTATTAAGAAATCATCAGAATCTAAAATATATAAACGGCTGTATTTCTGATGCCTTAAACTGCAATAAAACAAATGCGATAATTAGCGTCGCGGCTATTTTAAAAGCTAACGATGATTTGATAAAAGCGCCTCTATACGATTCCTTGAACGAAACGGGAAGCCAATGAATGGCAAAGCCAATGGCAATTAAGCCATAAATGGCTAATTGACCCGTCACTGCAGGAACTATTGAATCTGTACCAAACCTATTATAAATCTGATTTAGTATTTCCATCGCTTTATCGATGCTTGATGATCGAAAGAAAATCCATGAAAAGCAGACTACCTGAAAGGTAATAAATCCTGCAAGAAATCTTTTCCACACCGAAGGTTTCAATTTAGACACAGGGAATATGCTTACCCATAACTTATGAAACGCCAATGAGATTCCATGTATGCCTCCCCAAATTACAAATCGGATGTTCGCTCCGTGCCATAGACCCCCAAGAAGCATGGTAATCATTAGATTTAGATACGCTCTGATTTTCCCTTTTCTATTTCCCCCTAACGGAATATAAAGGTAATCCCTCAACCATGTTGAGAGGGAAATGTGCCAACGCCGCCAAAAATCAGTGATATTTACCGCTTTGTAGGGTGAGTTAAAGTTAATGGGTAATCTAAATCCTAACAAGATTGCCACCCCAATGGCAATATCGGTGTAACCCGAAAAATCGCAGTAAATCTGTAAGGCATACCCATAAATTCCCATCAAATTTTCAAAACCCGAATAGCTCGATGGATTATCAAAAACCCGATCCACAAAGTTGATGGAGATAAAATCGGAGATGAGCATCTTTTTTATAAGCCCATTCAGAATAAGGAAGTAGGCATGGTTGAACTCCTGCCAGCTAAGGCTGTATTTTTTGTAAATCTGAGGAATAAACTCAGCCGCACGCACAATGGGACCAGCAACAAGCTGTGGAAAGAACGAAACATAAAAACCAAAATCGAGAATATTCCGAACGGGCTTTAGTTTCTCTCTATAAATATCAATCGTATAGCTGATGGTTTGAAAGGTGTAGAACGATATCCCAACCGGAAGAATTATGGTTAAAGTGTCGAAATGTGAGTTGAAGATTTGATTCGTCCACAGCGATAAATAGTTTACCACCTCAAAATTTGTTCCCAGTAGGCTATTGATTGACGTTGTATAAAAGTAGGCGTATTTAAAATACGATAGAACGCCAAGGTTTATTGATACGCTAATTCCAACAAGCAATTGTCTTACCCATTTCTTACTTGAGATCGGAATTAGAATTCCGGTAGTGTAATCGCAAATAGTCGCAAATATGAGTAGAACAAAGAATAATCCGCTGGATTTATAGTAAAAAAAGAAGCTGAAAAGCAGAAGGTAAATTGTTCGAAGATACGGCTTACGGAAAACAAACGAATATCCGAGCATTAGCACAGCAAAAAACACCCAGAACGAAGCCTCGCTGAATATAATTGGACTACTCTCGGTGTAGGTAAATATCCTGATTATATAGTGCCAAATATCGACCATGCTATTTGATAAGTTTTGTTATTTGTGCTGAATCTATGTAGATTACAGCCTGCTTACTCAAAGGTTTTATTCTCTTCTCAAGATAACCTTCATACTCCGATATCAGTGCGGCATAAAACATCTCAGCAATAAGATTTGCGCCTCGATAGGTGAAATGAATAAAATCTTTTGAAGCAAGCGGTGGGTCTGCATTTTCCCATGCAGCCATTGAGTTTTTTCCGCCCATCGCTTTATAGCAATCCCAGAAAGGAACTCCTGCTTTAAAGGCTGCTTGCTTTTGAGCATCCCTTATCTTTTCAATATTTGGATATGAATTATAGTGCAGCCCCTCTTTTCTCGAAACATCCGAAACCCCAATAATAATAATTGATGCATCGGGTAGAGCGGTCTGAATTGCCTTTACCTGATTATACAGTTGGTTTTGGTAGTACTTATAGTTTTCAACAACATTAGGAACAACGTTTACGCCAAACTGAAGAATTATCAGCTTAGCGTTTAACATTCGAAGCATTTCAGACATGAAAACCATATCGGTTTTGGTGAAATCGGTTCCTGAGCTACCTCTTATTGGGATATTATCAACGGCAATTCCTTTCTCGGTTTCCAGAGATATTCCAAAAATTAGCGGACTGCTATCTCCTTTGAACTTAATCTCGAACGTATTTGTGCTTTGGCTAATATCCCACGATAAAGAAGAAAGTTTATTGGTATTAGGAATCAGCTCAGCATCATTAGTTTTACTATCTGAATCGAGCTGAACCATAAATGGCTTACTGTTGAAACCATAAAAGATTCGAATTCTATCGAATTTTCGAGCCGAGCTATTAATCCCACCAATTCGATTAAACTCTATCCATGCCTCATTCGTTGATTTTGAAAACAGGTTTTTACTAGATGCAAACGATGAATAACCTCCTAAAACGCCGTATCGATTGATCCCCGAAAGCACCTTGTCGTGAGGGGCAAGCGTTGTCTTCTCCCAGTTTGATGATGTTGACTGTAAAACATAACCTGTTTGGCTACTCTGGGGCAATGCATGAACGAGCCCAATGCCACCACCACCAAATTTTGCTTGCAGTCTCGACCGTAGATAGGATGAAATTCTATCGCCCTCAATCTGTGAATCACCATAGTGTAATACCCTAATCTGTTTTTTATTGTATGCCTTAGTACGAAGGGCTTCAAAAAATGAGTTCAAGGATTGATGGATGCCATCAGGAAACTCTAAACAGTTGATTTTACTTTTTAACTTATCTGCGCTAAATGATTGAATTGTATCGTTTAATCTTACAGAGTCTTTTAATGATATTGAATCACTAATTGTTATTGTATTGGACAATTGAATTGCTTGGCTAGCATTTATGGCACTATCTACAATTTTATCGAGTAATACAATTTCTGGATTGAGGACTAGCTTTCTTTCCAAGGTATCTATACCAAATAGCTGATTAATGCTTGGATATCGAAGTGTAACAATACCTAATTTAACGCCATCATTTGGAAAAAAGAGAGCAGGAATTAAAGCAATGCTAATTAAGGATAAAAGAAGTAAAAATATTTTAAAGGGTTTTACCATGAAAAAAGGTTTTCTGCAATTATTCATCAGTAGACGAAAAAAACAAAAACCACGGAGGCACAGAGACCACGGAGTTTCTTAAATTATTTCACTAATTAAAAGTAAAATAGCAATATTTTTTTTCAAAAACTATTCTGCTTGCAATACCTAATGCCGCATTTTTGAGTAACCATCTTTCCACTTAAAAAGTCAACAGAACTTTGATTCTCTGTGTTCTCCGTGTCTCCGTGGTAAAAAGGTTAGCTCTTCGGTTTAATCTTTAAAGTTTGGCCAGGATAAACCCTATCACTCTTAAGATTATTAATTTTAATAATATCCTCTCCTGTTACTCCCGGATACTGACGAGCAATAGTCCAAAGCGTATCGCCCGACTTTACAGTATGAACGATATAACCCGATTCAATTTTTGGAGATATTTGCGCTGGGGTTATAATACCAAGCTGTGTTGCAACCCTTTGCGATAAATAAACAGCAAGTTTTTGGTTTGCCCTAATCATATTTCCGTACATATTATTCCATGAGCGGAGCTGAGCAACAGTTACCCCAAATTTCTCGGAAATAAATCCAAGGTTGTCGCCGGTTTGAACCCTGTAATCGTAACGAATACTACCTGCAGGAACATCGTATTGATATGATGATGTGTACTTTATAGGATTGATGTTATTTTTCCTGTTAAAATATACGCTATCCTTATACGCATAAATCTGTTTTTCTTTATCAATATAAGACCCTACTGCATCAACTGGCAATTTGAGCGCAAAAGCTCTCTCCCGTGCAGGGATAATATCGAGCTTATACTGAGGGTTTAAATCGCGCAATAGGTTTATTGGTATTCCTAATACTTCTGATACCTGCTGTAGATGAAGCAGTTTATTGACCATTAGCGTATCGGATGTTAGGGGAACATTTATAGCTTGTGGTTTGATATTATGCTCCTTGTAATAGCGGAATGTATAGTTTGCAGCAATAAAAGCAGGTACATAACCTCTGGTTTCGCGGGGCAAATAATAATAAATATCCCAATAATTCTTTTTGCCTCCAGCTCTACGAATTGCTTTATTCACATTTCCTGGTCCGCAATTATACGCTGCAATTACAAGAGTCCAATCTTTATAAATTGAGTATAAATCTTTAAGAAACCGGGCTGCCGCATGCGATGCTGCAACAGGATCGCGTCGTTCATCGACATAGGAGTTGATAGTTAACTTATACATTCTGCCTGTTCCATACATAAATTGCCAAAGACCAGTTGCACCAGCCCTTGAAACGGCTCTTGGGTTTAACGCCGATTCAATAATCGGTAGAAATCGGAACTCCTGAGGTAGCTGGTAAAGATCGAGGACCTCCTCAAAAATTGGAAAATAGTAATCTGATAAACCTATCATTACACCAACCAATTCTTTTTTATTCTGCGTGTACATCGAGATATAGCTCTTAACTATACTGTTGTAGGGCAAGTCAATTACTGAATTTATTTTCGAAAGACGTTTGATATAAATTGAGTCGGGAATATTTATTAATGGAACGGTACTATCAGGTTCGATTCCAGCTAGGAGATTGCTTGAATCAACCGATTGTTGGACGTACCAGAGGTTTAACAGGCTATCGAGGTTATTGTTAAAGTCGCACGACAGACCAACTCTCTCTAACGTGGAGTCCTTTATTACAGGTTTAGTGGATTGTGCGTTTAAAAAATTGATATTTAGAAATAAGAATAGAACAATAGAGTATTTTATTAATTTTTTCATCGCCAAATTTTAGAAATTAAAAGTACAATTTAACCCAAATGCAGGTTGAGCGTAAGCTGTTGATGCAAAGTTATTATTAATTATGGTAGGTTCAACATGAAATGATAGATCATCGTTCACATTCCAATCATAAAAATGGGCATCAACGTTTGCATCAATTATATTTAAAACATATACACCAATAAGCCCAGCTATACAAATATCACGATTTTTACGGTAAATATCACGGTATAGCTTAATTTCAGCTTCGGTTCTTAAACCATTGAATTCATCATCGGGATATTGTCTTAATGCCCTCTTAAATCTGACATATCCCCGATTATTCCAATCAACCAAAAAGCACAAAGTGCTTATCCCTCCATAGATTACTGGAACTTTCCACAATTTTCGGTTGTAAACCTGCCCTGCTCCAGGAATAACAGTTGAAAGAATTGTTGCCGCTGCTGGTGAGTGCTCATTCTTATTGTATACCACAAGCGCATCAACCACGCTTGCAAGGTAAAAGACTCCAGCTCCTGCCAGATAAAGATTACGAGTTTGTTTTTCCTTAAGGTATAATTTTTTATAAAAATCTCTATTAGAAGATGCCGGATTTAACTTATTATAATCTGAGAGGTAGAGTTTATAGGTTTTATTCGTATTAATCCCCATGTAAAGCATGCTTCCCATACCAGTATAAAAAGCAGCAGCCTTCCAGTACTGTTTATTGTAGATTTGCCCTGAACCTGGAAGGATCTGAGCAGCAAACCAGAGCTGCTTAGTTTTAAGACTATCTTTTAAATGTGGCGATTTATTAGTATTTGCCAATTGGCTAAATGAGAACATTGGTATTAAAATAAATACCAATGCCACAATAAAAAAATTACAAATATTTTGAGAAAGAGATACCCTCAACGTTTTTTTTATTTTAAGAGAAAACGAGGAAACAGTAGGATTCTTATTCGTCCAAACTGTTAAATTTCTGAATAATCTCCTGTAGTTCAAGTTCGTTATGGTAAGAAATTACAATTTTACCATCGCCTTTTGATCCTGTTTTGATATCAGCAGCCCAACCTAATTTATTGATTAAATGATTTTTTAGCTGCGCCTCGGTATGTGGAAGGTCGCGATTGGTTTTTAATTTTTGCGATTTCTCTGGATGTTTCTCCTGTATGGTACGAACCTCCTCCTCGGTTTTACGAACCGATAAATCTTTTTCAAGGATAGCTCTATAGAGTTTTAGCTGAGAAATGGGGTCATCAATTGTAATCAACGCCCGGGCATGTCCCATTGACAGGTGAGACTGACGAAGTCCAAGTTGAATCTCGGCAGGAAGTTTAAGTAATCGTAAATAATTCCCAACGGTAGCTCGTTTTTTTCCAACCCGCTCAGCCAAATTCTCCTGTGTAAGGTTACACTCCTCAATTAATCGCTGGTAACTTATGGCAACCTCAATAGAATCTAGATCTTCGCGTTGAATGTTTTCAACAAGAGCCATTTCAAGTAAACCCTGATCGTCAGCAGTACGGATGTATGCAGGAATTATCTTCATCCCAGCAATTTTGGCTGCACGTAAACGACGCTCCCCTGAAATTAGCTGATATTTACCTTCGTTTGAGCGAACAGTAATTGGTTGAATGATGCCTAATCGTTTAATTGATTCTGCAAGTTCATTAAGTGCCTCTTCATCAAATGTTGTGCGAGGTTGATAGGGATTTACATCTATCTTATCGATATCAATTTCTTTAACCAACTCGCTAGTTATTTTATGCTCAACAACTTCGCTCATTGGATCGTTTGCACCCTCAATTAGCGCACCTAAACCGCGCCCAAGCGCCATTTTCTTACTCATATATCTTTTTTATTTTCCTGAAAAGGCTAATGTTATTTGCTAAGGATTTGCTTCTCTTTAGCATCGATCTTAGTCATACTATTTCGCTGAAGCAATTCACGCGCAAGGTTCACATAACTGGTAGAACCTGCTGATAAAGCATCGTATAGAATAACCGGTTTGCCGTAGCTAGGAGCCTCACTCAGCTTAACGTTTCGTTGAATGATCGTTTCAAATACCATCTGCTGAAAATGCTTTTTAACCTCCTCTACAACTTGGTTTGATAGTCGAAGGCGAGCATCGTACATGGTTAAAAGAAATCCTTCAATCTCAAGCGCGGTGTTTAATCGAGCTTGAATAATTTTTATGGTGTTAAGTAGTTTTCCTAATCCTTCTAATGCAAAGTATTCACACTGAACAGGAATCATCACTGAGTCGGCAGCGCTAAGCGCATTTACAGTGATTAAGCCCAATGAAGGAGAACAGTCAATCAGCACAAAATCGTAATCGTCTTTAACCCTATCGATTACGCTTTTAAGCATCTTTTCTCTGTTGGGAAGGTTGAGCATCTCAATCTCAGCACCCACCAAATCGATATTTGATGGGATCAAATCTAACCCTTTGAGTTCACTGTTAAGGATAATATCTTTAGGATTTACCTCATCAACCAAGCATTCATATACGCTTGACTTAATATTCCTAAGATCAAAGCCGATTCCTGAGGTTGCATTTGCCTGTGGATCGGCATCTACAAGTAATACCTTTTTCTCAAGAACAGCAAGACTTGCTGCAAGATTAATAGCAGTGGTGGTTTTCCCTACTCCGCCTTTCTGGTTAGCAATTGCAATAACTTTTGCCATTATATTCTAATTTATCAGATTCTAAAAATACAAGAAATTATGGGGCTCAAAGATATATATCACCAACTTTTAGCCTTTATTTTACTCAAATGAATATAAACAAAACGTTGATTGTTACCAACAATTTATTAACAATCCGTTTCCATTACGAGTATCTGCAAAAATAGAAAATCTTTTTTACAAACCTCTATGTATTTAGTAGCCGAAGAATCAATTTTAAAACTACTGCTATTGCTTGCTTGTAAGATGATTTGTATTAATAATACGATTGCTCAATTTTTACTATTGTGCTGTATGTGTGTTACTTAATTCCAGTCACGGTTAGCAGGATATATTTATCATCGGCTTGATATTATCGGAAAATTGTATATTTACGATTCATTAAATGGAGCGGATTCAATGACTGATAGGTGGTATGCAATCATCAACCCACAGGCTGGAAGCGGTAAAGGAAAAACCGATTGGCCTCAAATCGAATCGTTGCTAAAAGCAAATGGTATCGATTTCGACTTTGTTTTTACAACCCATAAGTATCACTCGGTTGAGCTTACTGTAAATGCGATTAACAAGGGCTATAAGCACCTGATTGCCGTTGGTGGCGATGGTACGCTAAACGAGATAGTTAATGGAGTTTTTATTCAAAATAAATATCCTACTAACGAAATAGTTATTGGGGTAATTGCCGTTGGAACTGGTAATGATTGGTCGAGGATGTACAAGATACATGCAACCTACGAAGGAAAGATTGCGGCGATTAAAGAAGGAAAACTTTTTCTTCAAGACGTTGGAAAAGTTGAGTATGAAGAATCAAAGGTTAAGCAAGCCCGTTACTTTGCCAACGCCGGTGGAGTAGGTTTTGATGCTGAGGTTGCCCGCAGAACAAATCGCTTAAAAGAGCATGGTCATCGTGGAAAAATTTTATACATGGGAAGTCTTGTCAGAGCCCTGTTCGACTATAAACCATCGTTTATCAATATCGCCATTGATGGCGAAAAGATTGATGGTAAAATATTTAGCTTAACCGTTGGGATAGGTTGCTATAATGGTGGTGGAATGATGCAGCTGCCCAATGCGGTATCCGACGATGGGCTTTTTGACGTTACGGTTATTCGTCAAATCCGTCGATTTGAGGTGATAAGGAATATCTATCGACTTTACAATGGAACTATTCTAACGCACCCAAAAATATCGGGGCATATCGGGAAAACGGTAACTATCTTGTCCGATATTCCGATAGGATTGGAGGTAGACGGCGAATCGTTAGGCATGTCGCCTTTCACCTTTACTGTTGTTCCCAAAAGCATCAATGTTATTGTTGGCGCCGATTTTCATTCCGTTACAAGCCCTGCAACAACGGTAATTGATACCGAGTAAAGATTATTGCTTGAGTAGTTTTATCAGGTTACCAAATCTGATCTAAAATTATATGCTTTCTATCTTGATATTCTTTAAGATTCATTAAAAAATGAATCAAATGTTTTATACCTAGTTAGGAGAAGGTCAAACTAATTTCTCCTTTTTACTTAATTTTTTACCCTTGAATAACATTCCTAACCCCTTTCAGTTATATCCCTGATAGTTTATTGTATCAGTTTAACCAAATATTTTACCTTAGCTGTTCGTTTGAAGAGGTATGCGCATAAAAAGAATTTCGTTACATATAATCTTTCTACTTATTGCTTATCAATCGTTTGCGCAGGTTGGTGGCGAGAGTACGTATCAATTTTTAAACCTAACCACAACTCCTCGAATAGCTGCTCTTGGAGGTAAAGTGGCCTCATTGGACAACCCTGAACTTGGGCTTGCGCTTTATAACCCTTCGCTTTTAAACTCTCAGATGCACAATCAGCTTGCGTTATCCTATGTTGGTTATTACGCAGGGGTTAAATATGGCTCAGCGCTGTATGCAAGAGACTTGAAGAAGTTCGGAACCATTGGTATCGGCATTATGGAGGTTAACTATGGTACATTCACCGAGGCCAATGAAGGGGGTACGATTACGGGTAACTTTACAGCTTCGGATATGGCCGTTAATCTGATTTACTCCAGAGTTATCGATAGTTCATTTACCGTTGGCATTAATGTGAAGCCTTTATACTCTCACCTATACACCTACAACTCTCTTGGCATTGCTGCCGATATCGGAGTAAGCTATCATCGCCAGAATAGCCTATTCTCAGCAGGGCTAGTTCTAAGAAATATCGGAACAATGATAAAGCCTTATACGCATACCTATGAAAGATTACCTTTCGAAGCGGTATTAGGCTTAAGTAAAAAACTTGCGCATGCTCCGTTTCGGTTTGTTGTAACCCTTCATCAGATTCAAAACTGGAATATGTACTATAAGCGTTCGATAACCGATAATACATTGGGTGGCGATATTTCGAAAGACAGCAAGCTAAAAGCATTATCTAATGAAGCGTTAAGCCATGTAATTCTTGGGGTTGAGTTTACTCCGCTAAAGAGTTTTACTTTTCGGTTAGGGTATAACTATCAGCGTAGGAATGAGCTAAAGGTTGAAGAGAATGTATCATCGGTAGGTTTTAGCTGGGGATTTGGAATCAAAATATCTAAATTTCAGCTCAGCTACGGACAATCGAAGTACCATTTGGCAGGGCCATCAAAATTCTTCTCCATCAGCACCGATCTGGATGATTTATTTGGAAAGGATAAATTATAGTTATGAGTTGACAGTTAATAGTTAACAGAAAACTGAAATCTTGTTAATAGTTAAAACCAGCCACTAATCCTCATTACCTTATCTTTTTCTATCATCATAATTTGTGATAACTTTGAATCTCGTTTTTAGATGAGATTTGAAACCTAATTCTTGAAATAATAACATAGATATCGTGAGTAAAAAAATTGTCATAGCGGTTGATGGATTTTCATCGTGTGGTAAGAGCAGCTTTGCAAAGCTAATCGCTCAACGTTTGGGTTACCTATATATCGACAGCGGAGCAATGTACCGAGCTGTTACCCTTGGGTTTATTCAAACTGGTTTGATAGAGAATGGCGCTGTTAAGCGTGACAATCTACTCGAAAACATTAAAAAACTAGAGGTTGGGTTTAGCTTTAACCCCAATACTAAAAAGCATGAAACAACCTTGAATAGGATTGTAGTTGAGGAGCAAATTAGAACAATTGGCGTTGCAAGTTTGGTTAGTGTTGTTGCTGCAATTTCTGAAGTCCGGGAGCGAATGGTTGAACTTCAACGCAAACTTGGTGTTGATAAGGGGATAGTAATGGATGGTCGCGACATTGGAACAGTTGTTTTTCCAAATGCAGAGCTGAAAATATTTATGACTGCAGATCCAAAAATTAGAGCCGAGCGACGCTTAAAAGAGCTAGTTGAGAAAGATCAAGTGGTTAATTTTGACGAGATACTTGCAAATATAGAAGAGCGCGATCATCTCGATCAAACCCGCGACATTTCACCGCTACGAAAAGCCGAAGATGCCATTATCCTCGATAATAGCTATATGACTATTGATGAGCAGATGATATGGGTAGAGAGTTTGGTTGTGGAAAAAACTAATGAAGCGACAAGTGAAAAGTGAAAAGAAACGGGAATAAATACTTTACACCATAAACTAAACACGAGACACTAATTTAAGCGATGAAGATTGAAATTGATACTCGTTCAGGTTTTTGCTTTGGTGTGGTAAATGCAATTAATCAGGCCGAAAAGGAGCTGCAGAATGCAGAAGATCTTTACTGTTTGGGTGATATTGTACACAATAGCGAAGAGGTGAGTAGGCTCGAATCGAAGGGATTAATCACAATCGACCATCAATTGATGGAAAACCTCAAGGGTAAAAAAGTATTGCTGCGAGCGCATGGCGAACCTCCCGAAACATATAGAATTGCCAAAATTAATGGAATTCAAATAATTGATGCAACCTGTCCTGTTGTACTTAAACTTCAGTCTAGAATTAAAAGAAGCTGGGAGACGTTAAAGATTTCTGATGGTCAAGTTGTAATATATGGAAAAAAGGGGCATGCCGAGGTAAATGGCCTAGTGGGTCAAACTGATGGCAAAGCGATTGTTGTTGAAACGCCCGAGCAGCTTGCCGCTATTGATTTCACAAAACCCATTGCGCTATTCTCACAAACCACCATGAGTCCAGATAAATACTTACAATTGGCCGACAATATTCGTCGGTTGATGGTTGAACATAAAGGTGATAATGATGTGCCATTAACCATAAATAGGACTATCTGCGGACAAGTTTCAAACCGGAAAAAGGAGGTTGAACAGTTTGCAAAAAAACATCGGGTAATTGTTTTTGTTAGCGGCGAAAAGAGTTCCAACGGAAAAATGCTTTACGAGATATGTAAAGAGACGAATATCAACACCCACCTGGTTTCAAATCCAAGCAGCGTGGAAAAGCATTGGTTTACTGGATTTAATGATGTTGGGGTTTGTGGTGCAACGTCAACACCGGTTTGGTTAATGGAGATGGTGGCGGAGAAAATTAAAGAAGTGACAAGCGAAAAGGAATAAGCGACAAGAAACCCAAAACATTATACTTACGAACAACAATCAACCAAAAACAAACAACCAAAATGTACGTAGATGTTATTCTTCCGTTAGCTTTACAAAGGCTTTACACCTATTCGGTATCGGAGGAGTATACAGATATGGTTGAGATTGGGAAACGGGTTGTCGTACAATTTGGTAAAAAGAAACTATACTCTGCAATAATATTTAGGGTTCACGACCAAGCCCCTGAAAAATATCAGACAAAAAATATTCTACAAGTAATTGATGAGCATCCTATTGTTAGCCAAAACCAGATTCGATTCTGGGAATGGATGTCCGAATACTACATGTGTACACTGGGCGAGGTGATGAAAGCCGCCCTGCCATCGGGATTGAAGATGGAGAGCGAAACCTTTATTTGCAGAAACGAGAATCAGGATCTTGCGCTAACCGAGAATGAGGAGATTATTCTGAATCATCTTAAGGATGATAAAAAGACCTCGATTCAGGATTTACTCTCAACACTGGATCTGCCAAATCCGATGGGAGTTATCAAATCGCTGCTCGATAAGCAGGCCATTGCCATCAACGAATCAATCGAAAATATTTATAAGCCCAAAACCGAGACCTATATTGGACTGCATACATCAATCAAATCGGAGGATGATATCAACAAACTCTTCGATGATCTGAAACGAGCACAGGCTCAACAGAAACTGCTACTCGCATTCCTTTCTCTTACAACAAAAGAACAATCAATATTTGAAATACGAGTTCCCAAAAGAGCATTGATTGAGAAGGCACAAGTTTCCCCATCGGTGCTTGGTGCAATGATGGAGAAGGAGATTTTTCGGGAAGAGTATCAGCAGGTATCGCGCATCGATGAAGGGAATCAAGCAATTCAGGATGAATTCAAACTTTCATCGAGCCAGCAGAGAGCGCTAGATGAGATTAAGGAGTGCTACACCACCAAGCAGGTTGCTCTTTTGCACGGCGTTACATCGAGCGGAAAAACCGAACTTTACATTCGATTAATTGCCGAGGAGATTGAAAAGGGACATCAGGTTCTTTACCTATTACCCGAGATTGCCCTCACCTCGCAGATAATCAACAGGCTTCGCCGAATTTTCGGGGCAAGAGTTGCCGTTTATCATTCTAAATTCAGCGATTCCCAACGAGTTGAAGTTTATAAGGGTGTTCTTAGCGATGAGCCAAAGCAAGGTCAACCCGTTTTTGATATAATACTAGGCGTTCGTTCCTCGTTGTTTTTGCCATTTAAGCGGTTAGGCTTAATCATTGTTGATGAGGAGCACGAGAATACCTACAAGCAGTACAATCCTGCACCACGCTACAACGCTCGCGATTCGGCAATAATGCTCGCCTCTATGTACGAGGCAAAGGTGCTTTTAGGAACTGCAACCCCGTCTCTTGAAACCTTCTACAACGCCCGAATTGGTAAGTATGGTCAGGTTGATCTCAACGAGCGACACCGTGGGCTTCAACTACCTGCCGTTAAGGTTATAAATACTATCGATGCCCGTAAACGGAAGAGGATGAAATCGCACTTCTCCGATGACCTGCTTTTAGAGATTGAACAGGTTTTGGCCAAGGGTGAACAGGCTATACTTTTTCAGAATCGTAGGGGATTTGCCCCTTTCATTGAGTGCGATGAGTGTGCATGGGTTCCAAAATGCGAATACTGCGATGTAAGCTTAACGTATCATAAGCATAACAATCAGCTGGTTTGCCATTACTGCGGGTATGCTCTGCAATCGCCGTCGAAATGTTTAGCATGCGGAAGTCCAGCACTTCAAACTAAGGGTTTTGGAACAGAAAAGGTTGAAGAGGAATTATCGCTATTTTTTCCCAACGCTAAAATTGAGCGAATGGATCTTGACTCAACTCGCTCCAAGTTTTCGTACGATAGGATTATCTCCGAGTTTGAGTCAGGTAAAATTGATATTCTCATCGGCACGCAGATGGTTACAAAGGGTCTCGATTTCGATAAGGTGAGCCTTGTAGGAATTCTAAATGCGGATAACATGCTCAATTTTCCCGATTTTAGGGCATACGAACGCAGCTACCAGCTGATGTCGCAGGTGAGCGGCAGGGCGGGACGAAAGAGCCGTCAGGGTTTGGTGATGATTCAAACCGCACAACCTAAACATCCAATCATTGATATGGTAGTTAATACCAATTATTTGGGGATGTATGCAACCCAACTCGATGAACGCAAAGCGTTTAAATATCCTCCATTCTACAGGTTAATAAATATCTCGCTAAAGCATAAACATCAGCCTACAGTTAAGAAAGCTGCCGAGATTTTGGCTGCTGGCCTTAAGGAAACATTAGGAAGAAATGTTCTTGGCCCCGAAGCACCGCCAATAAATCGAATTCAGGATATGTTTATTATGAGCATCCTTGTAAAGGTGGATAAAGAAACCTCGGTTACCAGGGTAAAGGGAATGATAAACTACTTTATCGATCACTTAAAACAGAAGCAAGAGTATCGAGCTTTAGTGGTTTCTCCTGATGTGGATCCAATGTAGATTAAATGAAAAGTGAAAAGATATCAGATACTAGACACCAGGCATATTACGGACAAACAACAACTATAACCTAAAATCCTTCAATTTATCCTGTTTCTCCTCAACAGAATCGTTGCTCTCCCAAAGATAAATTAAGCCATCCCAAATTTTTTGAGTTCGAGGCATTAACCATTGGTTAAAAGTGGTGTGATACTCAATATTCTCTAACCCACAATTATTCTGTAACCCTTCGATAATACCAACAATCATTAGCTCACGCGCTGTATCGTCGCCATTCTCTAAAACTTTATCGATTGCCAAAAAGAATTCCTTAAACTCATCGGTTTTGCCATCCTTTAGCTTACTAACGATATAATCCACTAAAGTAATAACATCTATCAGATCCTCTCTGTTTTCAGCATAGTCGTTACCATACTCATCTTGAATAAAAGAAGTCCAGCATGAATTAATTCCGTGGCTACTTGCTGTTAGCATTTCGATTGCCTGATCAACAGTGATCTTACTCTCTTGAATTTCTTCTGTCATTTTATAGATTGTTTGCAGGATGAAGTTTGTGCAAAAATAACTTTTTATAGGAATAACGAGGGTTGTTAAACTAAAAATACTTTTTATAAGTTTTACTGAAAAGCACAGGGGGTTATTCTACTTTGTATAAAGGAATTGTAAATTTAAAAATACTGCCTTTCCCTACTTCACTCTCCACCCAAATTTTACCACCGTGTTTCTCCACAAATTCCTTGCAAAGCAGCAATCCCAAACCTGTTCCCTTTTCGGATTCGGTTCCTATAGTCGTTTGGTTTTTTGAAATATCGAAAAGGTTTTCGATTGTTTCTCGATCCATTCCTACCCCATTATCGGAAATGGATATTATTGCATTGACTTTATCCTTTTCAGCAGAAATATCAATTTGTCCGCCTTTGTGGGTGAATTTTATGGCATTTGAAATCAGATTGCGCAAAATAGTTTTCAGCAAATCGGCATCGGCAAAAAAGGTAACCTCCTCTTCGGTAAGTTGATTAATGGTGATATCTTTTTCTTGAGCAGTTGGTTTAAATACCTCAATAACCTCATAGCAAATCGCTGTAACGCTCAATTCTTTTGGTTTAAATCTAAGTTTCCCCGATTGAGATAACGTCCACACCAATAAGTCATCCAATAAATTGTATGTGTTTCGTGCCGATTTCGCAATGTTATTTACAAATTTTTCAATACTTTCTTTGTCATACTCGTGAATATTCTCCGCTAAAAGTTCCAAAAAACCTACAAGTGCACTAAAAGGGCTCTTTAAATCGTGTGCAAGAATAGAGATAAAGCGATCTTTGTCGGCATTTAACTTACTCAGCTGAGCGTTTAGGTCGATTAATTCATTTTGTTCTTGCTTTCGCTTGGTGATATCAATCGAGACCCCAATAAGGGCAATGGCTTTGGAGTGTTCGTTGTAAATAATTGAAGTTGAGAGCTGAATTGGAAATTCACGGCCATCCTTTCTGACATTCAACAGTTCACCGTTCCAGCCACCTCTTAGTGTAGCGACTAAGATTTCACTTACTATTCCAGGGCTGTTTTTAGAAGAATTGACTAAATCTATATTTTTACCAATCAGCTCATTTTCGGAGAACCCATAAGTTTTCAAAAAAGATTCATTCACGAAAATAATATTGTTCTCCCTGTCTGTAATACTCACGCAGTCATTTATGCTTTTCATCGCATTGGCGAGCATTTTTATATCCCTTTCGGCTTGCTTTAGCTCAGTGACATCTTTTACAAATCCCAGGAATTGATCCTCATCAATTTTAACAGCATTCAATAGCCCAGTGAAAGCGGAACCATCCTTTCGGGCAAATGAAATTTCACGTGAGTATTTGCCTACCTTTTTTAATGTTTCAACAGCTTGTTTAAATCTTTCGGAGCTATTTTCTTCAACTACTTGAGAAGCATGCATAGTCAGTATTTCCTCTCTAGTATAGCCTAATAGAACGCAAGCAGTTGGATTAACGTCGATGTAAAAACCTTTCGAATTTATTACGAAAACTCCTTCGGGGGCATTTTCAATATAACTGCGAAATTTAGCAAGGCTTTCCTCGGCTCTCTGCCTTTCGTTTGTGTAATGCTTGTGGATAAACCGAATAATTAAGAAAATAAAAAACGAACAGTAAATTGCAGTTAAAAAGTTGTCGAACCACCGATTGGTTTCCGAGGGTATTTTAACAATCAGATCGGGTCTGATAAGCTGAATAAGATATATTATAGCTACAATACTAATAAAGAGGGAGATAATGTACTTTTTAGATCTATTTGGCACAATTACAAGCGCAAGTATCAGCATTAGCAGTGCTATCATCATATCGGGACCATCAATACCACCATCAAAAACCCAAACAGTTGCAATGCCAAGAAATGAAACAATAATTATTGGAATTTTTAATGGTTCGGTTATCTTTCTAATTTTTGCGAACCAATAGATAATAACCAACGAGCTTAATAAAATAATGTTAGCAATAATCACCACTGCCGAAGGGGATATAATAGCCATGATAATTAGGCTATTTAAGCTAATCAGTATCCCCATTAGCAATGCCGAGATATATAATCGATTCTCGAGGGAAAGGTTTTCGTCGGTAGAAAAGATGTATCTGAAAGCTTGTTTTGGTTTATTTTTGATCATTGGGCTTCCTTTGAAAAAGCATAAAGATAAAGTTAATTATCAATGACTAAGTTATTTCTGACGTTACAAATAAGATCGTAGATTCAAGAAGCAAATGCAACACAATTGAAGAAATTCACTTTCGGATTACTAAATTCAAGGTTCTTCCTAGGTCTTCTGTTAATTTTGTGCTGTATTTGTTTTATTAATTCTTCATCAAAGTTATTAAAATTAGT
>JANYLA010000040.1 GCA_025361485.1 Bacteroidales bacterium
TGGTTCGGAAGCTGCAGTGCCAACATTTGCAACGGTTACAGATTTAACTCCTGTTGAAGCATCATCTTTCAATTCTAGAGCTCTTGTCAATGAAAGCTCATCCCATGGATTGATAATCCACTGAATACCATTTGTGTCGAGTTTGGTGTTACCATCAACGAACTTAACTTTCGTTGTGGTGTCGGGAACATTACTGATACAAACTAAAATTTTCATTCTGTTCAGGTTTAATTATCTTACTAATTTATCTTCTTATTTACAGTAAAACAAATACTTATACTATAAAAAAGGTATAAGTTTATACTTAAAACGAGCGTACAAAGATAAAATAAAATGGAAAAATACCACATGCTATTTTAGGAAGATAGAAATCAACTTAAAATCAGTTTCTTGTCAATCGCCTAAAGCGAGGAAAACTATTAGTATACATGATGATTACAATCATCACTGAAATCAGCCTTCTTATCAATAATTAGTGAACCAATCTCATTCTATCATGTTCTATTATCAGTAACTATTTTAATCAAGGGAGGATAGGATATGGAGGAGCAAATGAAATTAATGGTTGATATGATTAAAGAGCGAATAAAATTTAATCTTCAAATTATTCGAAAGAATGAGGAAACTATTCGGAGCATATTGTCGCAACCTGTATCCAATGAGCGTTCTAAATTGCTTAAAGTAAATTTTAGCATCAATCGAAAGCTGCTTGAGGAAAACAATGATTCTTTAAACATTGAGATACAACTAATTAATTTTATAAGCAAGTATAGAGAGGTACTTAAACACGAGAAAAAAAATATTCAATCCTCAGGAATCTTGAATAGTGAAACTCCTAGTTTTGACAGTGAAAGCTTTCAGAACGATAACAATCAAGAGCAATTGGAGGAGAATGATGAGTCTAATCTCCTGAATTTAACTCTTACCGGAGAAACCCCATTCAATTCGAGCCATCCAAAGTTTAACGACAAAGAGTTTTTTGAAACACTACTCGATGCCTATAAACAAAAGGAAAACTACGAGATATGCTCTTACTTATTGAAGGTAAAAGGTAAAAAATAGCATTTCATACCTTATATAATAAACTATCGGATAATTCTCAATCTGATAGTTTTGTTTTTTAAAGCTTTGTTCTGTTGGAAAAAGTGCGATTAATAATTTACTTTTACAACTCAATAAAGAATACATTAAAGTGACTTCAGACAATAAGCCAAGCATAGTTTTTATAGGTGCAGGGAATCTTGCAAGCAGTTTAGCCGCTGCGCTTTTTAATGCTGATTGTCGTATTCTGCAGGTATTTTCTCGAAGCATCGAATCGGCTCAGCTACTAGCCAATAAATTCGGTGCATCCTATACCAATGTATTACCAAATATTAACATCGATGCCGATTTCTACTTTATTTGCATACCCGATAAAGCAATCCAACGAGTTGTTAATGAGTTAGTAAATCCTAAAGGTATAGTTGTTCATACAAGCGGTAGCACTGATATTTCAGTACTTTCAAGGTTCGACAACCATGGTGTTTTTTACCCCTTCCAAACGTTTTCCAAGGGTAGGATTATTCCCTTTGATGTTATACCAATCTGCGTTAGCGCCAACAATGACGATACTTTTAATAAACTTTACAATTTAGCATCACTTATTAGCAAAAGAGTTCTCCCGATGAATTCAGAAACCCGTTCATGGTTACATTTATCGGGGGTTATAGCAAATAACTTTACCAATCATCTTCTTGCTCTTTCATATCAACTTTCGGTTGAGAAAGGGTTTAGCTTTGAACTCTTAAAACCCTTGGTTTTAGAAACAGCTCAGAAAGCCTTTGAAGGAAATCCATCGGACTCGCAAACAGGACCAGCAGTTCGATTCGATGAATCAACAATAAATCTACATATCGATAAGCTAAAGGAGTATGCCCCCGAATTGGCAGATATTTATAAAGCGTTAACTTTAAGCATTCAATCGCTCAACAAGAATAAGCGATAACAGGCTGATTATATTTATTTTATGGTGCAAAATTTCAAAGAATTACTAAATAATGTAAAGGCATTTGCCTTTGATGTAGATGGTGTATTTACCGATGGAAATGTAGTTTTACATCCTTCAGGAGAACTCATTCGCACAACAAACACCCGCGATGGTTATGCCGTTCATGTAGCAATTGAAAGAGGATTCCCCATTGCTATCATTACAGGTGGAAATTCGCAATCGGTAAAAGATAGATTCATAGGATTAGGCGTTACCGATATTTACCAAGGAATAACCGATAAAGCTGAGGCTTTAGAAGATTTTAGATTTAAATACGGTGTTGAACTATCGGAAATTCTGTACATGGGCGATGACCTACCCGATTACGATGTAATGAGAAAAGTGGGGATTCCAACCTGCCCAGCTGATGCAGCTCCCGAAATTAGAGGCTTATCGGTTTATGTTTCAAATTTCTCTGGAGGTAAAGGTTGTGTGCGGGATGTAATTGAACAAGTTCTAAGATTAAACGATAAGTGGGGACCTGCGTCTATTAATAAACAGTAGTATTATCTTTGCTTTTAGAGGAAGAAAAGGTAAAATGAACAAAACATCACAGATAGAAGTTGAAAGCAAGATAATTTCAATTGTTCAATTGAATGAACAAGATTATATTTGTTTGACCGATATGGTTCGGGATGAACATGGCACTGACCACATCCGTAATTGGATGAGAAATCGCAATACAGTTGAATTCTTAGGTTTATGGGAGGTTATCTACAACCCTAATTTTAAACATGTCGAATTCGACACCTTTAGAAAACAAGCAGGATTGAATAACTTCAATCTGACACCCAAAAAATGGATTGAAACAACAAATGCAATTGGTATCATATCTAAGTCAGGACGATATGGTGGAACTTATGCTCACAAGGATTTAGCTTTTGAATTTGGTTCATGGATTAGTCCGATGTTTAAACTTCTACTAATCAAGGAATTTCAGCGATTAAAAGAAATTGAGAATAATCAATATAATCTTGAATGGAATGTAAAGAGAATTTTAACCAAAGCAAACTACTCAATTCATACAGATGCGGTTAAAGACTACCTCCTTCCGAATAAAAATTACAGTATAGAAAGTGAATGGTTAGTATATGCCGAAGAAGCAGATTTATTAAACGTCGCATTATTTAATTGTTCTGCAAAAGATTGGCGAGATGTAAATCCTGATAAAGCATCAAAAGGATTGAATATTAGAGATTTTGCAAGCATTAATGAGTTAGTAGTACTCTCCAATTTGGAAAATCTAAATTCTATACTAATTAGAAATCAGGTTACAAAGCAAGACCGATACAGACAACTAAAAGAGATTGTAGAAATTCAATTAAAATCTCTTGATAATAAAGACATTCTAAAATCATTGAAAAAAATAGCAAACGACATATATATTAAGCAATTGCCGAAGAAGACCGAATAAAATAGCATAAGCAAATGAATGCTAACAACAATTTTTATTACTAACCAAGTTGATTATGTACCAAGTCTTAAAGGTTGTCCGTTTTAAAAACCTGCTAATTGTAGCTGCTACGCTTTACCTTATGAGGTACTGCATTGTTCAACCACTACTTCATATTAAAAACCTTGAGCTGCAGCTCAGTGATTTTAGCTTTCTACTGCTTACCCTTGCAACAGTTTTTATAACTGCAGCCGGATATGTTATTAATGATTACTTCGATACTCGCACCGACCTTGTAAATAGACCTCAAACGGTTATTGTTGGTCGGAGTTTAAGTAGAAGAATGGCTATAACGCTTCATATCGTTTTAAATATTATTGGTGTTGTTCTTGGGCTTATCGTATCAATTTCCATTGGAAAACCTGTTCTTTCTCTACTTTTCTTCTTTGTGGCAGGATTATTATGGTTTTACTCCACAACCTATAAACGGCAATTCCTTTTGGGTAATCTAATTGTTGCAACTCTTACCGCAGCAGTTCCATTAATTACCCTGCTTTTTGAATTGCCTCGCCTCTATACCGTTTATTGGGAAATGGTTGCAAGGTTCGATATCAAACTAGGGATTATTACCTATTGGGTTGGTGGATATGCCTTATTCGCATTCCTACTTACTTTGGTTCGTGAGATTATTAAGGATATTGAAGATTTTGAGGGCGACCAAGTTTTTGGCCGAAATACAATTCCTGTTTTTCTTGGCAAAAAAGTGGCTCGTTCGATTGCCGCCTCAATCCTCTTCTTTACGCTTGTCGCGCTTGTCTTTCTTTTTGCTCGTTATCTTAACTTTTTACCATCGGGCAATGTCGATTATTATACTCTAGTCTACTTTATTGTGGCATTGGTAATTCCAATTTGTGTTTTGCTCGTTATGCTATTAACGGCTGAAAATAAAGAGGATTACCACAGAGCAAGCCGATTGAATAAAATTATTATGCTTTTCGGGCTGCTATACACCATTCTATTTAGATTCTTAATTGTCTGATAAATCATGCTCAACGATATTTTAAAAGGAAAACGGCTAATCCTTGCCTCCAAATCACCCCGCCGTCAGCAATTGCTGTGCGAACTTGGGGTAGACTTTGAGGTACGTGCTAATGGAGATGATGAGGAGCTATTTCCCGACAATCTTTCCATGACCGAAATCCCAACATACCTTGCAATCCATAAGGCTAAACCACTGTTCGATTCTCTTGCTGATGATGAGATTCTAATCACCTCCGATACCATTGTATGGTGCGATGGCCATGTAATCGGAAAGCCTATCGATAAAAATGATGCGTTTAAAATCCTCTCGTTGCTATCAGGAAATAAGCATGTTGTGGTTACAGGGGTTTGTATCTCATCAACCGAGAAATCTAGAACCTTTTACGATACCACCAATGTGTTTTTCCGTAAGCTTACCGATGAGGAGATTTGGTACTATATCAATAACCATAAACCATTTGATAAAGCTGGTGCTTATGGAATACAGGAGTGGATTGGCTTTATTGGGATAGAAAGAATTGAGGGTTCCTATTTCAACGTAATGGGATTACCAGTCCAAAAACTTTATACCGAATTGCAAGACTTTATTATCAGTAACTAAAAAACCAAATACAATATACAATGAAGAGATTCGTAATACTAATCACTTTAACCCATATCCTATCGTTCAATCTCATCGCCGATGAGGGAATGTGGCTACCTATTCTTATAGGTAAAAATATCGATGCAATGAAAAAACAGGGCTGCAAGCTATCAGCCGAGGACATTTATAGCGTCAACAATTCAAGCCTAAAAGATGCCATCGTTCTCTTTGGTAGAGGTTGTACTGGTTCATTAATCTCCGAGCAGGGGCTAGTAATCACTAACCACCACTGTGGATTCGGTTCAATCCAATCGTTATCATCAATCGACCATGATTATCTAAAAAATGGTTTTTGGGCAACAGAAAAGAGCCAAGAGCTACCCGCCGAAGGGCTTACCGTTTCGTTCCTCGTCAGCATGGAGGATGTAACGAACAGGGTTCTAACCAATGTAACCAATAAAACGAGTGAGAGCAAGAGAGATTCCACTGTTGCTGCAAATATCGAAGTTATTAAAAAAGTGGCAAAAGAGGGCAATAATTATAAGGTTGACGTAAAAGCATTTTACTTTGGAAATGAGTACTACCTTATGGTTTATGAGGTTTTTCAAGATATTCGTTTAGTTGGTGCTCCTCCATCAGCCATCGGTGATTTTGGTGGCGATTCCGATAATTGGGTTTGGCCAAGGCACACCGGCGATTTCTCGATGTTCCGCATCTATGCCGATAAAAATAATAAACCTGCACCCTACTCCACCGAAAATGTACCCTATAAGCCAAAGAGATTCTTAACCATTTCATTAAAAGGCGTTAAAAAGGATGATTTTACAATGGTTTACGGATTTCCTGGAACAACGCAGCAGTACATCACATCTCAAGCAGTCGATTTAGTTGCCAACTATCAGAATCCAAATAAAATTGGGCTAAGGGATATTCGATTAAAGATTATGGAATCATACATGAGGAGCAACGATACCATTAATATAATGTATGCCGATAAAAGAAAGGGTGTTGCAAACGCATGGAAAAAGTGGATTGGTGAAAGCACAGGTTTGGTTCGCTTTAAAGCAGTTGACAAGAAGATTGAACTTGAAAACAATTTTAAGCAATGGGTTTCTGCAGATGTACAAAGGCAAACAACGTATGGTCAAGTACTTTCTTCATTCTCAAAACTTTACAAAGAGTTCAAACCGATTGCAATTACAAACGACTTTAACCGAGAGGCGGTAAATGCTATTGAACTCATTAATTTTTCTGCAAACTTTGTTCCAATTATCAATGAATATAGTAAACCCCAATTGGACGTAAAGAAGGTTGAAAGTCTACTTGTCTCTTTAAGAAAAAATGCAAAGGCTTTCTACAATGAATTCTATCTACCTATTGATAGAGAGGTTTTTGCGAATATGATTAAACAGTTTTACGAGAATGTACCTCAGGGTTACCAGCCTCCTTTTCTTGCTAACTTAGCAAAGCAGTATCAGGGGAATTGGAGTAATTTTGCCAAAGATATTTACAGTCAATCTGTTTTTGCCGATAGCATCAGGCTATTCACGTTCCTAAACGGATTCGATACTTCAGCAATATCAATCATAAGTAAAGATAATATTTACAGAACCTATCAAAGTTTTAATAGTACTTATAACCAAAAAATAGGCGGTCGTTACAATGAAATTACTGACAGTTTGATGCTAAACTACAGGCTGTATATTCGAGGGTTAAAGGAGTTTCAGCCAACAAAGCATTTTTTTCCAGATGCTAACTCTACATTAAGAGTCAGTTATGGCAAAGTTGCAGGTTTTTACCCTCAAGAAGCCGTCGAATACTCCTATTTTACAACTCTTGATGGTGTTATTGAGAAGGGAAATAAGAAAGTATATGATTACGTTGTTCCAGAAAAACTTAAAAAATTATACAACGAAAAAGATTTTGGTAAATATCAGGTAAATAAAACTGTACCCGTTGCCTTTATCGCTACAAATCATACATCTGGAGGCAATTCAGGTAGCCCTGTGCTTGATGCCGAAGGAAACCTAATTGGTCTTAACTTCGATAGATGCTGGGAAGGTACTATGAGCGATATTATGTTCGACCCAAAGATTTGCAGAAACATTACACTTGATATTAGATATGCACTCTTTATTATTGATAAATATGCCGATGCAGGCTCACTCCTTAATGAGATGAAAATTACGGAATAATCAAACTGTTAAATCGAAATTACTCCCCCAATTGGCGATGCCAGTTGGGGGTTCTTGTTTTTTGCATGTTTAACCTTTAATTCATTTACATTTATCATATTAAGATCCCAATCATTGTCGTTTAATGGTTTATCTAGTCAAATTATGTTAAAAAACATACCTTCTACATCTTCTTGATTATCTTATAGCTAAATCTAATCACTTATTATCAAACATGACAAAAATCATGGGTAGTACAAAGGTCGCTACCTATATTTGGTAATGATAATCAGATATTTAAAACAAATCAATTTGTTATTTATTTAACACTGTTACTTAATTAACAATATAAATACTAATTCAAAATAAAGGAGAAGTAAACATGCCTGAAATTAAAGAACTGGTTAAAAACCTTGCTGGTAAACACGGGAGAACAAGGGAGAGCCTTATCCCTATTTTGCAGGGTGTAATCCATGAAGAGAGGTACATTTCTGATGAAGCGATGACTGAAATAGCTCGAGAACTCGACATTTCAGCCGCTCAGGTTTATGGTACAGCAACTTTTTACTCATTCCTCGACACACAGCCTCGGGGTAAGTATGTAATCAGAGTTTGCAGAACCATTTCCTGCGCAATGAAAGGGAAGAACCTGCTTACACAAGAAATTGAGGATATGCTCAAGATTAAAATTGGTGAAACAACACAAAACAAGAAATTTTCGCTCCTTGAAACCAACTGCTTGGGTTGGTGTCACAAAGGACCTGCTATGCTTGTTAACGATGATGCATACACCGATTTAACCTCCGAGAAGGTTCGTGAGATTATTAGTGATTACATGAAAAAGTAAAAATTGAGGAGATAAAAACCATGTCATATTCCAATCTAAAACGTGTTGACCTGATTTTCGACCAGGATTGCAATCCTAAAGAAATCATCAAGAACACATTTGCAAAAACCAATGATCAGATAGTAAACGAATTGCTAGAATCAGGTTTAAAGGGTCGTGGAGGGGCCGGTTTTCCAACTGCATTAAAGTGGAAATATACAGCAGAACAACCCGATCCTGACAAATATATTATATGTAACGCCGATGAGGGCGAACCTGGAACCTTTAAGGATCGCGAAATACTTTTCAAAGTACCGCAAAAGGTATTTGGAGGTATGGTCGTTTGTGCAAAGGTTATTGGAGCTAGAGAAGGATTCCTTTATTTACGGGGTGAGTATCGCTTTCTACTTCCTGAATTAGAATCACAACTTGCTAAATTTCATGCTGACCTAAAGGATCTGAAGATTGATTTTAACATCAAAATCGTAATGGGTAGCGGTGCTTACATCTGTGGAGAGGAAAGTGCATTATTCGAATCGATGGAAGGTCATCGCGGCGAACCAAGAAATAAACCTCCTTACCCAACTATCTCTGGATTCCGCAGTAAACCAACAGTTATCAACAACGTTGAAACTTTGGTTTACGCCTTTATGATTTGCATGCACGGTGCTCGCAAATTTAAGGATTTAGGAACTGCCGACTCACGTGGATCTAAAGTATTTTCAATCTCAGGCGATACACCAAAAGCAGGTATTTATGAACTTGAACTAGGTATGACCGTTGAGCAATTCGTTGATGATTTTGGCGATGGCGATACAAAAGCAGTACAAGTTGGTGGTGCATCAGGATTTTGCGTACCTCGCAAAAAGTTTAAAGAAACCATTATCGGTTTTGAAGGTGTTCCAACTGGTGGATCGATGATGATTTTCAACAGTTCTCGCTCCATGTACAACGTACTTCATAACTACCTTGAATTCTTTGAGGAAGAATCATGCGGACAATGCACTCCTTGCAGAGTTGGTTGTCAGCAGCTGATTAAAGGTATCGAAGCGGTTAAGAAGGGCCAAAGACATGCTAACTACCTTGAGCATCTTCAAAAATTAGCTCAAACCATGAAGATAACTGCTAAATGCGGACTTGGTCAAAGCGTTGCCAACTCATTCTTCTCAATCGTTGAGAATTTTAAAGAAGAGATGATCTACTAAGCGTAAACTGAAAAAAAGTAAAACAATGTCAAAAAAGATAAATCTCAAAATAGATGGTATCTCCGTAACAGTTGATGAGGGAACAACCATTCTACAGGCTGCCAAACAGCTAAATATTCATATTCCTACCCTTTGCTACCATGATGATCTCTGCATTGCAGGGAATTGTCGCGTATGCGTTGTTGAGATGAAAGGTTCAAGAACCCTTCCTGCATCTTGTGCAATGCCAACATCCGAAGGAATGGAGATTATGACCAACACTCTAAAAGTTCGGACTGCACGTAAGCATATTATCGACCTTCTATTGAGCGAGCATAATGCAAAGTGCACCACTTGCTATAAGAATGGTAAATGCGAACTTCAGGAGCTTGCTTCTGAAAGTAAGATATCAACAGAATCGTTTATCGATCTAGTTCCTCATAAGAACTACCAAATGGATGCTTACTCACCTTCCATTATTAAGGATGATAGTAAGTGTATTCGTTGCCAACGATGTGTTAGAACATGTGAGGAGTTACAGCATGTAAGCGCTCTAAGCGTTGCCTATAAAGGCGATAAAATGAAGATATCGACTTTCTTCGAAAATCCAATGTTTGAGGTTGTTTGTACAAATTGTGGTCAATGCGTAAACCGATGTCCTACTGGCGCTCTAGTTGAGCGTAACTATTTGGATGAGGTATGGGCTGCAATCTACAATCCTGATAAGCATGTTGTTGTTCAAACAGCGCCTGCTGTTAGAGTTGCTTTAGGTGAGGATTTAGGCCTTGAATCAGGTTCTATTGTAACTGGTAAAATGGTAACCGCTCTAAGAAGACTAGGATTTGACTCTGTTTTGGATACCGATTTTACGGCAGATTTAACCATTATGGAGGAAGGCTTTGAACTTCTTACCCGTTTGAAAAAAGCGTTGGTTGATAAAGATTCAAGCGTAAAACTGCCTATGGCAACTAGCTGCTCACCAGGTTGGATTAAATTTATTGAGCATACCTATCCAGAATATCTTGGTAACTTATCTACCTGTAAATCACCTCAGCAGATGTTTGGTGCTTTAGCCAAGACTTACTATGCTCAAAAAAGGAATATTGATCCTTCGAAAATTGTTTCTATCTCGATAATGCCATGTACAGCTAAGAAATTTGAAGCTGACAGACCAGAAATGCGCTCAAGCGGCTACAAGGATGTTGATTTTGTATTAACAACCCGTGAACTTGCCATTATGATTAAGCAGGCTGGTTTGGATTTTTCTGCTCTGGAAGAATCTCACTATGACAGCTTTATGGGAGCATCTACGGGTGCTGCTGTGATTTTCGGTGCAACTGGTGGTGTAATGGAGGCTGCTCTACGTACCGCTTATGAGGTAGTTACTGGTCGTGAAGTTCCTTTCAACGGTCTAAATATCACTCCTGTTCGTGGTATGGACGGTGTTCGTGAAGCGTCAGTAAAGATTGAAGGAACCACAGCAGATTGGAAATTCCTTGAAGGAGCAGAACTAAAATGTGTTGTTGCGCACGGTTTAACCAATGCTAAAAAGGTAATGGACAACGTTCGCGATGGCAAAGCGAGCTATCATTTCATGGAAATTATGGCTTGTCCTGGTGGATGTATTGGTGGTGGTGGTCAACCTATTCCAACCAATGCTGAGATTAGGAGAAAACGTACCGAAGCTATTTTTGCAGAGGATTCTGGCATGAAGATTCGTAAATCGCACGAAAATCCTGAGGTAATTGCAATTTATAAAGAGTTTTTAGAAAAACCTCTTGGACATAAATCGCACGAGTTGCTTCATACTCATTATAAAGAAAGAGCTAGACACTAGAATTTATAAAAAAGAGGGCGAAAATTTTCGCCCTCTTTTTTTACTATCTTCAGTTAAATACAATACGTCTATAGATACTTCTTATCAGCATCAGGTATGTCAAAATACTTATCATATATATTTTTATCTGGCCCAGATTCTTGTAACTCCTTCCCCTTAACAACATAGGTGCATTTTTCGCCAACAATACCTGAAATAAAAACATCTACCTCTACCCCCTGTGCGTCAATCATATTAAGTTTAACGAGATGGGGATTCTCCTCGCGATTTAGCGTAGCATGACAAATTGGGCAAAAAACAGTGTATTCATCTCCTTGGATAATTTCGAAAGTAGGATGAGATGCCTTTCCATAATTACCAATTTCAGGATTCAAAAAAAGCAACCCTTTTTTATGCGTTTTTGATTTAACAGAGATAACAAGAGAATTTTCAATTCTCAATTGACCTCTGCAAATAGGACATAAATAATCATTTGCCATAATTTACCTCCCTAATTAAGATTAAATAGTTAACTTTAGTTAAGAATATTGATACAATTTACATCAAGCGAAAATCAAAACAAAATTTATATTTCTAGCCTCTTAATCATATTTCAGCAGCAAAAAACATTCATGCATGGTTAAGAACTTGATATCTGCTATAAACTTTGAATATAACTGGGTCTTTAAAATAATTATTGCTCTTACCGTAAGTTGATATATATCAATCGTTTTAATGATAAACAGCATTGAATAGATTAGTGAATTAAGCCTCGCTGAACATCCTTGAAATAGTATAATCTGATACCTTTGAGAAAAATTTAATACTATTTAGCTATGAGCCAAAAAATATCATTAACAAGACATATTATTGCTACTGGTCTATTATTCTTTTTAGCAGTTGCATTTATTTCGTGCGAGAAATATGCTTACGATCCACCAAAGATCGATCTAACTACTCCGGTTAGCTTTAAAAATGAAGTTTTTCCAATTTTCAATAGCAATTGTAAAGGTTGTCACAGTGGAGGTGTTTTAGATTTTAGCTCTTTAACCTCTACTTGGTCATCAATAAACAAGACAAAGTATATTGTTGCTGGGAATCCTGAATCAAGTTTAATTTACACAAAACTAACTTCTGGTTCGCATGAATCTAGATGTCCTGTTGATGACCGCAACAAGATTTACTCATGGATAACACAAGGCGCCCTAAATGATAACGAATAATTAAATTAATCTAAACATACAAAACATGAAAAAGATTCTTTTTACCCTATTAATGTTGGCCTTTATAGCACCAGCATTTTGCCAAGAAGAGGAACAACAAACTGAAAATTTGAATAAACCCGTAAAAAATACATTTGAAGCGGTTACACTTATCGACAACCAAACTGTAATGACACCATTTAAAGGTGCTGTAGAACTTCAAATTCAGCATAGGTTTAGTGTTATCGAGAATATTCATAACCTATACGGAATTTATGGTTCAGCGAATACCCGTATAGGTATGAACTTTGGTATTACCGATAAAATTATGATTGGTATTGGAACAACCAAGGATAATAAACTTGTTGATGTTCAAGGAAAATACAAAATTCTTCAGCAGACAAAATCCAACAGTATGCCTATTACCATGACTTATTATGGAAATGTTAATATTGGTTTACAGGATTCAGCATCTGGAGCATATGGACCTACCAACCGGTTTAAACAGATGCATAGATTTTCATATCTGCACCAACTTATTGTTGCAAGAAAGTTTAGCGATAAATTCTCAATGCAAGTTGCCCCAACTTTCTTCTACTTTAATTCCGTTAAAAGAGGTTATAAAAATATGAATTTATCAGTATCAGCTGGTGGCCGATACAATATTTTCGGTTCTCATTCAGTGATCTTTGAGTATGACCAATTGTTAACAAAACAAGATTCAATTGTTGTTGGTAGCACCTATGTTAAAGAACAACCTAAACCAAATGTAGCCATTGGTTGGGAAATTGGTACTGCAACGCATTGCTTTCAGGTATTTGTTGCAAACTTCGATAAAATTAACGGTCAGTACGATTTGCTTTACAATACCAATGATTTCAAAAAGAGAAAATATCTTGTTGGATTTAACATTACAGTAAGATTCTAATTATAATAATTTGAAGGAATGTATTTTAAGATATTAAGAACTACAATAATGGTACTGGTGAGTTTTATACTCACCAGTACTTCTTTTGCCTTTAAACCGAAAAAGGAAGAGTGGAGACCAGCGGACACAGCTAACTTTGTTTCGAAGTTTTACAAGGAGAACGAGGGCTGTTTTAAATGTCATGGCGAGAAGTATTACGAGTACATCAATGAAGCCCAAGGAACAACTATTAGGCACAATATGTACGTCGAACGGTTTGTTGATCGCGATCTTTTCTACAAATCAAATCATAAAAGTTTTAAATGTACCGATTGCCATTCAGAGGAGTATAAAAAGTTCCCACATGCCGGAGAACTCCGGATGGAATCAATGTACGGATGCTTGGATTGCCATGGGAATGATGATAAATATGCTAAATATCACTTTGAGGAGATTGATGCGGAATATCAGCAAAGCACTCATTTTAAAATGGAGAAAGAGGGATTCACTTGTTGGAAATGCCATAATCCTCATACCTACCAAATCTCAATTAGAAATACTGAGAATCTTACCAAAACCATTGCTTACGATAACGCAATATGTTTAAACTGTCACTCCGACTTCGATCGATATCAACTATTATCGGATAAAAAGGAGATAAACCTTATAAAAAAGCATGAGTGGCTACCAAATCAAGCAGCACATTTTCAGAGCGTAAGGTGTATCGAATGTCACTCGAAAGCGAATGATAGCATTCTTGTCAACCATTTGCTTATGCCCAAGGATAGCGCTGTTCGTAAATGCAATGAGTGCCATTCGCAAAACTCAATTCTTATGGCTTCGCTCTACAAGTTTAAGTCGAAGGAACGACGGAAGGATGGTTTTTTTAACGGAGTAATTTTAAACGAATCATACGTTATCGGTGCTAATAGGAATGAATATCTAAACAGTTTCAGCTTATTGATTCTTTTTGGTGTTATTGGTGTTATTTGCGTTCACGTTTTTTTCAGAATTATTAAAGTTAATCAGAAGGAAGATGAGTCATAAATTATATTTATACCCAAAGTGGATTAGGGCTTGGCATGTATTGAATGCTCTGCTATTTCTAATTCTAATCATTACAGGGATTAGCATGCAGTATACTGATAAGGTAACTAATTCATTTATCATCGGGTTCGATTGGGCAATTGCACTACACAACTTTGCTGCTCTGGTTATCACCATTAATTATATGATTTTCGTTACAGGAAATGTAATGACTAAAAATGGTAAGCATTATATGATTAATTGGAAAACCATTTGGAAGGATTTATTTGTTCAGTTTAAATTTTACGCTTTCGGCATGTTTAAAGGAGAAAAACATCCATTCCCCATTACCGAAGAGAGTAAATTTAATCCACTTCAGAAATTTGCTTATGTAGGTGCAATGTATGCTGGTTTTCCTGTTCTTATTATAACTGGGTTAGGATTACTATTCCCTGAAATCAATATTAGAGGCCTTTTTGGGGTAAGCGGATTGTTAATGACAGATATTCTTCATATCACTGTAGGATTTTTCTTATCAATCTTTTTGGTAATTCACCTTTATACCTGTACCTTAGGAAGTAAACCAACAACCCTTTTTAAAGGGATGATAAATGGGTATCACGAATCGGATGAACATTAAAAGATATTAAAGTTTATCACATGGATGAATTAAACAATAACGATGCAAAAAGTAATTCACGCCGAAGTTTTCTGAAGAAATTTGGAATAGGGGTTGGTATTGCTTCAGTAGCCAGTGTTACAGGATTTTCCTTAGCAAAAGGGAATGGTAACTCTTATTCTGGCGAAATGGTTAAACTTCTTACTCCGGATGGAAAGTTAGTTGAAGTGCCCAAAGAGGCTATACAAGCAGCTAAACTTGACACGGATAAGATGAAGGAGGAGGCGCGAAAGGGTTTAGCCGGTAAAAAGTTTGTTATGGTTATTGATTTGGCTAAATGTAAAAATGCCCGAAAATGCGTTGATGCATGTCAGGAAGGCCACATGTTACCCAAAGACCATGAGTGGATTAAACTATACCTATTACAGGAGAATAATGAATCCTCACGATATTGGTTCCCTCGCCCTTGTTTCCATTGCGATAAACCTATGTGCGTTAGCGTTTGCCCTGTTGGAGCTACTTACAAACGACACGATGGTATTGTATTAGTCGATAATCAACGTTGCATAGGCTGTAAATTCTGCATGACAGGTTGCCCCTATTCGGCTAGAGTTTTTAACTGGAAGGATCCTGAAGTTAAAATGCCTGAGGGTCATGTTTACGATCCTGAACTAACAATTCCCCCAATTGAGGGAACAGTTGGCAAATGTGTTTTCTGTGCCGATAAGGTAAGAAAAAATGAATTACCTCGTTGTGCTGCTGCGTGTCCAATGGGAGTTATTTACTTTGGTGATCTTTACGAAGATACGGTTACTAATGGAGTTGAAACTCTTCGTTTTAAAAAATTACTAGCTGACCGTGGCGGTTATAGGTATCGTGAAGATTTAGGTACACTACCTAGCGTCTTCTACTTGCCTCCTACTCAAAGGATGTTTCCGGTTGAGAGAGGTATCGATAATCAAACCAATGAGATAAAGGAAAGATATAAAAAAGCTGGCCCTCGATAATCATTAAATCCCTTAAATGACAATGCAAACAGACAAGAACCTCCTTAAGGATTTAACACCCGAAATCGAAAAAACAAGTACCAGCTGGTATATTGTTTTTTCAGTCTTCTTCATAATCTTTGCTGTTGGTGTTTATGGACTTATCCAGCAAATCACCAAAGGGCATATCGTTACGGGTATGCGCGACAATGTTGTTTGGGGTGTGTTTATTGTGAATTTCATATTCTTTATGGGCCTTAGTTATGCTGGTGCTATTCTATCTGGTGCGTTGCACCTATTTCACACAGCCTGGAGAAGGCCAGTTATTCGACTTGCCGAGTTAATTACGGTTATATCGCTGGTGATTGGTCCGTTCTTCATTTTCTTCTGTATTGGCCGTTTGGATAGACTTTACTACCTGTTTATTTATCCAAGGATTCAATCGCCTATTACCTGGGACGTTATTGCCATTATGACTGACCTTGTGGGGTGTTTTATTTACCTCTACCTCTCATTTATTGAAGACTTTGCCATTCTAAGAGATTATAAAGAGCTAGATGTTCCAAACTGGAAAAAGAAAGTCTACAAAACCTTATCATTAGGGTTTACAGGGACACCAGCACAGAAAAAGATTATTGCAAGCGCTAAAACCATTATGGCTACCATGATTATTGCCATTGCAATTATTGTGTACTCAGTGCTATCATGGATTTTTGGTGTTACACTCCAACCCGGTTGGCACTCCACTATATTCGGACCCTATTTTGTTATTTCAGCAATTTTTTCGGGTACTGCAATCATGATTATTTTGATGTGGATTTTCAGAAAAGTGTACAATCTTGAAAAATATATTACACTTCGCCACTTCAGAAATCTAGGAGTTTTACTTATCGTAATTGCTGCATTTTATGGATATTTCACATTTAGCGACTACCTAACTAAATGGTACGGTTCCATAAAAATGGACTCATTGCTAATCGATAAGCTATTTAGCGATTACTCATGGTTATTCATCTTTGCGAACTATGTTGGTATCCTTTTACCAATTGTTATTATCGGTTTACCAAGGTTTAGAACCATTAGAAATATTACCATTTCTGCGGTAATTGCACTCTTGGCCCTTTGGATTAACCGATACTTAATTGTAGTACCAACGCTCGAAACACCTTTCCTTCCGATTCAGGATAGTAGAGAAGCATGGAATACCTACTCTCCCACTTGGGTTGAATGGTCGTTAACATTCGCAGGCATATCAGTATTCGGAATGCTATTTATGCTAGTATCTAAAATAGCTCCAATAATCTCTATCTCGGAGATGCAAGAAATTGATGAAGAAGAACTCTTAAAGTAAACCAACATGAAACTACATCAATATAGCATTCTACTTTTAGTAGCAGTATTTACCTTTATTAATAAAGGATATACTCAGAAGACTATAAGCCCTAGCCTTCAGCTGCAATACTTTAAAAATAGCGACGAGCAACGATTGCTAAAAGCAACTCTTTCCTATACACTCAATAGAAAAGATATACCATTAAGCGATAGGCAGATTATCTTCTTTATTGGCTCAAAAAAGGATACCCTTGCTAAAGCTAATACAAACGAAAAAGGAATTGCAAGCCTTATACTTTCAAACGATTACAAACTATTGCTTGAAAAAGATGGAACTTGGTTTTTTACATCCGAATTTGTTACAAAGGACTCTATTGAGTCCATTTCAACTGAAATATCAATAAAAGATGTAAAAATTGAGATGAGTCTTGATTTGGTTGATAGCGTAAAAACAGTTAACCTGAAAGCGTTTACCATCGAAAATGGTAAAAATATTCCGGCATCTGGTGAGCCCATTAATGTTTTTGTGACACGTATGTTTAGCCTGCTCCCAGTAGCCGATGGTACATTTGGTGATGATGGAACGCTTAGCCTTGAATTCCCCTCAGATATCCCTGGTGATAAAGATGGAAACATAACGATTGTTGCAAAATTTGAGGAGCATGCAACCTTTGGTAATGTTGAAAAAAGGAGTACAAATAATTGGGGCGTAGTTTCAAACTATAAAGAACCAACCACTCACAGAGCTTTGTGGACAAAAGGGGCACCAACATGGATGATAGTTGCGCTAACAATAATGCTTGCTGGTGTTTGGGGTCATTACATGTACGCTATCATCTGCCTAATCAGAATAAAAAAATCAGGTGATAATGATGAAGAAAAATTATAACAAACAACAATTTGCACAATTTGCATACTTTTTGTAATTCTTAACCTAAATAATAAAATACGATTATGAAAACTTTAAAACAAATTTCAGCCATTATGCTTGTGTTAGTAATCGGTATTACTTTCACTGCTTCAGCACAAAAAGCAAAACCTTGGGAAGTTCCTGCAAAGTTTAAGACAATGAAAAATCCGGTTAAATCGGATGAAGCAAGTATCAATGCAGGTAAAGCACTTTACAACAAGAATTGCGCTTCATGCCATGGTAAAACTGGTTTAGGCGATGGTCCAAAAGCAAGAGGTTTAGAAACTTTTCCTGGCGATTTCTCAAAAGGTGATTTTCAAGGACAAACTGATGCTGACCATTTTTACAAAACCAAATTTGGCCGTAGCGAGATGCCAAAATACGAAGGTAAAATTGACGATGAAGGTATTTGGCAAATGGTTAACTATATGAGAACTTTCAAAAAATAGTTGATATCTCTTTTCACAAAAAACCGTTCTCGAAAAGAACGGTTTTTTTATTTGTTTTTTAAACCATTCTGGCTTTAACTTTGTTTATGTATAATAACCAATTAAACAAAAAAGTGCACTATGAAAACATTTAAACAACTCATGTTTACATCATTTCTTCTGCTTGCTGTTATAGGCCTTGCTAATGCTCAAAAAGCAAAACCATGGGAAGTGCCTGCAAAGTATAAGACAATGAAAAATCCGGTTAAATCTGACGATGCTAGCATCGCTGCAGGTAAAGCGCTGTACAACAAAAACTGTGCTTCGTGCCATGGTAAAACTGGCTTAGGCGATGGTGCAAAAGCAAAAGGGTTAGATACATTCCCTGGCGATTTCTCAAAGGGTGAATTTCAAACACAGGTCGATGCCGACCATTTCTACAAAACCAAATTTGGTCGCGATGAAATGCCTAAATTTGACGGAAAAGTTGATGATGAAAGCATTTGGCAAATTGTTAACTATATGCGTACTTTCAAAAAATAATTGGAGTTTACGATTTATTCTCTTTTAAATTAAGCCGTTCAATTCATGAACGGCTTTTTAAATTAATTGAACAAACTCTCAATTGTAAAAAGAAAACCCCCAAAGCATCTGCTTTGGGGGTTTCATATTATTAAAACTTTATAAACTAGAACCGCTTATGGAAGAGCTGCAATAGTGTTTGTTAGAAGTGTTCTGGTATAATTTGCATTGTGAATACCAAGGCTATACTCTCTTAAGCAAAGCTGGAAGTTGATAATAGCTCCCATTTGCGCATTGGTTAAAGTAAGTACTGGAAGTGTGTTGTTGTTTGTAATTTGTTGAGCACTCCATCCAGTTGTACTTGGGCTTTTGAACATCTTTTGGGTAGCAAAATTATTGTATGTTGGACCCATTGGATTTGTACTAGGATCGTAAATATTTAAATACCCATCGTAGTTATTAGTTGTAATTCCAGCCCAAAGGTTTACAGGAGCAAGAACTATACTAGTTACACTGCCATCACTAACTGAAACATATTTACCTTCAGTAGCATTAGGATTTCTATTAAGAATATCAACACCACCAACAACTAATTTTGCAGCTAAAGCGTCGAGTAAGCCTTTAATCTCAGCTCTGATTCCAAGCCAATGAGCCCCCGCTGTAGTAGCAGAAATTGGAGCAGCAGAGTGACAACCCGTTACATTACAACCATTGAAATTCCAAGCTGAACTTGAACCTAATGCACCTGCATCGCTTCTAACCCTGAATGTATGTCCACCAGCTCTACCTGTAACATTTGCCATATGGCAAGCCTGGCAAGTAGCAACTGAAGTATGAGCCGAATTTGTATAACCGGTTCCAAACTGAACACCACCAACACCAGCAAAAATAGCACCTTGTGTTCCGTAGTGGGTATGAGTTCTGTAGCTTGGCTTTAGAACATCAACACCTGCATCAACTGCATCATAAAATAGAGCAGTTGGGTTTGCAATTAAATTTGCGTAATCCAATACGTTTTTATCTGTATTTGAATTAGTAAATGGACGAGGTTGGTGACATTTAACACATAGGTTAGAGATACCACCATCCTGAGTTAGGTTGATTGATTTTGCACCACCCCACATGGTCATTGAAACTGCTGCAACATTAGTTAGTGGAGCAATATCGGTAATTGTACCAGTCTTGTGTAAACTACTATGGCAGGTTGAGCAACCCATTTCGCCTAAAGCTAATCCACTTGAAGCAACATAGTTATTTGAATAGGTTGTTGTTGCTGGAGCAACAATTGAAAATGTAGAAGGAACACCTGCTTTACAAACATACTTGAATGCTTCCTGTGCGTGGCAAGGAGAACAACCTGTGTTTCCTGACTCATCAAATGCAGCCTCACCGTAACTATGTTTCGAGAACTCATACTGTGTAGCAATTGAATCTACACTTGAAGGGTTGTGGCATTGTTTGCAACTTTCATTTGCATCTTTGCCATCAAGGCCATCTTTACCAGCCGGACCCATTGGGCCTTCGCAGGAATAAATAGCAACGCCTGCTAACATGGCTGTATAAATAAATATACTTTTGAACTTTTTCATAAGAATTTGGTTTAAAGTTTTGGTTCATAAAAGTATTAATTTGTGTTAAATATTTCACGAACTAAGAGTTGATTTGTTAATATTTATGGTATGATTCATATCAAAATTAAAGTTGACAACAAGTGGTTAAAATGATGACATTTATCATTATTTTGATTTATATTTGATTATTATAATACATTTGCGAGCCTTCAAAATAAAAAGTATGGAAAAACCAAAGTTTGAATTCGATTGCAGAACCTGTCTTTACCGATGGGAAAACTTTAAAACCCTAACCGAAGAACAATTGCAACTTCTTTGCAATCATCGTTATGAAGCAAGCTTTAAACCGGGTGAGATAATCTTTAAAAAAGGATCGCCCACCTCTTCCGTCATCTTCTTGGTTTCGGGTATGGCAAAGGTTTTTCTTGAAGGGCTCGATGGAAAAAGTATTATTATATCCATTGCAAAACCAGGGATGATGATTTCTGGGCCAGGAACCTATGGCGATATGCGCCATCATTTTACTCTAACCTCATTAACCGATGTTAAAGCATGCTTTATCGATATGACGGTTATGAAGCAGCTGGTTCACCTCAATAGTGCCTTTGCCGAAGGGTTAATCTCTGATATCAGTAACAAATCGCTTTTAATGTACTATAAGCTGGTTGGGCTTACACAGAAAAAAATGCCCGGTCGCTTAGCTGATGCTATTCTCTATCTTGCAAATCAGATTTATGAAACGGATGAATTTGATCTTATACTCAACAGACAAGAACTAGGCGATTTTACAAATATGGCCAAGGAGAGCGTTATCCGAATTCTTAAAGATTTTGAGGAGGATGGTTTGATAGAATCAAACTGCTCAAGGATTAAAATTTTAGATAAACCTAAACTTCAGATGATATCTGAGAATGGTTAACGTTTTTACCCAAACCTCAATTCGATTAAAAATAAAATCATATATGAAAAAATTCTCAATGTTTCTTTTTAGCTCCTGGTTCATGGGAGTTCTTTTTTTGGTATTTGCACTCTCTATGGCAGTTGCAACATTTGTCGAAAATGACTTTGGCGCTGCGGTTGCCTTAAAGTGGGTTTATGGCTCAAAGTGGTTTGAACTGATTCTTTTTCTTTTAGTTGTTAACCTTATTGGACAAATTGTTATCAATAGGTTCTATAGCCGAAAAAAACTCACTATACTATTATTCCACCTCTCCTTTATCCTAATTATTGTAGGTGCAGGTATTACCCGTTACTTTGGTTTCGACGGTTCTATTCATATCAGAGAAGGAGAATCTCAGAATATAACCACAACTGCAGAGAAGTATATACACTTTACAATTACCAATAGCACTGGAAATCAAGTATTCAAGAGCGAAAAGCAATTGGTGATTACCCCTGTATCAATCGATAGGTATTCTCAAGAGGCGGTTATAGATAATATCCCATACAATTTAAAACTCGTTGGATTTATTCCAAATGCCATTGAAACACTTGTAGATGTTCCAAATGGTAAACCAATTATTGCATTAATGCAAACCTCTGAAGCAATGGGAATGATGGGTCGACAAATCTCCTTTCTGAAAGAGGGCGAAATTATAAACATCAATGGTTCGTTGGTAGGCTTCTCGAATAATGATTCATTAGCGGCAAATATTAGCTTTGAAAAGGACAACTTTTATATTCAATCAAAATCAGATATTAAAGTTGTGCAAATGATGGCTAAATCTGAAATCACTTACGAAAAAGGAAAACGGATTAGCCTTAAACCGATGATGGTTTACAATATCAATGGAGCTGGATTTGTTATACAAAGACTTAGCCCAAGCGGTGAAGTTAAACCGATAAACAACCAGCTTAAGCAGAGCGGTCCAACTCAACAAGTTTTAGAATTTGAACTAAAATCTGGTGATAAAACGACAAGATTAAATGTATGGCCTAATAAAGAGTTAGGTGGCTCTAAAACCAGTTTTATCGTTGGAAACTATTCAATTAAGGTTGCTTATGGCCCCAAAGAGATAAAGCTGCCATTCGAAATCACGCTTAATAAATTTGTTCTAGATAGATATCCGGGTTCAAACAGCCCTTCTTCTTATAAAAGTGAAGTTACCCTTATTGACCCTGAGCAAAAAATCGAGATGCCTTACTCAATCTATATGAACCATATCCTTAAGCACAGAGGGTATCGTTTTTACCAATCATCTTTTGACAATGATGAAAAGGGTACAATTCTATCAGTAAACCACGATAGATTTGGGATGATGGTAACCTATGCAGGTTATATCCTCCTTTTCATATTCATCATTTTATCAATTTTTAATAAGAGTTCAATGTTTAAAACGATAACCATAAATGCTTGGAAATCGCCTGTAAAAAAGGTTGGAATTATCTTTATTGCCCTTTTTATGAGTTCGACCCTTTCATACGGTGGAGGACAAAGGCTGGTTATTGATAATACAGTGGCCGATAACTTTGGTAAAGTTTTAGTGCAAGATCAAAAAGGTAGAACTAAGCCCCTATTTACTCTTAGCAACGATATTATTCGAAAAGTAACGAAGAAGAATCAGTTCGAAGATTTTTCTTCGATGCAAGTATTTTTAGGGTTTTACACTGATTTTGATGGCTGGAAGAGCGTTCCATTAATAAAGGTATCGAATAGTGAACTTGCAGAAAAGATCGGAATCAAAGGCGACTATGCCGCTTTTACTGATATTGTTGACATAACCAATAATACGTATAAACTCGCATCTTTCGTTGAGGAATCATACGCAAAGGCTGAGGGCAAAAGGAATAAGTTCGAAAAGGAAGTAATAAAACTTGATGAACGAATCAATGTTTTATACATGATCTATACTGGCGATTTTCTAAAAATCTTTCCATTAAAAGATAAATCTAGCAAATGGGGATCACCAACGGAGGCTGTAAAGTTTGCTGAAAATAAAGATGATTCATTATACCTTAGAAATATAATGGGGTTAATTGTCGAATCGTCGCAAAAAGCATCAATCTCAAAAAATTACAAGGAGGCAAACGAGTTTGTTCGCTCAATAATAGACTATCAGAAAAAATTTGCAGGTTATTCATTGCCCTCCGATAGCAAGGTAGATGTTGAGGTTTTTTATTATAAAGCAAAAATCTATGAAAGGTTATTCCCTTTTTATGCCTCAATAGGTCTAATTCTAATTCTAACCCTTATATATGGAATTGTATCTGGGAAAGGAGTGGTCAACAGAGCATTAAAGTATTTAAGTACGCTGTTACTGATAGGATTTATAATACATACTTTGGGTTTACTTCTCCGATGGTATATTTCAGGTCATGCCCCAATGAGCAATGGTTATGAATCGATGCTGTTTATTTCTTGGGCAACCCTACTCGCTGGTTTTATCTTTAGCAAAAAATCACCATTCACATTAGCAGCAACAGCTATCTTAGCGTCGCTAACACTTCTTGTTGCGCATTTAAGTTTTATGGATCCTGAGATAACTAACCTTGTGCCTGTTTTAAAATCATACTGGTTAACACTCCATGTTTCAATCATAACTGGCAGCTATGGTTTTCTAGGTTTAGGTGCAATTCTAGGATTACTTACAATGATTCTTTACTCGTTAACCAATCCTGGAAATAAAGAAAGAATCAGTAAAACGATTGATGAACTTACGATTATCAACTTCAAAACCCTTACTTTAGGCCTTTATTTCTTAACCATTGGAACATTTTTGGGTGCCATTTGGGCAAACGAATCGTGGGGTCGTTACTGGGGATGGGATCCAAAAGAGACTTGGTCGCTAATAACTGTGATAATATATAGCATTGTCATTCACTCTAGAATGATTAAACCGCTAAGAAGCATTTTCACATTCAACCTATTATCCTTATTCGCTTTCTCATCGGTATTGATGACCTATTTTGGGGTGAACTACTATTTATCAGGCCTTCATTCCTATGCAAGCGGCGATCCAATTCCAGTTCCAGTTTTCGTGTATGTTGCAATCATCGTACTTTTGGTTGTATCATTTATAGCCATGTTTAAGTATAAGAAGTTTGAAAATCAAACTATAAAATAACAAAAATTAACATTCTTCGTGAATAGGGTGAGATAATTAATCTCACCCTATTTTATTTATATTCAACACTATAAATATTATTATTAAACATATTGTTATATATTTAACATTGTTTTTTATTTAACAGTTGTTTAATATCTTTGCACTGAAATAAATTAATACTGACAATGGATAATAATTCAACATCTATAAAGCATAGTGGAAATATGAAGTTGAAAGATGTTGCAGAGATGCTAAATGGTAGGGTTGTTAGCGGTATTGAACACATAGATAAAGAAGTAGAATTCGCCTTTTCATCGGATTTGATGAGCGATGTGCTTACAGTACAAAAAGATAACGTGATTCTATTAACCGGATTGGCTAATGTACAGGCGCTACGTACCGCCGAAATGTCCGATATTAGCTGTATCGTTTTTGTTAGAAACAAGAAAGTAAGCGTTGATATGCTTAAACTCGGAAAAGAGAGCGGCATTGTTCTAATTGAATGCCCGAGTTCAATGTTTAGAGCCTCAGGAGTGCTTTTCAGTAACGGCCTAAAACCAGTTTATTAACCTACCTCCTCCCCTATGACTATGCATTTTGAATACAAGATTGAAGGAGGTGATTTTACCCGTGCAGGCTATGCCTCAAGTCAGGTAAAAAGATCTCTCAAGCAATTAAATGTCGACCCAAAGGTTATAAAAAGGGTAGTAGTTGCATTATATGAAGCCGAAGTTAATGTAGTTGCTCACGCTTATAGCGGAATTATTGAAGTCTATATCGACACCGAAAAGATTAAGATGATTCTCACCGACAAGGGTCCTGGGATTTCTAATATCGAGTTAGCAATGGAAATGGGATTCTCTACAGCAACACCAGAAGTACGCGAAATGGGATTTGGCGCAGGAATGGGGCTTCCTAATATCAAAAAAAATTCTGATGAATTTAAGATTGAAAGTGAAGTTGGTATTGGGACAAAACTTGAAATTGTGGTTTTTATAAAACAATAGCAACCAATTAATGGAAAACAAGGCTTTTCATCATGCTCTTAAGATTCGCCAAGATGTTTGTATTGGCTGCTCTCATTGCATGAGAGTTTGTCCTACTGAAGCGTTAAGAGTTAGAAATGGCAAAGCCGAACTTTATGAGAATCGTTGTATTGACTGCGGTGAGTGCTTTAAAGTTTGTCCAACAAGTGCAATTATCATTGAGCAGGACGATTTTAACAAAATATTCAATTACGATTACCGCGTTGCTCTTGTTCCCTCAATATTTACAGGTCAGTTCTCCGATGAAATTACAGCTACAGCAGTAACGTCAATTCTTCTAAAATTAGGTTTTAACGAGGTGATTGAGGTTGAAACATCAGTAGAACTGTTAAAAGAGGAGATAAACAATTACATAGCTAATAATAAACATACAAAGCCTGTAATATCATCCTTTTGCCCTGCCATTGTTAGGCTAATTCAGGTGAAATTTCCATCGCTAGTGGAAAACCTAATGCTGATCAAGCCACCATTAGATATCACATCAGCATACATCAAAAAGAAGTTACAGGACAAAGGGGTTAGCGATGACCAAATTGGAATTTTTTATATCACTCCATGCGCAGCAAAAATTGCCGCGGTAAAAAGCCCTGTAGGTGAAGATAAATCAGAGGTTACAGGTGTACTTAACATGAACCTTATCTACAATAAAGTGCTAAAGTCGCTTGTTGGTTTAAATGATTCTGAAAAAGAAATATCGAGCAATAGGGAATGCCTAACAGGCAACAGCCTTATATGGAGCCTAACTAATGGTGAAGCAAGTCAAATTAATGGTAGAAGTCTCGCCATTGATGGGATATATAATGTAATCGAATTTCTTGAAAAGATAGAAAACGAAGAGATTTCGGATATTGATTTCCTTGAACTCCGAGCCTGCGACGAGAGCTGTGCAGGAGGTGTTTTAACCTCAGGGAACCGATTTCTTACGGTTGAAAGGCTGCATAAAAGGGTTGATGACTCAATTAAGTTAGATGATAAATGTCCCAACAGCAAAATACTTGATTATAAAGAGAGTTTGAGGTCGAGCATGGCTATCAGCGAAATAAACCCTCGCTCAATGATGAAGTTGGATGAAGACATGGCGAAAGCCATGAAGAAGATGGAGCGTTCAAATCGGTTGATGTGCTTTTTACCTGGGATTGATTGTGGTAGCTGCGGTGCACCATCATGTCAAGCATTAGCCGAAGATATTGTACAAGGAAAGGCAGCCATTTCACATTGCATTTTTCTGCAAAAAACGATGGAGCAGACCCGAAAACTTAATCCGAATCATTCATTTCGAATTATGGAGAAAATTTGGGGGAAAGATAGATTTGAAAAGAATTGCAATAAGATCGATAAATCGAAACGATTTCATTAGAACTAAAGAAATCGTCTAAAATACTATGCCTATGAAAGTTTCTGAAATAGTGAAGACGTTAAACCTCGAGGTTTACTCAGGTTGCAAAGGATTAGATAAAGAAATTGAGGGTGGTTACACATCCGATTTGCTTAGCGATGTTATGGGTCATGCCGATTCTGGCAATGTATGGATAACCTTACAAACTCATAAGAACGTAATTGCCATTGCCTCATTGAAAGAGATTGCAGCCGTTGTTTTGGTTAAAGGTTATAAACCTGAAGCCGATACGATGGCTCAAAGCAACGAGGAGGGTATTCCAATTTTAGGAACCGATATGGAGGCTTTTGAGATAACCGGATTACTATTCAACATGATTAAAGGGTAATGAATACCTATCGAGCCGATTTGCATATTCATAGCGTTCTATCTCCCTGCGGAGATTTGAGCATGAGCCCTGTCAACATTGTTGATAGAGCATCAGCAATCGGTTTGAGTATCATTGCCATTACAGACCACAATAGCACTTTACATGGTCGTGTAACAAGGAAACTTGCTGAAACAAAAGGAATTATGGTCGTTTTTGGGGCCGAAGTTACGACAAAAGAAGAGGTTCATTGTCTTTGCCTATTTGAGGCAGATGAACAAAGGATACTGTTTCAAGAGTTTATTGAGCAAAATATGCCCGATATCAAGAATAATCCTGCATTTTTTGGGCATCAGGTGGTTGTGAATGAAAAAGAGGAGATTATAAAAGAGATAAAGCCGCTATTAATTTCGGGATTAAAAGTAGGAATTAATGAAATTGAGCAAAAGGTTCATTCGCTTGGTGGGTTATTCATTCCTGCACATATCGACCGTCAAAAATATAGCGTTGTAAGCCAACTTGGATTTATTCCAAAAGATCTAAAGTTTGATGCGCTAGAAATATCAAAGAATATATCGCTCGAAAAAGCGCTCAACGATTTCTCGTATGTCAAGAATGCTCGATTTATTCGAACATCCGATTCTCATTCTTTAAATCATATTGGTTCATCTTTCACTTCAATGAAGATGGAAGAGTTAAGTTGGATTGAGTTTAAAAATGCAATACTTGGAATTGATGGAAGGGATATAATGATATCATGAGAGATTTATCACTTCACATATTAGATATTATACAAAATTCGGTTGCAGCAAACGCTTCGTTGATTGAGATTTCAATACATGAGGATGTGGAGAAAGATTTATTAAAAATCACCATAAAAGACAATGGGAAAGGGATGAGTAAAGAGTTTGTCAAAATAGCGACCGATCCTTACACCACTAGTCGCACTACCAGAAAGGTTGGGCTAGGTATTCCTTTGCTTAAACAGAATGCTGAAAGAACTGGAGGTAGCTTATCTATCACTTCTGAACTCGGAAAAGGTACTATACTTGAAGCAACTTTTATTCCTTCAAATATCGACTGTTTATCCTTGGGTGATATTGCTGGAGTAATTGCGCTAACAGTTTCAGGAAACCCGTTGATAAATTTTATATACAATCACAATATAAATGGTAACTTATACACTTTCAACACCAAGGAGGTTAAGGAGATACTTGAAGGTATATCAATCGCTGAACCCTCTGTTTGTAGGTATTTGAAGGAGATGATTCAGTCTAATTTAGAAGAAATACAAATAGGCACATTCGGTTATAAAACATAGCTAAAATGATGTGTTTTCATTAACAATTGAAATAATTTTGCAGTCCCAAATAACAAACTGTTCTTAATATTAAAACTATAGTATAAAAAGTATGGCAAAAATTAAGTCGTTGGATGATTTAAGGGTGATGAAAGAAAGCTTTCAATCCAAAATCAATCTAAGAGAAAAAGGGGAAAACCCCGGTAGCCATGTTCAAATTAAAGTAGCGATGGCAACTTGCGGAATTGCATCGGGTGCAAAAACCGTGATGGAATTCATGATGGAAGAACTTGAGAAACGTGGAATCGAATCAGTTGTTACTCAAACTGGTTGTATGGGCTACTGCTATGCAGAGCCTACAATTGAAGTAAAACTTCCTGGTCAAGAGCCAGTTGTATTTGGATATGTTGATACTAAAAAGGCTGATGAAATCATCGAGAAGTACATTAAGAATGGCGAGCTCGTTGAGGGTATCATCCCGATGAACTATGAGACTATCGATAATTAATAATCGAAAAAGGAGGATACCGTAATGGCAAAGTATAAAATGCATTTACTCGTATGCGGAGGAACAGGTTGTAGAGCCTCAGCAAGCGATTCAATCATCGAAAAATTCAAAACAGAGATAGCAGCAAAAGGCCTTGAAAATGATGTTCAGGTTATTCTAACTGGTTGCTTTGGATTTTGCGAAAAAGGACCAATAGTAAAAGTCCTTCCCGACAATACATTCTACACCCAGGTAAAACCTGAGGATGTAGCAGAAATTGTTGCAGAGCATGTAATAAAAGGAAGAAAAGTTAATCGACTTTTATATATCGACCCAACCAATCAGGAGAAAATCAGCGATGCAAAGCACATGGGATTCTATCGTAAACAGATAAGAATCGCATTGCGTAACTGCGGTGTAATTAACCCAGAAAACGTTGATGAGTATATTGCCCGTGATGGATATCATGCAATTGGTAAAGTTCTGAAAGAATATACCCCTGCTCAAACCATTGATATTATCAAGAAATCAGGATTACGTGGTCGTGGGGGCGGAGGATTTCCTACTGGTTTAAAATGGGAGATTGCCAGCAAAAATGCTGCTGATCAGAAATACGTAGTTTGTAATGCCGATGAGGGTGACCCAGGAGCATTCATGGATCGTTCAGTTCTTGAAGGCGACCCACACTCAGTGTTGGAAGCAATGGCAATTTGCGGATACTGTATTGGTGCAACTCAAGGTGTTATTTATATCAGAGCAGAGTATCCACTTGCTATCACCCGCTTAAAAATTGCTATCAAGCAAGCTCGTGAGTACGGTTTACTTGGTAAAGATATCATGGGTTCGGGTTTTGATTTTGATATTACTCTAAGATACGGTGCTGGTGCATTTGTTTGCGGTGAGGAAACATCGCTAATCCACTCAATGGAGGGTTTACGTGGTGAGCCTACCAACAAACCACCATTCCCTGCCGAAAGCGGTTACCTTGGAAAACCAACCAACGTAAACAACGTTGAGACATTCGCAAGTGTTCCTGTTATCATTCTAAAGGGAGCAGATTGGTTCTCATCGATTGGTACTGAAAAATCAAAAGGAACTAAAGTTTTTGCCCTTGCAGGAAAAATCAATAACGTAGGTCTGATTGAGGTTCCAATGGGAACTACCCTACGCGAAGTTATCTTCGAGATCGGTGGTGGTATTAAGAATGGCAAGAAATTTAAAGCGGCTCAAACCGGTGGTCCATCGGGAGGTTGCTTAACCGAGAAACATCTTGATACACCAATTGACTTTGATAACCTGATTGCTGCTGGCTCAATGATGGGTTCGGGCGGCATGATTGTTATGGACGAGGATGATTGTATGGTTTCGATTGCAAAATTCTTCCTCGAATTTACAGTTGAAGAGAGCTGCGGAAAATGTGCTCCATGCCGTATTGGAAATAAACGCCTTTATGAAATTCTTGAGCGTATCACCAATGGCGAAGGCACAATGGAAGAGCTTGAACGCCTTCGCAACCTAAGCTTAGTTATCAAGGATACTTCGCTTTGCGGTTTAGGACAAACATCTCCTAACCCTGTTCTTTCAACAATGGATAACTTCTACAATGAGTATTTAGCTCACGTGAACGATAAAAAATGCCCTGCGGGTCAATGTAAATCGTTGATGAAATATGTAGTTGAACCTGAAGCATGCGTTGGTTGTACCGCTTGTGCTCGTAATTGCCCTGTTAATGCTATCAGCGGTGAGCGTAAGAAGCCACATCTTATTGATACAGCAATTTGTATCAAGTGCGGTGCGTGTATCGAGAAGTGTAAATTTAATGCTATCAGCATCAAATAATTAGGGTGAAAATGGAAACAATAAAACTTACAATTGATAATAAGCCTGTTGAGGTACCCGCAGGGACTTCGGTTTATCAGGCAGCTAAAAACCTTGGGATTGATATTCCTGTGCTTTGCTACATGAATCTTCATGATCTTGGAATCGAGAACAAACCTGCAGGATGTCGTATTTGCGTTGTTGAAGTTGAAGGCAGAAGAAATTTAGCCCCAAGCTGCTCAACAACCTGTGCGAACGGAATGGTTGTTAAAACACATACAACCCGTGTTATCAACGCACGTCGTACTGTTATGGAGCTAATTCTATCAGATCATCCTAAAGATTGCTTAACCTGCCCTAAAAGCGGAAGCTGCGATTTGCAGAATATGGCTGTAAAGATGGGCGTTCGTAACATTCCTGGTCAAGCATACGCTGAGATGTCGACTTACAAAACCGACTTCTCCCCTTCCATTATTCGTGATATGGACAAATGTATCATGTGCCGTCGTTGCGAAACCATGTGCAACGATTTCCAAACAGTTGGCGCATTAAGCGGTGTTAACCGTGGATTTATGGCGGTAGTAGCCCCTGCATTTGAGCAAGATTTAGAAAAATCGCCTTGTACATACTGCGGTCAGTGCGTTGCCGTTTGCCCAACAGGAGCATTAACGGAAGTTGACCACACTCCAAAGGTGATTCGTGCATTAGCCGATCCAACCAAAACTGTACTAGTTCAAACAGCACCTGCTGTTCGTGCAGCACTTGGTGAGGAATTTGGTCTTGAGCCTGGTACAAGGGTAACTGGTAAAATGGTTGCTGCACTTCGTCAGATTGGTTTTGATTTTATCTTCGATACCGACTTTGCTGCTGATTTAACTATCATGGAAGAGGGTACTGAACTTCTTACCCGTTTAGGTAAACATCTGAGCGGTGATAAGACCGTAAAACTTCCTATGCTAACCAGCTGCTGTCCAGGTTGGGTACAATTCTTTGAGCATAACTATTCAGATATGCTTGATGTACCATCAACCGCGAAATCTCCACAGCAGATGTTTGGCGCCATTGCTAAGAGCTACTTTGCTGAAAAGCTTGGAAAAAAACGTGAGGACTTGGTTGTAGTTTCAGTTATGCCTTGCCTTGCTAAAAAATACGAATGTCAGCGCGATGAGTTTAAGGTTGATGGTAATCCAGATGTGGATTACTCAATCTCAACCCGTGAACTTGCTCATCTAATCAAAGAGTTCAACATTGGTTTCAATGAGCTTGCCGATGAGGATTTCGACAGACCTCTTGGTGAATCAACGGGTGCTGGTGTTATTTTCGGTGCTACTGGTGGTGTAATTGAAGCAGCAACTAGAACAGCTTACGAGTTACACACTGGCAAGACTCTTAAGAATGTTGAATTTACAGCGCTTCGCGGAATGGAAGGCATTCGTTCTGCAACCGTTGATTTCGACGGATTACCAATAAATATTGGTATTGCCCACGGGTTAGGTAATGCAAGAAAACTACTTGACCTAGTTCGCACAGGCAAAACTAATTATCATGCTATTGAGATTATGGCCTGCCCTGGCGGATGTATCGGTGGTGGTGGACAACCATTACACCATGGTGATACATCAGTTCTAAAAGCTCGTACTAAGGCAATTTACAGCGAGGATACGAATAAAGTAATTCGTAAATCGCATGAGAATCCTTATATCATCAAGCTATACGAAGAGTTTCTTGGAAAACCAATGAGCCACAAAGCTCATGAGTTGCTCCATACACACTACTTCGATAAGAGCAGTAAGGATATATTCATTTAATTTACGGAGGAATAGGAAATGTCACATATAAAAGTTGAGCTAAAACAAGAACAGGTTGCAAAACTCAAGGAGATTTGTAAATCGTTCGATAACGAGGCTGGCGAGCTTATCAATGTACTTCACAAAACACAGGAAACCTTTGGTTACCTTCCTGCCGAAGTACAAGAAGTAATTGCTAGGGAATTGAATATCTCTGTTGCAAAGGTTTATGGTGTAGTTACATTCTACTCTTTCTTCACCATGATTCCTAAGGGTAAGCACCCTATCAGCATTTGCACAGGAACTGCCTGCTATGTTCGTGGTGCGGAGAAAGTGCTTGATGAATTTAAGCGCATTCTTGATGTTAAGGTTGGCGAAACATCACCCGATGGTAAATTCTCACTCAGCTGCTTACGCTGCGTTGGAGCATGCGGTCTTGCTCCTGTTGTATCGGTTGGTGAAAAGATTTATGGTCGTGTTTCACCCGATGGAGTGAAGGATATCTTGAAAGAATACGAATAACATTTCACGTAGATAAGTTACGAAGAGCCATCCAGCAAATTCTGGATGGCTCTTTTTATTAGATAAAAGCTGCGTTAGTTAAATCGTCCTTATCTCATTATGTTATCGAGAAAAGTTCAATAGAGGTTTTTCGAGATAATTACAAAGTAATTTTCTATGCTAAATATCAACTTGATACGCAACAAAGATCTAAAACAAATAAAAATATGAAGTGTTTGCACAAGTTATCTTAAACCTTCGTGTCATAATAGAGTTCAAAGCATATAATTAATCATATAATAAAAGATAGGATGAAAAGAGTTTTACGTTTTACACTGTCAATTTCTTTGATAGTTATTTCTTTCTCAACAATAGCGCAACAGCCCGATGGACAGCGAATGGGCGGTGGCAGGATGATGATGGAAGGTGGTTTTGGTACATTAAAAGGGACTATAATTGACGAAACATCTGGACTACCCGTTGAGTATGCCAATATAGTTATCTACAAAGCCAAAGACTCGTCGTTAGTAACCGGAGGAATAACGGATTTAAAGGGTAATTTCAGCATCGATAAAGTTCCATTTGGAAGGTACTATGTTGATTTTAAGTTTATCGGTTACAAAAATAGCCGAATAACCGGTGTAATGATAACACCACGTCAACAAGTAGTTACCCTTGAAACAGTAAAACTAAAATCTGCCTCAGAGAACCTTGATGGAATTGTTGTTACAGGTCAAAAATCGATGCTCCAAAACAACTTAGACAAAGTTGTGATTAACGTTGACAGGAATATAAATGTTGAAGGAGGGACTGCACTGGATATAATGAGAAATATTCCTTCCGTTGAGGTTGATGTTGAAGGAAATGTAAGTGTTAGAGGGAGTTCAAATCTTACAATTCTCGTTGATGGACGCCCGTCACAAATAACTAGCCTCGAAGAGTTACCAGCAAACTTAATCTCAAGTGTTGAACTAATAACAAATCCTTCGGTTCGTTACGATCCCGATGGATTATCGGGTATTCTTAATATAGTGTTGGTTAAAAAGAAAACCCCAGGTTACCATGGTATGGTTTCTATAAATGCTGGGACTGGTAATAAATATTCGGGGACTGTTAATATGAATATTCGTCAAGGAAAATTTAACTATTTTGGGAATATCGATTATAGGAAATTCGCCTCGTATGGATCAGGGATTACAAATCGCGAATCAATTGCAAAAGACACAACATTCTTTCTAAACCAAACCTCAGATGATAGTAGAAAGGGATTATCATACAACCTTCGTGGAGGGGTTGACTATTTTATTAATGAGAAAAATACGCTGTCATTCATTGCATCCACAAGCATCAGGAATTCTACAGGCTTAGAGGGAAGTGTGAATCTAAAATACAGCGTCCCTTATAACGCAAAATATGATCGTAATGATAGTATAAATAGCGATGATAAAGGTAAAGGGACTGGAAATGAGTTCGCCTTAAACTATAAAAAAACATATGCTACACCCGGGCAAGAGCTAACTGCTGGCCTGTTCTTTTCAAGTGGTATTAGAAATTCTGATGAAGATTTAACCAACCATGACAGTATTGCTAATGCTTCGATACTTAAGAAAACTACAAACGATGGTAACAATTGGTCTTTCACTTTTCAGAGTGATGCTGTAAAACCAATTGGTAATGGAGGTAGACTTGAAACTGGTATTAAAGGGATTATAAGAAAATCGGATGCCAATTATATTTTAAATGAACGCAATCTGGTCACTGATCCGTGGGTACAGAACAATGTTGTTTCTAACCGATTTGTTTTAACTGATCAAGTATATGCCGGTTACGCAATATATTCAAACACTGTAGGTGCATTGAGCTATCAAGGTGGTGTACGAATTGAAGATCAACTTAAAAATGCAGATCAACGAACAACAAATGATTTAGTAAAAGCTTCGTTCTTTAATATTTTTCCTAGTGCTCACGTTAAGTGGGATATAAATAAAGTAAATGCTCTTCAATTATCATACAGCCGAAGAGTAAATAGACCCTCAGGAAGGGATTTGAACCCATTTAAGAATATGGAAGATCCTTATAATGTAAGCTATGGCAATCCCAAGTTAGAGCCTGAATTTACAGATTCTTATGAATTAGGGCATACACTTACTTTACCTAAAACAAACATAACCAGTACAATTTTTTACAGACATAGAACTAATTTGATTGCTCAAAATACAACTAAATCTGGAGATGTACTTGTCTCCATCCCTAGAAACCTAAATGGCGGCTACACTCTTGGTACTGAATTTATTGTAAATCAAAAACTTACAAGTTGGTGGAGAGTAAACGGAAATTTCAGCTATTTCCAAGCTAAGATTATCGATAAGAGTGTGGATGAAAAGAAAAGTGAAAGCAACAGCTGGACTGCAAAAGCTACCTCTTCTTTTAGTATTGGCAAAAACTGTGAAATTCAAATTAACGGAAATTATCGCAGCCCTGTTATTACCGGTATTGGTGGCGGTGGAGGACATGGCCCAATGGGAGGTGGTGGCGGTGGAAGCCAAGGGAAAACTAAAGAGATGTACTCAGTAGATCTTGGGTTACGCTACATGGTTATGAAAAAAAAGGGAACAATAACGTTAAGGGTGAGTGATATCTTTAACTCTAGGATATCTAGAACAAATTCCTGGGGTACAGGTTATACTTCATACTCGGAAAATAGACATGAAAGTCAGATTGTATTCCTAGGTTTCTCATACCGAATCAACGATTACAAGCAACGCCGCGATTCAAAGATGGAGGATATGAACAATGGGGATATGGAAAATCAATAGGTTTAAATGATGTGTTGATTTCAAAAAATGGGAAGTCCTAACTTCCCATTTTTCTTTCCTTTTAAATACATTTCTTCAAATCGATTTAACTCATCCAGTACAATTTTTAGTTTAGTCTGTTCATCAAATTCAATAGCCTTTATCAAATTAGTAGATTCCCCTTTTAAACTATTGACATCATCTATTAATACTTTCAAATCATGCCATTCCCCAATGCGTAATTGTACTTTTTTCAGATAAGTAATGATTGTTAAATCAAAACTTGAAACTCCTCCTCCCTTATTAATAATTGATAGCGTATAGATTAACTCCTTCATCTTTATTCGAATGCGATGTAACGCTTTTTCGTTAGGGTTATTCTTAATAATAAGACTCATCTGATCGAATAGCTCATTTGCCTTTTTATGAAGAATATTTTCAATAGAAGAATCGCTCAATGCTTCAATGGTATTATCAATCCTTTGGTTAAGCAATACCAGATCAAATTGGTTAATCTTTTTGATCTTAAGCCTTACATTTCCTTTATATTTTTTATTATCAATCTTGAGCCGTTTAACAATGCAATCAACCTCCTCCCCTATACTATCCTGATATTTATTAAGAAGTTCAATCTTAACCTGATTATCACGAAGAAAGCCTGATTTGATATAAACTTGATCTATTATATTTAATTCATTTTTAAGAACAGGTACTTCCTCATTATAGCGAAGGATTCCAACTAATGCATAAAGTTTTTTGATAGTTAAACGCAGTTTATGTAACGACTCAACGGTAAAGCGCTCACTAACTCCATTTAAACAATCTGTTAGAGATATAAAACGTTTATCGCTATATTTAAGCAATCGAACTTGCATGCTTGTAAGTTAATATAATTTCAAGTATACCTCAATAATAAAGATTCTAAGTTTTTTTATCAAACAACCAATACAAAACACAAATGCCGAAATAAATTCGGCATTAAAAGGTTCAAACAAAATTAATGGTTAGGCTTCGCCACCCATTCCGCCAAAATTAATTGGGAAATTAGGTGCGCCACCACCCTCCGCAAGTTTTATGGTTCCATGCGTTGATTCGAACTTTGAAACATTGTCTTGAAGTGCTAAAAGTAATCGCTTTGCATGATCAGGCGTGAGAATAATTCTAGATTTAACCTGAGCCTTAGGCATACCAGGCATAATTCGAACAAAATCTACAATAAATTCAGATGCTGAATGAGTAATCACTGCAAGGTTAGAGTAAGTTCCTTGAGCAATTTCATCGTTAATCTCAATATTGATTGGGTTGTTTTTATCTGACATAATTTTATATTTTAAATTTTAGTAAAGGTATAAAACTTGAATGGGATTTCTGCAAAAGGATAAAAAAAGAAAGGCTGCAATTGTGCAGCCTTTCTTTAATATTATAGCTTTGGTTTAGTCCTCTTCCTCTTCAACAACAAGAGCATGGCTCATGTGGGGTGTTGGATCTTGCTCCTCTTTCGAGAAAACTACCAAATTGTTAAATTCACGTAAACCAGTACCTGCAGGAATTAAGTGACCGCAAATAACGTTCTCTTTTAGACCGTCTAAATAATCTACTTTTCCACGTATTGCAGCTTCGTTAAGAACCTTTGTTGTTTCTTGGAATGAAGCGGCTGACATAAAGCTGCTGGTTTGTAATGAAGCTCTAGTAATACCCTGAAGCACCTGACTTGAAGTTGCAGGAACAGCATCACGAGCAATAATCAGCGCCAAATCTTTCCGTTTTAGAACAGAGTTCAAATCACGCAATTTACGTGCAGTGATTATCATTCCGGGTCGAACAACTGGTGAATCACCTGATTCGATAACAATCTTCTTATCGAAAATCCAATCATTCTCATCCATGAAGTCCCACTTGTCAACAATTTGACGTTCAAGGAAACGTGTATCGCCTGGATCCTCAATCTCAACCTTACGCATCATCTGACGAACGATAATTTCAAAATGCTTATCGTTGATTTTCACACCCTGCATACGGTAAACCTCTTGAACCTCGTTTACAATATACTCTTGAACCTTTGTAGGTCCTTTAATTGCTAGGATATCTGAAGGAGTAATAGCACCATCTGAAAGTGGAATACCTGCTTTCACATAGTCATTCTCCTGAACAAGAATTTGCTTAGAAAGCTGAACAAGGTACTTCTTAACCTCACCCGTTTTTGAGGTAACGATTATCTCTCTGTTACCACGCTTAATTTTACCGAATGATACTTCTCCATCAATCTCAGATACAACAGCAGGATTCGAAGGATTACGAGCCTCAAATAGCTCGGTTACACGAGGAAGACCACCAGTGATATCGCCCGATTTACCCATTGCTCTTGGAATCTTAGCAAGGATATCGCCCGCTTTAACTTTCTTCGCATCATCAACAACGATATGTGCTGATACTGGTAGGTTGTATGAACGGAAAACTTCGCCTTTACTATCAAGAATCTTAATCATTGGGTTCTTCGTCTTATCACGAGAGTCAATAATTACTTTCTCGCGATAACCTGTCTGCTCATCGGATTCCTCCTTGAATGTTACATCTTTTACCACTGAATCGAACTCAACAGTACCAACAGATTCAGAGATAATAACTGCATTCCAAGGATCCCATTCGCAGATTAGCTGACCTTTTGTAACGTTATCGTTATTGTTTATGTATAGTTTAGAACCGTAAGGGATGGTATGGGTAGAGAGATTGATTCCGGTATTTCTATCGATAACACGCATCTCGGCTAAGCGCCCAATAACAATTAGATATTTTTCACCATTCTCATCGGTACGCTCAACGGTTTTAAGCTCTTCAATTTCTGCTTTACCTTCAAATCGTGCAACGATTTTTGAGTCGGCAATGATATTCGATGCAGTACCCCCAACGTGGAAGGTTCTAAGCGTAAGCTGTGTACCTGGCTCACCAATACTCTGAGCAGCAATAACACCTGTAGCCTCGCCAATCTGAACCATTCTACCCGTAGCAAGGTTACGACCGTAACACTTAGCACAAACCCCTTTTTTCGATTCGCAGGTTAATACTGAACGTATTTCTACTTGCTCTATTGGAGAGTTTTCAATTTCTCTCGAAATCTCTTCAGTTAGCTCTTCGCCAGATGCAGTAATTAATTCTCCAGTTAAAGGATGGTAAATATCGTGAACGGTTGTACGTCCTAAAATACGCTCATATAGCGTTTCTACAACCTCTTCATTCTTCTTGATTGCAGTTGCAATCAATCCACGAAGAGTTCCACAATCAATCTCAGTAATAATAACATCCTGCGATACATCAACCAAACGTCGGGTTAGATAACCTGCGTCAGCAGTTTTCAACGCTGTATCGGCAAGACCTTTACGAGCACCGTGGGTTGAGATAAAGTACTCAAGAACCGATAGCCCCTCTTTAAAGTTTGAAAGGATTGGGTTTTCAATAATCTCACTTCCTGTTGAACCTGATTTTTGTGGTTTAGCCATAAGACCACGCATACCGCAGAGCTGACGAATCTGCTCTTTAGATCCACGAGCCCCTGAATCAAGCATCATGTATACCGAGTTGAAACCTTGATTATCCTCAGAAAGTTTTTTCATAAGGATTAGTGTAAGTTTCGCATTGGTATGTGTCCAAATATCAATAATCTGATTGTAACGCTCGTTATTGGTTATTAGACCCATGTTATAGTTAGCCATAACCTCATCAACTTGGGCATAGCCCTCATCAACAAGTTCAGCCTTTTCCTTAGGAATAATTACATCATCAAGGTTGAATGATAATCCACCCTTAAACGCCATAAAGTAACCTAAGTCCTTAATATCATCAAGGAATTGGGCAGTAACTGCAGTTCCCGCTTTTTTCAAAACCTTACCGATAATATCGCGAAGCGATTTCTTGGTAAGAATATCGTTGATATATCCAATCTCCTTTGGAACCGATTGATTGAAAATAATCCGACCAATGGTTGTATCGATATAATCATAGCCTACGCTACCATCCTCGTTAACCTTCGCTTTACGAAGTTTAACAATTGCATGAAGGTCAGCAGCCTTTTCATTGTAAGCAATAATTGCTTCCTCTGGAGAATAGAATCTTAAACCTTCGCCTTTAGCATTTTTACGCGCTTTTGTGATATAGTAAAGACCCAAAACCATGTCCTGTGAAGGTACAGTGATAGGTGCACCGTTTGCAGGGTTAAGAATGTTATGCGATCCAAGCATCAAAAGTTGAGCCTCAAGAATCGCCTCGTTACCAAGAGGTAAGTGAACAGCCATCTGGTCACCGTCAAAGTCAGCGTTGAACGCTGTACATGAAAGTGGGTGTAGCTGAATCGCTTTACCTTCGATAAGTTTTGGTTGGAATGCCTGAATACCTAATCTGTGAAGCGTAGGAGCACGGTTAAGAAGAACTGGATGTCCTTTTAATACGTTCTCAAGAATATCCCAAACTACGGGATCCTTACGATCTACAATCTTCTTAGCTGACTTTACAGTTTTAACGATACCACGCTCAATTAACTTACGGATAACAAATGGTTTATATAGCTCTGCAGCCATATCCTTTGGTATACCGCATTCGTGCATCTTTAGCTCTGGACCAACGACGATTACCGAACGTGCTGAGTAGTCAACGCGTTTACCGAGTAAGTTCTGACGGAAACGTCCTTGTTTACCCTTTAAGCTATCGCTTAATGATTTCAATGGACGATTTGCATCAGTTTTAACAGCATTAGCCTTACGTGAGTTATCGAATAAAGAGTCAACGGACTCCTGAAGCATACGTTTCTCGTTACGGAGAATCACCTCAGGTGCTTTGATCTCAATAAGTCTTTTTAAACGATTATTTCTGATAATTACCCTACGATATAAATCGTTTAGATCTGAAGTTGCAAACCTACCTCCATCTAGCGGAACTAACGGACGGAGTTCGGGTGGAATTACTGGAATAACTTTTAGTATCATCCATTCAGGTTTGTTAACCTGAGTAGATTCACGGAAAGCTTCAACAACGTTAAGTCTCTTAAGAGCCTCATTTTTTCTTTGCTGCGAAGTTTCTGTATTTGCGCGGTTACGAAGATCGTATGAAAGATCATCGAGTTTTAGGCGTGAAAGAAGCGTAAATAACGCATCTGCTCCCATCCCTGCAATAAATTTATTTGGATCGCTATCATCAAGATGTTGATTCTCTTTAGGTAGTGTTTCCAAAATATCAAGGTATTCTTCTTCTGTAAGGAAGTCGAGATACTTTACTCCATCGGCAGCCTTAATACCTGCGTTAATAACAACATAACGCTCGTAATATATAACGATATCAAGTTTTTTTGATGGCAAACCTAAAAGGTATCCAATCTTATTGGGCAAAGAGCGGAAATACCAAATATGAGCCACAGGAACCACAAGGTTGATGTGTCCCATCCTTTCGCGACGAACTTTCTTTTCGGTTACTTCAACACCGCAACGGTCGCAAACGATACCCTTATAACGGATACGTTTGTATTTACCGCAATGGCATTCGTAATCTTTTACAGGACCGAAAATTCTTTCACAGAATAAACCGTCACGTTCAGGTTTGTATGTTCTATAATTGATGGTTTCAGGTTTTAGCACCTCACCACTAGAGCGTTCTAGCACCTCTTCAGGTGAAGAGAGGCTGATTGTTATCTTTGTAAAGTTGCTTTTAACCTTATTTTCCCTTCTGAACGACATAATCTGATTGTTAATAAGTTAAGTTTTGCATTTATAGCCATTCATTTAACAATGGCAAAATGTTCAGCAAATCATGCTATTCAAGATTAACACTTAATCCTAAGCCACGAAGTTCGTGTAGGAGAACATTCAACGACTCGGGGATACCGGGTTGAGGCATTGCTTCACCTTTCACAATTGATTCGTATGCTTTAGCACGCCCAACTACGTCATCGGACTTAATTGTAAGTATCTCTTGTAGAATATGAGCTGCACCGAATGCTTCAAGTGCCCAAACCTCCATTTCACCAAAACGCTGACCACCGAACTGTGCTTTACCGCCAAGTGGTTGCTGTGTGATTAGTGAGTAAGGACCAATAGAACGTGCATGCATCTTATCATCTACCATGTGACCCAGCTTAAGCATATAGATCATACCAACTGTAGCCGGTTGATCGAATCTTTCGCCAGTACCACCATCATATAAGTAAGTTTTTCCAAAACGTGGAATCCCTGCTTTATCAGTGTAATCACAAATATCTTCTAGTGTTGCGCCATCAAAAATATGGGTGCTGAATTTAACACCTAACTCTTTACCTGCCCAACCAAGAACGGTTTCGTAAATCTGTCCAAGGTTCATACGTGAAGGCACGCCAAGCGGGTTGAGTACGATATCTACAGTAGTACCGTTCTCTAAGTATGGCATATCCTCATCACGAACAATCCTAGCAACAATACCTTTATTACCGTGACGACCAGCCATTTTATCACCAACCTTTACCTTGCGCTTTTTAGCAATGTAAACTTTGGCAAGCTGAACAATACCTGCTGGAAGCTCATCACCGATGGTGATATTAAACTTTTTCCGCTTGTATTCAGCATCATACTCTTTCCATTTGAGTATGTAATTATGGATAATCGCTCTGATTGTATCGTTTTTCTTCTTATCAGTTGTCCACTTGTTAGGATTAACATTTTTGTAGTCAATCTCAACTAACATCTTATGAGTAAACTTAACTCCACGTGGAATGATTTCACCTTCGAAGTTATCATAAACACCCTGTGAGGTTTTTCCGTTTACTATGAAGAAAAGTTTATCAACCAATCTGTCGAATAGTTCACTTGCAACATTTTCGAACTCCTCGTCAATTTTAGCCAAAAGATTCTTCTCAGTAACCTTACCTTTCTTTGGATCCTTTACTGAACGAGAGAACAACATTTTATCGATTACAACACCATGTAAAGATGGAGATGCCTTAAGAGATGCATCCTTTACGTCACCAGCTTTATCTCCGAAGATTGCTCTTAAAAGTTTCTCTTCCGGTGTTGGATCAGATTCACCTTTTGGAGTAATCTTACCAATAAGAATATCGCCAGGAGCAACATTTGCTCCAATACGAATCATACCATTTTCATCAAGATCTTTTGTAGCCTCTTCTGAAACGTTTGGTATGTCAGCTGTTAATTCTTCTAAGCCTCTCTTAGTATCTCTAACTTCGAGAGTATACTCATCGATATGGATTGATGTAAAAATATCGTCGCGTACTAAACGTTCGCTGATTACGATAGCATCCTCAAAGTTGTAACCTTTCCAAGGCATGAATGCCACCTTTAGGTTGCGACCAAGAGCAAGTTCTCCCTGCTTTGTGCCATAACCTTCGGTAAGAATTTGTCCTTTTTTAACCTCTTGTCCCTTTTCAACCATTGGTTTTAGGTTGATACAGGTACTTTGGTTAGTTTTCTTGAACTTAGGTAATTTGTAACGTTTAACCTCAGGGTTAAAGCTAACAAATCGTTCCTCTTCAGTTCTATTGTATCTTACTACAATTTCTTCAGCATCAACGTATTCAACTGTTCCGTCCTCTTCAGCAACAACTTGAACACGGCTATCGCTAACTACTGGACCTTCAAGACCAGTGCCTACAATTGGATCTTCAGGTTGTAATAGTGGTACAGCCTGACGCATCATATTCGATCCCATCAACGCACGGTTTGCATCGTCGTGCTCAAGGAAAGGAATAAGTGATGCTGCAATTGAAGCAATCTGATTTGGAGCAATATCCATTAAGTCGATATTTTCTCTTTCAGCAAGAGGAAAGTCGCCTTCGTAGCGAGATTTAATCTTAGAATTTGTGAAATTACCCTCATCGTCAAGAGTAGCATTTGCTTGCGCAATAATCTTTGCTTCCTCTTCCTCTGCGCTCAGGTAGATAACATCCTCTTTGGTCATTCCCACCTTTCCATTATCAACTTTACGATAAGGGGTTTCGATAAAACCTAGTTTGTTAATCTTAGCAAAAACGCAAAGCGATGAAATAAGACCAATGTTAGGTCCCTCAGGGGTTTCAATAGGGCATAAACGTCCGTAGTGTGTATAGTGAACGTCACGTACCTCAAAACCTGCACGCTCACGTGACAAACCGCCTGGTCCTAGTGCTGACAAACGACGTTTGTGAGTCATCTCCGCAAGAGGGTTGGTTTGATCCATGAACTGTGAAAGCTGGTTAGTACCAAAGAATGAGTTGATAACCGATGATAGAGTCTTCGAGTTAATTAAATCAATTGGAGTAAACACCTCGTTGTCGCGAACATTCATCCTTTCACGGATTGTTCTTGCCATACGAGCTAAACCAACGCTAAATTGACCTGCAAGTTGCTCTCCAACTGTGCGAACACGACGGTTACTCAAGTGATCGATATCATCAACATCAGCTTTTGAGTTGATAAGTTCAATCAGGTACTTGATAATTTCAATAATATCTTCTCTGGTTAGAACCTTAGTATCCATTGCTGTGGATAGGTTAAGCTTCTTGTTGATACGATAACGACCCACTTCACCAAGATCGTAGCGTTTATCAGAAAAGAAAAGTTTGTCAATCACATCGCGAGCAGTAGCCTCATCGGGTGGTTCCGAGTTCCTTAGCTGGCGATAGATATGAACCACTGCCTCTTTTTCAGAGTTACAGGGGTCTTTCTGAAGTGTATTATAAATAATGGCGTAATCTGAAATGCTCTGATTTTCTTTATGCAAAAGTATGGACTTAGTTCCTGAATCAACGATATCATCGATATGGTCGTTTTCAAGAATAGTCTCACGGTCAAGAATAATCTCATTTCGTTCAATGGATACTACTTCTCCGGTATCCTCATCAACGAAATCCTCAACCCATGTTTTAAGAACCCGTGCAGCAAGTCTTTGACCTACACACTTCTTAAGGTTAGCTTTTGAAACTTTAATTTCATCGGCAAGATTAAATATCTCAAGAATGTTCTTATCACTTTCGTAACCAATAGCTCTAAGCAGAGTGGTTACAGGTAATTTCTTTTTACGATCGATATAAGCATACATCACATTGTTAATGTCGGTAGCAAACTCAATCCACGAACCCTTGAACGGGATAATACGTGCAGAATAAAGTTTAGTGCCGTTAGCATGTACGCTTTGACCGAAGAAAACACCTGGCGAACGGTGCAGCTGAGAAACAACAACTCTCTCGGCACCATTTATAACAAATGTTCCTCTTGGGGTCATGTAAGGTATAGTCCCCAAATAAACATCCTGAACAACGGTATCAAAATCCTCGTGTTCGGGATCGGTACAATACAGTTTTAGTTTAGCCTTAAGTGGAACACTAAAGGTTAAACCGCGCTCAAGACACTCCTCAATGGCGTATCGAGGTGGGTCAATATAGTAGTCGAGAAACTCGAGTACAAAGTTATTACGGGTATCTGTAATAGGGAAATTTTCGCCAAAAACCTTGAATAACCCTTCTCTTTTACGATCTTCTGGAGAGGTTCCAAGTTGGAAAAACTCTTCGAAAGATTGAAGTTGTATCTCGAGAAAATCGGGATACCTAATAGGGGATTCAGCTTTAGCGAAGCAAATTCTTTTAGTATCTGGGAACATTGTTGATCGAATTAGTTGAACCGATAATCAAAACAATAAAAAGGCTTAGAATCTATTAAATAGATTCTAAACCTCTAAATACTTATATCAGGCTTTCGCTATTTAAGTTCAACTTCTGCTCCTGCCTCTTCGAGTTGTGCTTTGAGAGATTGTGCTTCTTCTTTAGAAACGCCTTCTTTAACAGCCTTTGGAGCAGCGTCAACTAAATCTTTAGCTTCTTTTAAACCAAGACCAGTTAGCTCTTTAACAAGTTTTACAACTTGTAATTTAGTGCCACCTGCTGATTTTAAAATTACGTCGAATGTTGATTTCTCAGCAACAACCGCTTCAGCAGCTGGAGCAGCAGCAACAGCAACAGCTGCAGCAGCTGGCTCAATGCCATATTCGTCTTTTAGAATTTTAGCAAGCTCATTTACGTCCTTAACGGAGAGGTTAACTAAATCTTCTGCAAATTTCTTAAGATCTGCCATTTTTCCTTAGAGTTTAAATTATTTCCAAACTAAAATTATTGTTCTTTTTCTGATAGTGTTTTAACAACACCTGCAAGAATGTTACGACCTGATTGTAATGAAGATATAACATTTTTAGCAGGCGATTGCAACATAGCAATAACGTCAGCAACAAGTTCATTCTTGCTCTTAAGGCTAACGAGTGCTTCAAGTTGATTTTCACCTACATATATTGATTCTTCTACAAAAGCGGCCTTCAATAAGGGTTTAGGATTCTTCCTACGGAATTCCTTGATAAGCTTTGCTGGAACGTTACCGGTTTCGGTAAACATTACAGATGTTGACCCTTTAATTGAGTCGTAAAGCTCTGAAAAATCTGATTTTCCACTTCGCTCTAACGCCTTAATAAATAGAGTATTTTTAACCACTACCAACTCAATCTGCTTTTCAAAACATTTCCTACGTAGTTTGCTAGTTACTTCAGCATTCAATTCGGAAATATCTGTGAGATAAAAGTGTGGGTATTGATTAATCTGCTCGGCAAGCTTATCGATTAATAAATTTTTATCTTCCCTTCTCATAGTACTATTGGGTCTGTAATAAGGTTATTAGTTCGTCTCGGAGACTGATTTAGGATCGATTTGAAGCCCAGGACTCATTGTGGTTGAAATGTATACGCTTTTAACGTAAGTACCTTTCGCTGACGATGGTTTGAGTTTAAGAATTGTATTAATAAACTCGTGAGCATTATCGACTAACTGTTCCGGAGCGAATGAAACCTTCCCGATTGATGAGTGGATTATTCCAAACTTATCAACCTTGAAGTCAATCTTACCCTGTTTTACCTCTTTTACAGCCTTGTCCACATCCATGGTAACTGTACCACTTTTGGGGTTTGGCATCAAACCACGTGGTCCTAGAACTCGGCCAAGTGCACCCACTTTGGCCATTACGGTTGGCATAGTGATGATAACATCAATATCTGTCCAACCACCTTTTATCTTCTCGATAAAATCATCTAGTCCAACATAATCTGCACCTGCTTGACGGGCAGCTTCTTCTTTATCGGGAGTACATAGCACTAACACGCGGGTTACTTTACCTGTTCCATGAGGAAGGGTAACAACACCACGTACCATTTGATTCGCTTTACGAGGGTCAACGCCAAGGCGTATATCCAAGTCAACTGATGAATCAAACTTAGTCGTAGTAATATCCTTTAAAAGGTTAGCTGCTTCAACAAGCCGGTATTGCTTTTCGGCTTCAAATTTTGACAGAGCAAGCTTCCTGTTCTTAGTCAGTTTAGTCATTGCGCAATAGAGGTTAGAGGTTAATTACCCGGATTATTACCGGTTACAGTTATACCCATACTACGGGCAGTTCCTGCTACCATCTTCATCGCTGACTCCAAAGTGAAGCAGTTCAGATCGGGCATTTTATCCTTTGCAATTTCCTGTACCTGTTCCCAGGTAACTGTTGCAATCTTGATACGATTAGGCTCTGCGGAACCGGACTTCTGTTTCGAAACTTCTAACAGTTGAACGGCCACCGGAGGGGTTTTAACAATAAAATCAAACGATTTATCGCCATACACAGTTATCACAACTGGAAGAACTTTTCCAGCCTGAGTTTGAGTTCTTGCATTGAATTGTTTGCAGAACTCCATGATGTTGACCCCTTTCGAGCCGAGAGCGGGACCTACGGGTGGTGATGGGTTAGCAGCACCTCCCTTGATCTGGAGTTTAATTAATCCAGCAACTTCCTTAGCCATAATGCTTTAGCTCTTAAGTTTTTATTCCTTTTCTACTTGCATAAAACTTAACTCCAATGGAGTTTTTCGGCCGAAGATTTTCACCATAACCTTCAGCTTCTTTTTTTCCTCGTTCACTTCTTCAATTACTCCGGAGAATGAGTTAAAAGGACCATCGATAACTTTCACCGTTTCACCTACATAAAATGGAACATTGAGTTCTTCCTCGTTACCAGCCAACTCATCAACCTTACCTAAGATGCGATTCACTTCAGAGGTACGTAATGGGATTGGATCGTTTGTTTTAGGATCACCTAAAAAGCCAATAACATTAGGAATATCTTTCAAAATATGAGGTATTTCACCCACAAGATTTGCTTCGATAAGAACATAACCGGGATAGAAAATTCTCTCCTTGCTGATTTTTTTACCGTTACGTATTTGGTAAACCTTCTCAGTAGGAATAAGAACTTGAGAGATAAAATCGTGAAGTTTTAAACGGGTAACCTCGTTATCAACATACTCTTTTACCTTTTTTTCTTTCCCACCAATGGCTCGAAGAACATACCATTTCTTTACATTCTCTTCCATTGTCGTCAATTCCTAAAAATTAATAAAGCAACTTGTAAATAAAATCCATTATAGTCTGAAAGCTGATGTCCATGAGGAACACAACCACTGCGATCAATAGGGAAGCAATCATTGCTATTAATGCGCTAGATTGAAGATCTTTCCACGTTGGCCACGAAACCTTATGAACAAGTTCACTATATGTTTCGTTTAGATATTCTACTATTTTCATATGTGGATATTTTTCTGCACGGGAGGAGCGACTCGAACGCCCGACACTCGGTTTTGGAGACCGATGCTCTACCAACTGAGCTACACCCGTAGGCAAAGATTGATCCCATGAGGGATCAATCTTATATTTAATATATTTAAATTATTCTAATACTTGAATAACCTGACCAGCACCTACGGTACGACCACCTTCGCGAATTGCAAAACGAAGACCTTGGCTCATAGCTACAGGATAAATGAGGTTAACGGTAACAGTTACGTTATCCCCTGGCATAACCATTTCAACACCTTCTGGAAGTTGAATCTCACCTGTAATATCAAGAGTACGTAAATAGAACTGAGGACGATAGTTATTATGGAATGGTGTGTGACGTCCACCTTCCTCTTTTTTCAATACGTAAACCTCAGCTTTGAATTTGGTGTGAGGAGTAATTGAACCTGGTTTAGCAAGTACTTGACCACGTTTAATCTCATTCTTATCAACACCACGAAGTAGAAGACCTACGTTATCGCCAGCTTCACCTCTATCAAGAATCTTACGGAACATTTCAACGCCAGTTACCACTGATTTTTTCTTCTCAGCACCTAAACCAACGATTTCAATTTCCTCACTGGTTAAGATAATACCAGTTTCAATTCTACCTGTAGCAACAGTACCACGACCTGTGATTGAGAATACGTCCTCAACTGGCATTAAGAATGGTTTGTCGATATCACGTGGAGGAATTGGAATATAAGAATCAACAGCATCCATTAACTCCATTACCTTGTCAACCCAAACTTGTTCTCCATTAAGAGCGCCAAGAGCTGAGCCACGAATAACAGGAGCATTATCGCCATCGAATTTATAGAATGTTAAAAGTTCGCGAACTTCCATTTCAACAAGCTCAAGCATTTCAGGATCGTCAACTGAATCGCATTTGTTTAGAAAAACTACCAGATACGGAACGTTTACCTGACGAGCAAGTAGGATGTGCTCACGGGTTTGTGGCATAGGACCATCAGTAGCCGCAACTACAATGATTGCACCGTCCATTTGAGCAGCACCTGTAACCATATTCTTAACATAGTCAGCGTGACCTGGACAGTCTACGTGAGCATAGTGACGATTAGCAGTTGAGTATTCAACGTGGGCGGTATTAATGGTAATACCTCTCTCCTTCTCTTCAGGAGCATTGTCGATAGAATCGAATGAACGATATTCGGAAAGTCCTTTTTCTGCAAGAATTTTTGTAATAGCTGCAGTAAGAGTGGTCTTACCATGATCTACGTGACCAATGGTTCCGATGTTTACGTGTGGTTTCGACCTATCAAATTTTTCTTTTGCCATAACTCCAGATATTAATTTATAATTATAATTTTAAAAATTTGACGTTCGTTGTTAAAAAAATTTGAGCCAATGATGAGAATTGAACTCATGACCCCTTCCTTACCAAGGAAGTGCTCTACCCCTGAGCTACATCGGCTTATAGACAGAGCGGGAGACGAGACTCGAACCCGCGACCCTCAGCTTGGAAGGCTGATGCTCTACCGACTGAGCTACTCCCGCTTATAAGTTGATGTTTTTTGCTGTTAATTCAGTAGTTTTGATTATTTAAAATCATCTCTTTAAAAATTTAGACAACTACTGCATTCAACTTTCAAAAAACGATAAAAAAATTGTGGGGAGAGCAGGATTCGAACCT